>JAPPEG010000278.1 GCA_028875345.1 Gemmatimonadota bacterium
GAGCCGAGATCTGTGCCAAGGACACATTGGGCCGGACACCGCTACACTGGGCGGCGTGGAACAACGCGGCTGAAACGGCCGAGGTCTTGCTGACACAGGGAGCCAACATCAACGAAAAGGACGAATATGGCCAGACACCACTGCACCGGGCGGCGTGGAACAACGCGGCTGAAACGGCCGAGGTCTTGCTGACACAGGGAGCCAACATCAACGAAAAGGACGAATATGGCCGGACACCGCTACACTGGGCGGCCTGGTACAATGCGATTGAAACGGCCAAGGTCTTGCTGACACAGGGAGCCAACGTCAACGAAAAGGAGCAAGATGGCGACATGCCGCTGCACTATGCGGCATGGAACAATGCCGACGAAACAGCTCAATTGTTGCTAACACAAGGAGCTGAGATAAACGCCAAAAACGATAAAGGATCGACGCCGCTGCACCATGCGGCGTGGAACAACGCGGCTGAAACAGCCCAACTGTTAATAACCCAAGAAGCCGAGATCTGTGCCAAGGACACATTGGGCCGGACACCACTGCACCGAGCGGCGAGGAAAAATGCGAACGAAACAACCCAACTCTTACTGACACAAGGAGCCAACGTCAGCGAAAAAGACGAATATGGCCAGACACCACTGCACCGAGCGGCGAGGAACAACGCAACCGAAACGGCCCAACTCTTACTGACACAAGGAGCCAACGTCAGCGAAAAAGACGAATATGGCCAGACACCACTGCACAATGCAGTCTGCGAAAATGCAATCGAAACAGCCCAATTGTTGATCGCGCAAGGAGCTGAGATAAACGCCAAAGCCGACGAGGGCCAGACACCACTGCATTCTGCGGCGTGGAAAAATGCAACTGAAACAGCCCAACTCTTACTAACCCAAGGAGCCGATGTTCACGAAAAGGACAAATGTAGCCGGACACCGCTACACTTGGCGGCGATGGGCAATGCGACTGAAACAGCCCAACTCTTACTAACCCAAGAAGCCAACGTCAGCGAAAAAGACGAATATGGCAATACGCCACTGCACAGTGCAGCGTGCGAAAATGCAATCGAAACAGCCCAATTGTTGATAACGCAAGGAGCTGAGATAAACGCCAAAAACGACAAGGGGCTGACGCCGCTGCACGATGCGGCAGAGACGAATGCTACCGCGACAGCCGAACTGCTGCTTAAGCAGGGAGCCGAGGTCAACGCTGAGAGCGACGAGGGCCTAACACCGCTGTATATTGCGACGGAACACAATGCTACTGAGACAGCCGAGCTCTTAAACCGCTATGGTGGCCGAGAGTAAATGAGCAGACTCTTGGATAAGGTTTTATGGAGCAGTTGCTAAGTCGCCCCGTTCAACCCCAAAGCGCCTTGAGCCGAGGCGACAGGATATCCACGTCCCGGTCGAAGATGTGACCTTCCCAGATCCCGTTCGCCTCAGGCGTCGAGCGATCGTAGGAAGCTTGCATCAGATTGGGCAGGTCGAGAGTGTGGAAGCGCGTCTTGAAAAAGCCATCGTCAGAGAGCTCAACACTGCGATACCCCAAGGGGAAACCAATCAGACAGGCCGTATCGACAACTAGGTAGTCGCGGTAGGCAGTGATGCGGTTGATGTGGCGGTGGCCGGTGAAAGCAGCGACAATAGCGGGGCTTTCGTCGAGCGTTTTGACCAAACGAGGCGCGCCTTCGACCACGCCGCGATCCCAAGCGAAATCCGGCAAAATCCAAGTGTGAAGAACGAGTAGCAGCGCGCAGCCATCGGCTAGCGCTTGATCAGCGGCAGCGCGCAGGCCCTCGTCTAGCGCGTCGGTCCAGACGCCAGACCCTTTCTCAAAGACATCGCAGTCGTAGAAGACATGGGCCAGCGCCAAACGCAGACGCGGCGCAGCATCGACGACGGTCAGCGGGTCGGGATAGGGAAAACGGGCAGCAAAACCATCGAAGGAACCGCTTTGGGCGTCGCAGTCGTGGTTGCCGGGGACCGAGTAGAACGGAGCTTCAATCCGCGCAAAAGCCGTGACCACCTCGTCAATCGAGCGCAAATAAGTCTCGGTGGGCAGGTCAAAGGCCGACCCGCCGCAGAGAAAGTCGCCGCCGTGGACGACAAAGTCGAAAGCCCCCGCGTTGAGAGCGGGGGGAATCGCGTCGTGCACCTCTTGGCTGCGGGTGAGCATCTTGGGAGCGCCGTAGTCTTCGGGGGCGTCGGGGTAGTGGTGGGTATCGGTGAGGAAGGCAAAGCGAACGGACATAGAAACGGCTCCTTGTGAGGGGAATCTTTTTCGTCTATGTGAGCATAGGTCAAGTAAGACGAAGGGGCTTACGTTCCGAGTGAGTTGTGGACGCCCTAGGACGCCCGACAAGCCAAGGAACGTAGCGGTTCAGTAGCCAAACAAAAGGTACACAGGCGATCAGCGACAGCGCAGTCACAAGCCCACAGGCCCCAACCAGCAGGAGTTGTGATTCGGCGAGCTGCAGCGCACCGGCAATCTGGTGATTGACGAAGGCGAAGAAGAACCCGTTCAGCCCCATGAGAATCAGGGTATTGCGGCCCAGCCAAGATACCCAGCGCCACTGTGGTGTAAACAGCGACAGGCCAGCAACCGCAAAGCATCCGGCTAGTGCGGTGACGGCAAATAGAAAGGGATCTCCGTGCTGGGAAAGGTTGATCAGCACGACAGGAGGTAGCCCGGGGTGCGAGGCCCCCGGATTGAGGTTGAACGTGGATAGCAGCAGCGCGATGCTGGTGAGCAGGATGAACGCTTGTGCTCGATTCGTGAGTCGCTCAAGCGCCTGAGTCCGCCGCAACAGGTGTCCTAGCAGATAGATCCCGTAGAGCAAAATCGCTTCGCGTGCGAACCAGACGTCGCTGAAGCTCGGAACATCGTGGTTCAGCCATGCACCGCTGACCCAGAACGCGGGAATGGCCAGCGCCACGGCGACCTCGGAGCGCAGTACCCGAACGGCCAGAAAGTGGTAGAGTTCCACGACAAACAGACAGATGACGAACCAGACCGGGATGTTGAGAGGGAATCCGGTCCGGAGAAAGCGCATCGCCGCCCACTCAATCTCATCACCAAAGGTCCACTCCTCGTTTTCAGGCCACAGTGAGCGAGAAATCAGCGCGACATTGAGCTTCTGCAGGTTCGCCTGTGAGGGGTCCGCGCGATACTGATCGAGCAGGGCCCGGCTGGCCTTGGTATGGCTTATGTAGGAGAGGTCATCTAGGGCGAAGAGCCCTTTTTGTTTTACTACCTCGTTGAGCCCGGCCAATATCTGCTGGCGCACGGCATAAGGGATCGAGTCCGCCTGTGCCCACTCGAAAATCAGCGATTGCTGGTCGGAAGGGAACTTATTCCAGATCTCTGAGCGACTCCGGTCGTCTGACTGCTCCCCCGATGCAAGACGCTTGCATAGGTCTGTGAACCTCTCTTGATCAAACCAACGTAGCCGGAATTGTCTAGGCCTGTTCTCCACGTCGGGTGGGAAGAGATGCTCGATAGCCACGCCCGGTACGATGAGCAGGGAGAAGAAGAGGGCGGGAAGTATGCGCGTCAGCAGGCCGCGCTTGAGGAAAGCCCAAAGCCTTCCAGCTTCGGTACGCGCGAAAAAACCGGCAATGAAAATGAACAGCGGCATGTGGAACGCATAGATCAATCGTTCCTGCAACAGAGCCGCTTCGTTACCTGTCTGATAAACTCGCTCCACGAAGTGGCCATAGAATACTAGGATCATGCCGTACGCTTTGGCGGCATCGAGCCAGAAGATGCGTTGGCGTTGGGAATCCGCGACGCTACTCATGGAAGGGAAGGTAGCGCCGCGGTTGCACAGTGCCAAGCGCAGGTGTCCATAACGCAACGGAAACGAACGTGTGCCCATTCGCGCAAATCAGCATTATCTTCTAAACCTCGACGAATGCCCCGGCTTGGAGGCTTTTGTCGTCGGCAGCCAGACGCGTAGTTATATCTTCACAGAGGAGATTGGCAAATGCCCTATATAGACATCATTCCCCTCAAGCGGGCCACCGGCCTGCTCAAAAAGCAGTACGAAGCCGCCCTCGCTCGGGCCGGGCGCATTTGGGGCATTGTCTCCATTATGAGCCTTAACCCCCGGGCCATGAAGGTCTCAATGGATTTTTACAAGACCCTCATGTACGGCCCCTCACCCCTGAGCCGAGGCCAACGCGAAATGCTGGCCGTGGTCGTTTCGGCCACGAATCATTGCGCGTACTGAATACGCTCCCACGCCCACGACCTCCGTGCTGAGGTCGCTCGCGATTTTGCCGTTGCAGAAGGAACCCCAGCCGACCAACTAGTGCACCAATTGTCTACGGACTGGCACCGAGCCGATCTATCGTCAGCCGACCGTGCCCTATGCGCCTTTGCCGAAAAACTGACCCAGCGACCGCAGGACTCAACCGCTGAGGACATCGACCAATTGCGCCAGCACGGCTTTGATGATCGCGGCATCCACGACGCCGTCCAGATCATCGGCTTTTTCAACTATATCAACCGCGTAGCAGAGGCCTTGGACGTCGAGCCTGAATCCTTTATCCGCCCCTGGGAAAAATCCGGGACCGCTCCCGACTAGTCCAACCCACAATGGCTCCTGTTAAGCTAGTACTCGTTATTTGTATTCATGCCCCAAATCGTCGTTGAAAACCTAGTCAAAACCTACCGCATTGCCGAGCGCCGCCCTGGGCTTTGGGGTGCCTTCCGGGGCATTGTGCAACGCTCGCACCGCACAATTCGGGCGTTGGACGGCATCTCTTTTTCGCTGGAAGCCGGCGAACTAGTCGGCTATATCGGGCCAAACGGGGCGGGCAAGTCTACTACAGTCAAAATCCTCTCCGGCATCGTCGTACCCGATTCGGGCCGCTGCGAGGTCCAAGGCCGCATCCCCTGGCAGGACCGCATTGGCCACGTCAGCCGCATTGGCGTGGTCTTCGGTCAGCGCACCCAGTTGTGGTGGGATCTGCCGGCCATTGAATCCTTCGATCTGCTGCGCGACATCTACAAAGTGCCCTCCAACCTCTACCGGCGGCGGCGCGACGCGCTCATCGCCATGCTGGAACTCGATTCCTTTCTCGACGTACCCGTGCGCCAGCTCAGCTTGGGCCAGCGCATGCGCTGCGATTTAGTAGCGGCCTTGCTCCACGGTCCGGGCCTGCTCTTTTTGGACGAGCCGACCATTGGCCTCGACGCGGTTTCCAAACTGGCGATGCGCGACTTCATCAAAGAACTCAACCGCCGAGCGGGCACCACCGTCATCCTAACCACCCACGACATGGACGACATCGAAGCCCTGTGCGACCGGGTCATGGTCATCGGCGACGGCACTATCCTCTCCGACGGCAGCCTCGCCGACCTGCGCGCTCGCGTCTCGTCCGAGCGCCGCCTCATCATCGATCTGGTCGATGCCACAGCAACCATCGAAGACGAAGCCGCTCGCGTCGTCCAGCGCGATGGTCACCGGGTGCATCTCAGCTTTGCACCCGAACGCATTTCAGCCCCAGCCCTCATCAGCCGCATCACGGCCCTCCACGAGGTACGCGACCTCTTTGTGGAAAATCCGCCCATCGAGGAAGTCATCGCCCAACTCTACCGGAACCGTCCTTGATGCGGCCCTACCTGTCTGTCCTCAGCGCCCGCATCCGCATGTTGCTGCAGTACCGGGCCGCGGCCCTAGCCGGCATGGGCACGCAGTTGTTTTGGGGGCTCATTCGGGTGATGATCTTCGAAGCGTTTTATCGCACGGCGACCCAAGACCAGCCCATGACCTACGCCGAGGTGGTCAATTATGTCTGGCTCGGTCAAGCCCTGTTCGCCCTCTTGCCTTGGAATCCCGACGACGACGTTCGCACCATGGTGCGAACGGGCACGGTAGCCTACGAATTGGTGCGCCCCGTCGACCTATACGCCTTTTGGTACAGCCGCGCCCTCGCCAACCGCATCGCTCCCACCCTGCTGCGCTCCGTGCCGCTGTTTTGCTTGGCCTTCCTATTCTTCGACCTACAAGCCCCCGCGTCCCCGGCTGCGGCTGCGGCTTGGGCACTGGCCATGGTGGGCGCAATCCTACTGGGCGGGGCGCTGTCCAACTTGGTCAACATCTCCTTGTTGTGGACCATAGCCGGAGAAGGCTCTATGCAAATACTGGCGGTGTGCATCTACGTCTTTTCGGGCATGGTAGTCCCCTTGCCGCTGTTTCCCGACGCGTTCCAACCCATACTCGACTTCCTGCCTTTCCGCGGCTTGGCCGATACCCCGTTCCGCCTCTACATGGGGCACATTCCCGCGTCTCAAGTCTGGTCGGTGGTGGGTCATCAGCTCGCGTGGACGCTAGCACTAGTGAGCCTGGGCCGCTTCCTCCTCTACCGGGGCACCCGCCGCCTAGTCGTCCAAGGAGGCTGAAACCGTGCTCGATGGACTGAGCCTGTACGGCCGCTATATCGGCATTTCCTTCCGCAGCCAAATGCAGTACCGGGCCTCTTTTGTCATGCTGTCCGTGGGCCACGGCGTGATGACCGGCTTGGAATTCTTGGGCATCTGGGTGCTCTTCGACCGCTTCACCGCCCTCGACACCTGGAGTCTGCCCGAAGTGGCCTTCTTCTACGGCCTGATCAATATCGCCTTTGCCCTGTGCGATGCCTTCTCGCGCGGCTTTGACTTGTTCGCCTCCACGGTCAAAAGCGGCGACTTCGACCGCCTGCTACTGCGCCCCCGCAGCACGGCTTTGCAATTGGCCGGACAAGAACTCACCCTCAAGCGCATCGGCCGCATCACCCAGGGTTTGGTCGTCCTACTGTGGGCCTCACATGCCCTAGAGCTAGTCTGGACGCCAGACAAGCTGTTCCTTGTCTTGCTCACCATCCTCGGCGGCGCTTGCCTGTTCTACGGTCTCATAGTCCTGCAGGCGACGCTGGCTTTTTGGACCACTGAGAGCTTGGAAATCGTCAATACCGTAACCTACGGCGGCGTGGAGACAGCGCAGTATCCGCTAGCAATTTACCGCGAGTGGTTCCGCCGCTTTTTCACCTACGTCATCCCCCTCGCCTGCGTCAGCTATTACCCGGCCTTGGGAATTTTGGAGCGCCCCGACCCCTTGGGTTCAGGCCCGTTATTCCAATGGCTGGCCCCGGTCGTGGGACTGCTCTTTTTCGCGGTCTGTCTGCGCATCTGGCAAGTGGGCGTGCGGTACTACCGTTCTACGGGAAGCTGACGTTGGCTTTGGCACCTGCCGAGCCATCTCACTTACCTTGACGCGACCCGGCAGACATGTACCTTTGCCCTCCCATCGGAGAGATCAAATGGCCGCACACACCATCTCCCAGCGGCTCCACAACGGCGATGCGCTTCTGCTGGACGGCGGGACCGGCTCGGAGCTACAGCGGCGCGGAGCCGATGTCCTCAAAGGCGCCGAAGACCGACTCAAGGCGTGGTCGGCAACGGCCAACCTCGAGTACGCCGACGTGGTCCGTCAAGTGCACTCAGACTACCTCCGCGTCGGGGCCGACATCATCACCAGCAACAACTTCTGGACTACGCCTACCCGGCTCGACTCTATCGGTGAGCGCCACGCCTGGCGCACCTATGCGACCGCCGCGATCCGCAACGCCGTCGAGGCCCGCAACGCTATGCACCAAGAGGCGTACGTCGCCGGCGGCATCGCCGCCCCCAGCCTCCAGGGATCGATGTCACCTACCAGCCCAGTCTCAGACGCCCACGCCTTGGGTCCCGAGGCGTACCGCAGGGAGTGGGCCGACCACGCCAAGCTCCTAGCCGACGAGGGTGCCGACCTGATCCTAGCCGAGTACGTCGGCTTCATCGAGGACTGCGTCGAGGCTGTCGATGGCTGTGCCGAGGCAGGCGTGCCGGTCTTCTTAGGAGTTCGGCACATCCAAGACGACGGCGCAATGCAGTATGGCGAGAGCCTGATCAATCTCGCCAGCGCCCTCGCAGGCCATCCCGTCGATGCCGTTCTGCTCATGTGCAGCAACCCGGAAAACATCTCCGTCGGCCTCCCCATACTCCGGGAGGCGTTTGCCGGTCCTGTCGGCGCGTACCCCAACCTCGGCTACAATCCGACCGGCCCCATTGCCAACAGGCCGACGCTCACGAACCAAAAACCCAGTGCCGGCGTGGACATCCTGCAAAACGCCGACTACTACCCCTCCCGCATGGCGGAATTTGCCGGCGAGTGGAAGCGGGTGGGTGCCCAGATCATCGGCGGCTGCTGCGCCTCAGGGCCAGAGCACATTGCGGCCATGTACCCGGTCGTTAAGGAGTGAGGAACAAAGACATGAAAGTCCGACCTGACCTCGTCCCCGCGACCGAGCGGGACAATCTCGAAATCATTCAGCTCACGGATGAGCCGATCCCCTCATCGCATGTCTATATGGAGGCGCAGATCTTCACGCCCGATTCGCAGCGGCTGATCCTCCACCGCTCAGCGCACCCTCACGGCTCCAATCCAAAGGATCCCGAGCACCAGTTTCTGGTTTGCAACCTAGAAGACAATTGCAGCCTGACGCCGATCACCACCGAGCTTGGAA
>JAPPEG010000312.1 GCA_028875345.1 Gemmatimonadota bacterium
CGAGCTGGGGCTGCCGAGCATCTGGCTCGGCCGAAGAAATCCAAGTGTACGGCGAAGGCTATCCCCTCGCGGTCCGTCTTCGCTCGCCGCTCATCGATCTAGGCAACGGCAAGAATCTCAACTCGATTGAGTGGCAGGCCCAGACCCCCTTGGGCACCCACATCGAAATCCGCTCGCGCACGGGCAACGAGGTCGTAGAGCAATACACTTTTCACGACAAAAATGGCAAGGAAGTAACCCAGAAGCGCTACGACAAACTGATCCCCAGTTTTAAGGGCAAAATCGACACCACGCGCATTCCCGGGGCGGACTGGAGTCCCTGGAGCAATATCTACAGCGCGTCGGGCGCGGCCTTCCAGTCGCCCTCACCGCGTCGCTTCATGGAACTGGACGTGCGCTTGGTGTCCGACAGTCCGACGCAGGCTCCCCACTTCGACCGGCTGGCCGTCAACTTCAGCGATCCCCTAGCGTCCGAGGTCGTCGGCGAAGTGTTCCCCCTCCAGGTCGCACCCGGCCAAGAGACCCAGTTTTCCTACTTCCTGCGGCCCGCGACGACCCGAGATGGCTTCGACCAAATTGCAATTGAAGCCACCACAGCTCCCCGCTTTGACGCCGCATTTGTCGATGGCGAGTCTGTCGAAGTTACTACCGAGGCCCTCGCTCAGGGCTTTCGCGCCACCTTCCCGCGCCGCATCCGCAGCCGCCAACTCGTCGAACTGCGCTTCACTGCGCCGGTCTATGTGCAAGCAACTCGCTTCGATGCCTTTCTCGAAGACAGCCAAAAAGCGCAGGTGCGGCAGCTTGTTGACCCAGGCGACGCCGCACCCCAAGTCGAGAGCAGTTCCAACGTCGTGCGCCTGCCCATCGCCGACCAACTTTTTGCCGGCCTCTCGTTCAGTCCCGCACTCATTACGCCCAACGGCGACGGAATAAACGACCAACTCCTAGTTTCCTTCGACCTCATCAATGTGCTCTCCGCTCGCCCCTTACACTTGCGGCTCTACGATTTGTCCGGCCGGCCACTTTTCGCCCAAGAGCGGGACGGCCAAGCTGGCCACATCACATGGCACTGGGACGGCCGCGACCTGCACGGCCAGCGCGTACCGCCCGGCCTCTACATAGCCGAGCTACACATCGCTGGCGACGCTGGAGACCGCAGTGTGAGACGGATCGTGGCCGTGGCCTACTAACAGGCCTGATCGCTTGTTTAATCTCCAATAACTATTGCATCGTCGTTGCGATACTTTTTTTAAAAAATACTCTGAAAAAAACATTAAAATAATGTTTTTAAGTGTAATACATATATTACATAACTATAAAGTAAATATAAACTTATAAGAATATTATGCTCGACTTATGCCAAAGTTATGCTTTTTGACCTATTATTTATTTTCCGGCATAATTCCAGATGGAGGTCCTCCTGGATACCAGCGAGCGGCGCTAGTGTTTCCTACTTTGTGGATCTGTCCTTTAATCCTCAACTCTTGAAGTAATTTCTGAACTTGGACGTAGGAGAGGGCTGGTAACACCTGAACGAGTTCTCGTAACTGACTTCCCCGTTTCCGGTTATCTTGAATGTGCTTCAGCAGCAACTCCTTGTTCGTCTCACGATCCAATCCACGCTTGCGCGTATAGACCCCTGCCTTACCGATGTGCCGGTAGAACTGCCGGGACAGCAGCAGCCGCACGCCTCGCCCACGTCCCATGCGCTCGATGATCCCCTGTTCCAGCAGATGTTCAATCCTCGGTTTAAGGTCGTCGGGAACAGGCTGCTCTCGGTGGACAAGATCGACTACCAGCAAGTCATCAAGGCTGAATGAGGAGACTTGTTCCCGACCAATCTCCTCCAGAAAACGCAAAAATTCTAGGTCTTGAATATCGCCGTGCAGCGTGAGCCATACGGAGTAAGCATCGGTGTGGGAGAAGTCAGGCAACGGCTTGCTCTGCTGAATACACTCGCGAAAGATGCGGTCAAACCCCTGCCCGGCCCGTTCGACCAAGCCGCATTTGCTTAGAACCTCGGCGATGCGACGATTGCGCGGATTTTGCTGCCGAAGGATGTTCTCAGGGGTGATACCAACTGGAAAGCCACCAGGACTGACGAGCTCGATGCGGCGAGGATACTGGCGCACGAAGATGGAGCCTACGTGGCGATAATCGCGGTGACTCACTGCGTTCAAGACAGCCTCGCGAACCACGCGCTCGTTGAACGTGGGCACATCCCAGATAAAGAGTCCCTGCTGAAAGTGCTGCAGGTCGTTGCGCTGATTAATAAGTCGCCAGATCTCGTCGAGCACAGGAAGAAAGCCCTGTCTGAACTCATGTCGTTCCGCCGCCGGTCCCGGCACTTCATCGGAACGGTATTCGAAAATAAGCTCTGCTTGGGCGAGATATTTGCCTAGGGCTTTGCGAGTACCCAACAAGATCAGCGCCGCGTACGTCACCTCGCCATCGACGATCAACTCCGCATCTGCCAGAAGTTGCTCTACGGGACGGGCCGCGATGTCTTGGTCTGGTGACTTCCGCTGCCAGAGCTGACGCAGCACATCCACGGCAGTTAGATCGAGATCGTCCAATCGAGCAGGCGTACAAATCTCAGACGAGAAATCGGGGCTAGCCTCGGCAAAAATGCGTTGGAGTTGATCTGGTGTCATGGGAATAAGGTCCTCGCCGCCACGCATCCAATACGCACCTTTATGCTGTATAGGCACACCAATCGGACGGGTGGGGATCTGAAAGACCAGAACCCGACCGTTTGGATGTTGAATCTCTTCGACATCAACGCGCAGCTGCAGTCGCTCGATCAGACCGGCCTTCGTCCGTTCAAGATTGGGAAAAGCCCGGCTACCAACCACCGCGCGTGGCAGCTTATCCGTTACGCCCAGAATCATCCTTCCACCGCCTTCATTGGCGAGGGCGACACAGTACTTTACCAAGGTTTCAAAGTTGAAATTGGTCTTTGCTTCTTTGAACTCCAGATGCTCGTCTTCCCTAGCGTCCATCCAAGTTTGGAGTTCGTTTATGGAAACGGTCATAGGGCCTCTTAGTAGGCTTCTTCATCTATGCGAAGTAGGTTCAGTCAAGTCCCCGTCAAGTAGTGCGGTCAGGACGTTTCCTTTTCAAATCTCTCGTCCAGCGCGGAAAACAGCAACGCCGCAGTATCGAGAATTTCGTCCGCAAGCGTCGTTCCTTAACCTCCTGCCTAGGTCGGTTCAGTACGTCATCCAACATCACAATGCTGGAATTATGATCGACATAGAGTTCCTTAATCAGTGCGTCTCGACGAGCACGTCCCGCATCGTCCCCATCCAGAAGAACCAGAGGCCGAACCTTGTGGCTGAGGAACAGCGAAGCTAAGTACCCGACATTTTTCGTCCCTCCGAAGGGCGTGATGTAGATATCGTCTGGTAACGACATCCGACCCGATTTCGCGCACTGCTGCGACAACGCTTGCAGGTAGTAGAAGTCGGTCATTCCCTCTACTAACACGTTCTTGCGATGCTGGAAAAGTTCGCGAAGCATTGCGTATCCGGCGGCGGCCTGAAGTGGGAAAATTGTCTCGCGGTCCTCTGGCCATGTCTCGGCCGTAATGCGTGAATGGCCGGTGTCGTCTTCCTTGACCGGCCTGATCCGATGCAAGTGTTCACCGTCGATCAGGAAGGGCGAATGGGTCGTGTAGGCAAGCTGGTTCTTTTCGGTGAGTTTCTCGAAGAACGCGATCAACTCCTGCTGCGCGGTAGGATGCAGGTGCAAGCCCGGCTCGTCGAGCAGGAGAATTGCGTCCTTATGTCCGTCGTCGGACTCGGCGAGAAAGACAAGGTAAAACGAGAAGAACCACTGGAATCCCTTGCTGCGAGCTTCAAGCTCGATTTCCACGTCTGGACGGCGGTCGTCGGCAATCCAGATTCGGAAGTAGTCGCCGTCGGCTTGATAGCGAATCTTGTGGCGACGCTGCGACCACCATTCGGAAAATCTGCCGCTAATGTCTATTGAAGCGGAGTTCAACTTGATGGCGCGCTCGTCCTTGTGTCGCTGAGTAGTGGCGGTCCGCTCAGCCTCGGATGGGTAGCCCATTCGCAGGGCTTCGCGGTGCGGGTCTTCGCCAAGCGCCGTAATTTCCTTGGAATCGAGCCCGACATACTTGAACATCGCGTTGATCGTACGCACACGAGAATCGTTCGGATCGCGACTCAGGTCTTCTATAAATCGCGGCAGCCAGATGGCACTATCGAGGATGCCGTAATTTTCAAAGTAGATCAGAACGGGGAGATTGTGTTTGATTTTTTCGTCAATCTGGTCAATGACCGGGCCTTTCTTGGCCACGTCCAAAACTGGTTCAACCACTTGCTGAAGTGCTTCTATCATATCGGCGGTTTGCGGGTTACTCCAATACTCCACCTCTGTACGTAGCTTAGTCAGTAGATTCGCTCCCTCTCCGACACGGAGATTGACTATAGCCTTCAGCTTGTCCTTCCATTCGGTCGCCCAATTAGCCAATTCCGTGCGTTGCTCTGCCGTATATTCCTCCTGACTTGGGTCTGGTGCCGCAAGCCGACGGGCGCTCGACGCGAACGTCTCAAGAGCGTTGAGCACCGATTCCGGTACGAGCGGTTTCTCCTCTATTGTGGACGCATACTCAAACTTGAGGGAGCCATCGTAGTAGCGGGTCGCGGTGACTTTCTCGGGCGATTTCTCGTCTTCCTCCAGTAGTTCGGCAATTTCAACCCGAAGGATCTCTGGAATCTCAAACTCGACCGAGCAAACGGGCCAGTCTTCGCCATTCGATCCGTTGGCAACGTAATCGCGTGTGTAGCGGTCGCGCGGGAATTCGCGCTGCGCATCATAGGGTTCCGGCGTGGCAGAATTGAATTTGTGTAGGGCCTTAAGCAGAGAGGTCTTCCCCGACTCGTTGCGGCCAACAAAGGCCGTGATTCTCTCTAGTTCGATCCAATCACTGTCATCGATATTGCGAAAATTCTGCACCCGAAAACGGATGGCTTTCATATGTAATCTCCTCTGTTTAGTTCTCGCACGACGGCTCCAGCGCGGCCGCTTCGTCTAACAGAACGAAAGTAGAGCAGCACCCAGACGCAAAGAGCTTCTCATGGAAATGCGGCCGAGCTTATACTGCTCGGCCGCATCTTCCTCCGTCTGCTAGATCAGACTCTCTTTAGACGGTTCGCAATCAAAATTCTGCAAACAAGCGCGTGTACCAGAAGGCACCGTTGTAATCCCAAGGCGTGCTCTCCGGGCGCAGATTGCCTTGGCCGGCGGTCTCCTCGGGCGCGGCTTCGGGCACTGAGTCCAAAATATTCTGCGCTCCCACGCTCAACTGATAGCGCTCGGCAAAGGTGTAGCCGACTTCAGCATCGACAATGACGCCCCCGTCAAAGGAGTCGAGATCACCGCAACTGTTGTCCTGGAAGCGGCAGGCCTTCCAAGCGCTAAAGTAGCTGGGCCGCAGCATGGCGTTCCAAGCGCCCATTTGGTGGCTGCCGGTGAGCACCAAGCGATGCTTGGGGTTCATGTCTGCCAGTTCCACCTCGCGCCGGGGCGTCATCAGTTTGAAGCTGATCGGTTCGTCCAAGGGCTTGCCGAGAAATTCGCTGACGGTCCGCACCTGCGAAAAGTCCTCGAGGATGTTCTGAGTCCAGTTATAAGCGACATCTATATGAGACAGGGATTGGGTGTCCCACGTCCGCGTCCACGACAGCACCAAGTCAATTCCCTGGGTGCGGGTGTCGAAGTCATTGGAGAAAAACTTGACTTCTTGGAGGACGCTGACGCCCTGGAGGGATTCATCGTCCCGGATGATCTGGGCAATTTGGTCGGTGATTTTGATATTCCCAGTCAGGGCGATGCGATCTTCGATGGCAATATCGAAGTAGTCGAGGGTCACATCAAAATCGTCGGCGAGTTCCATGGTGGTGCCGACGGAAAATCCCACGGACTTCTCCTCGGTCAGTTCCTCACCGCCCAAGGCCGCGGCTATGGGATGGGTGGGCGGCACCTGCCCCTGCTCAGTCAGACCACCGGTGCCGGAGAAGCCAGTGGTTACGGCGCGAAGATTAGCCTGGCCGGGCGACGGGGCGCGGAACCCAGTGCTGAACGTCGAGCGCAGGTTGACCCGGTCGCTAGCCCGCAACAGGGCCGAGAGCTTGCCGTTGAGGGTATTGCCAAAGTCGGCGTAGAAATCCTCGTAGCGCACGGCCGTGCCTAGCTGGAGCTGCGGCACTACGTCTGTCTGCAAATCCACGTACAAGGCATAGTTGGGGCGATCCCACTTGCCGGCGTTACTTGGGTGCAGTCCCTGATAGCCATTGGAACCGCTGCTGAAGCCCTGAGCCGCAAAGGGACCCACCACGTAAGAAGCTTCATCGCCGGCCACAGACTCAAAGGTCTCCTGGCGCCATTCCGCACCCCAAGCGAGGCCGAGCGGCGACGCCAAACCGCCCACCTCCATCGCGTATGAGAAATCGAGGTTGGCCGCGACTTCGGTCTGGATGTAGTCGCGCGGGCGGAACGACGTCGGCGTGTCCGGCCCCAGCGAGGCGTTGATGGTATTGAAGATGAAGAATTCAATATTGCTGCGGGCGGCGCTGACGCTGGCGTCCCACTTGAGGCCGCCGGAGCGGGCACTGCGCAGACCAGCCACCAAGCTCACATCGCGAATGTCAGCTCCAAAGCGCGGCGTAAAACCTCCGGGGAAGCGCTCGTTGAACAGAAAGAGATCGCCCTGGTGCTCATCGACGAAAGCTTGGGTCTCGTCGAAGCTGGAGTCCAGAGAGGGCACTTCCAAGTTCGCGGGATCAATGTCGTCGTCCAGGTCGAGATCGGCTACGGCCCGCTGATCGCCGATGCGAAATACGCTGCTGCGCGCCGAGGAAGTGCCCGGAGCGCGGAAGAAAAAGCCTCCTTCGGCGCGACGCTTGGCCCAGCCGCCAAAGCTATAGGCTTCAGTCCCATTGCCGAGATCAACTCCACTGTTGAAAAAAGTGTTCCACACGCCGTCGAGGTCGGGACTGCCCCAGATCTGCGCCGGCTCTTTGACAGGATAGTCTCTCTCTCTCAGCGTCGCAGCATTGGCGCGTTGGCCGCTGCGGATGGTTGGATCGCTCTGGCGGTACTCGACGCTGACGTTGAAAAAACCGTCCTCAGTAAGCGGCAGGCCGACATTGGTAGCGACTTGGTACAAACTACCGTCTCCCTCGAAGTACTGGCCCCCTCGCGTTTCCACCAGCACCCCTTCGGAGGCTTCGCGCAATCGCAGGTTCAAAACCCCGGCGATGGCGTCGGACCCGTACTGGGCTGCCGCGCCGTCGCGCAGCAGTTCCATTTGCGTCAAGGCAATAGCTGGAATCACGCTTAAATCCGGCCCTTGCGATCCCGTATTGAGCGAACTGCCCAGCAGTGCGATTACGCCAGAGCGATGTCGGCGCTTGCCGTTGACTAGCACCAGCAGGTTGTCCGGCGGCAGGCCCCGCAGCGTGGCCGGGCGTACCAAGGTTGCTTCGTCATCAATGCCGTGCCGCTGGATATTGTACGATGGAGCCAAGGTGCGCAGCATGTCGTCCATATCGACCGCAGCTTGCGTGCGCAGTTCGTCGGCATTCAGCACATCTACGGGCGCAGCCGACTCCTTCTCCGAGCGCGGCGCATGGCGCGACCCCACGACGATGGCTTCTTCCATCAGATAGATATCCTCGGTATAGGCCCCCTCCTCGTCCTCGTCCTCCGTCTCAGTCTCCTCGGACCACGCGGCCTGCCCGACGACGAACGAACCGATGAGGACGAGACTCAGAGCAGTCGTCCCCAACAGACGCATTAGACCGGCCAAGTCCTCATATATGCTCCGCATAATAACCCCTCCCGAGTTAAGTGATTGGAGCTGTTAAAGTTCAGACAGCCTGTAAAATCCCTTTATTCATAGAGAAGATAATGGTACTGGTACGAAACTTGCCCTCGCGTCCTTCACCCCCACAAAAAAAACGCACCCAACAGCGCGATCCACACCGCTTCGAGGAAATGCCAGTACGCGGCGCAGGCCCGTACTGAGAGCAAGTGCTCGCTGTCAAGCCGATTCACGCGCGCCTTCCACGCCAGCATCGACAACGGCACCATGCCACCTACCACGTGCAGCGCGTGAACTACCACCAGCGCAAATGCAATGCCATAGACACTCACCCCCAGGGCCTGGTGGCGGTCGAGTAGCTGCACTAGCGCCGGCACTTGCACGGCGATAAACAACGCGCTCATCACCCAAGCCCAGACCAACCACCGCCGCAGAAGCGGGAAGTGCCCGCGCCTGGCGTTCTGCGTCGCCTTGTACATCGCCACCCCAGCGCCCAACAGCACCACCGTCGAAATGCCAAGCGCCAGCGGCAACTCAATGCGCTCGCTCCCCTGTAGCGCCGGGCTGGTCAGCCGCAGGTAGGCAAAAGCCG
>JAPPEG010000125.1 GCA_028875345.1 Gemmatimonadota bacterium
GCGACAACTCGCTCAAGGGCCTGCTGACCGGCCCGCAGAACACGGGCAATGTCGAACGGATCATCATCCGCATTGCCGACGATTCGCCCGAATCCGAGGAAACCGGGGCCTCGTTTTTCGTCGATCAGGTGATCATCGACGGCGAACTGCACCCGGAAATCGTGCCCTTGGTGCGCGGCGGCGTGCGGCGCGAGGGCATTTTGGAGGTGAGCGGCTCGGACGTAATTGAGCTTATCTACGACATTCGCAACGATTTTAGTCCAACCGAAAAAGTGGGCACTTTCCGCGAGGCCAAGAAGCTCGAATTCGAGTTGGTGGTGTCCAACGACTACCGCATAGAGATCGCCTCCAATCTCCAGACCAATGCCCGGGGCGAGCAGGTTTTCTTGCCGGTGGCCCAAGCCCGCGACGAGATCACCGATGGCTCCAACCAGACCTTTGTGCGCTTTGCCTACGGCCTGCCAACTGGGCACGAGGTGATTGGTATGGACTTGGAGCTGATCAACCTCGCCCACTTCGACTTGCGGGCCGAATGGGCCCTTAACCGCCGCTTCCGTCGCTTCCCCAACCAGAACTTCCGCAAGCTACCCGCGTACAAGGAGACGGCCGAAGCCGGGTACGTTACGGCCTCGTACCAGCGCTACCCCTTCTTTGCGTACGGCGAGGTGTTCACCATAGATCCCGATTATAGCACTACGGCCTTTATCGCCGATCCGGGTGGGGTCATCGACTACGCCAGCGAGACCCAAAACCTCTTTGAGTTTGTCGATGACAACGACGACCAAGATCGCTACACCGACTGGCAGCGCTACCGCCAGAGTCAAGGGTTTGGCGGCCAAGGCGGCTCGCAGGGCCGCGACACGGAGATTTTTCCCGGGCTGGACGAGAACAACGATTTTATCTCCGACTTCAACCAAAACCAGAACAGCCGTCCGGATTACGTCGAGCCATTCCTGCGCTATCAGGTCGATCCGCCGGAGTTTCTCTTTGGCATGGACATGAACAACAACACGATTATTGACCGCTTTGAGGACGACCGCCTGCCCGACTACCCCTACGAGCGCGACCATCGCGGGTACAACGCGTACGGGGGATTAAAAATCACCGAGAGCACCCGGCTGACCGTCGGTCGGCTCGCCGAGCACCAACTGAGCAGCGACCGCGAGAGCCGCTCGTTCTACGGGCTACTGACCTTGGAAAAATCCTATCCTGGGCTAGACATATCCCTTTTTGAACACGCCAAACTAGTGGCCGACAATTTGCCCGAGGACCGCATCGTCTGGCGCGATCCCATCGGCCTGACGGATTTTGCCGATCCGCTCGACAACCAAGATACCTTTGTCAACTCGCTATACGTGCGGGCCCGCTACTTTCGCATTGCCAACCTGAACGTCGAGGGCAAGCTGAAATACGAGCGCTTCAACCAGCTCGGTGAGCAGGCCAGCCTCAAACGCGATCGCTCGTTTTTGGGTCTGATTAACAAGGCCGATTACGCCATCCGTCCCAGCGACCGGCTCGCCCTCTATCCCAAGTGGAAGAGCATGTACGAGCGAGAAACGCCCACCGCGCTAGCCGGTTTGGAATCCAACGAACTGACCGAGAGCTTTTTCTTTTTGGGCCAGTACGCGCTCCTGCCGAAGACGCTCTTGGACTTCGGCGTTGAATTCAGTCTCTTCGAGAACCTAATCGAGCGCCCAGCCGAGGCGTCGCCGAGCTATATTGATGACTTCCGCAGCCTCGTCTTTTCGGCCCTGCTGACCAATGTGTCGTCCTATCAGGGGTACGAGCTGACCATGAACGCGGGTTTCCTGCTAGAGCGTCAGTTCTTCGCCGAGCAAACTCAGAAGCAATCGATCGTCTTCGTCCGCATCTTCGCCGCCACCGGCGGGGTATAATCCTTGCGACCCCCAGCGGCCCGAGTTTTCACGCCTAAAGCGCTGATCCTCGGCTGTCTGTTCACGTTTTTCGTGGCTGCGGGCGACTCGTATGGGGTTTTCTATCTGCGCGGCTCGTACATGACGCTCGGGACCAGCACGGTTGGTGCCCTGTTCTTGCTCTTTTTCCTCGCTGGTTTGATCAACCCGCTGCTCAAGCTGGTCCATCCGCGAGCGGGGCTAAACCGCGGCGAGTTGCTGCTCATCTACATAATGATGGTCATGGCCTCGCCCCTGCCGGTGTTTTTTGCCGCTCGGTTCATCGGCACGATCCTCACCCCCTTTTACTATGCCACGCCGGAAAACGACTGGCACACGCTCATCCAGCCCCACATAGCGGACTGGTTGCAGCCGCGCGACCTCGCGGTCATGTGGCCTTTTTACGAGGGCTTGGAGCAGGGCCAGTCCATCCCGTGGGCCGGCTGGTTGCCGATGTTCTTGCGCTGGGCACCGCTCGTGTGGGCTTTGTTCTTGGCGATGATTGCCGCGATGGCGATTCTGCGCAAGCAGTGGAACGACTATGAGCGGCTGACCTATCCGCTGGTCCAGGTGCCGATGGCCCTCACGGAGCAGGATGCCGGGGGGGACCGCATTGCCCCATTCTTCAAAAATCCGGTGATGTGGACCGGCTTTGCCGTGCCGGCCATCTGGGGCACCCTGCACGGGCTACACAACTACTTCCCAGAGACCGTGCCCATTGCCACCAATGTAGATCCCATCCACTTCATCCTGCCCATCTTCGACAACCTATCCGAATTACAATTCAAATTTCGCTTCAACATTTTGGGCTTTTTCTACTTTCTCAAGACCGAAATCGCCTTCAGTCTGTGGTTTTTCAACCTCTTCGCCAACGCCCTGCGCACCACATTTGCCGTCTTAGGCGTCACTAGTTCGGAGATGATAGGGGGTGGGCACTCGATCATCGACCCGATCCTCGTCCATCAGTCGATGGGCGGCATGTTGGTGCTGTTTCTATTTGGCCTGTTCGCGGCCCGCAAGCACCTGTGGGCAGTCTGCCGCAAGGCCCTGTGGGGCGACCCAACGGTGGATGATTCCGGCGAGATTCTCTCCTACCGGACGGCTGTACTCGTCCTGCTGGCCAGCAGCGCAGTGATGGTCGCGTGGCTCGCGCTAGCGGGCCTGCCCGTCTGGGTCGTCCTAGCCTTTTTATTTACCACTTTTGCGCTTTTTGTAGGGTTTACTCGCCTAATCGCCGAAGGGGGGCTTTCGGACGGTTCGGTCCCGGTCGGCCCGGCCGCCATCGTCGTCTCCGCCATTGGCTCGTCGGCCATCGGTGCCCAGGGCATGGTCGTGCTGGCGACGACCTTTTTCTGGACGAATGGGCGCAGTTTCGCCATGACGTCAGCCGCTAACAGCCTCAAATTGGGCGAGGGCTTTGGCGGTTCCAAACGCCCGCTGTTTTGGACGATGCTCTTGGCTATGGCCGTCGGGATGGTCTCGGCGATGTGGGTGGTTATGGAACTGGGCTATTCGTACGGGGCGCTCAATCTGAAAATACCCGGGGGTAAACACGGATTTTACGACTATGCCGCTGGCTTGATTCGCACGCCGAGCGAGCCGCATTTGTGGGGTTGGATCAACACCGGGATTGGGGCCGGCGTGATGCTGCTCTTGATGCTGGCGCGCTGGTACTACGTCTGGTGGCCCCTCCATCCCCTCGGCTACCCCATTGGCCCGACCGGGATTATGGATCACCTGTGGTTCGACATGTTCTTGGCGTGGCTAATCAAGGTGTCAGTGCTGCGCTACGGGGGCGTGGCGCTCTACCGCAAGACGCGCCCCTTTTTCATGGGCATGATTGCCGGGCATATCGTACCGGGGGGCCTTTTCCTGTTCGTCGATCACTTTACCGGCATGGTCGGCAATGTGATTTTCTGGGGTTGAGGTTCTGGGTGAAAACGGGCTATATTTCGCAGTAAAGTGAGGGAATTGTTTTGTGCGCGTTCAGATCGCTGTTTTGTACTTCTAGGGCGCTGGTCGGGGTCGCGTGGTTGGCAGCGGCCGCGGCGGGCGAGGTGCGGCAGTGGGAATTGGGCGGGTCGGGTCGCTCTTGGAAGGACGACGAGCTAAACTCCACGGCCATCAGCTTTGATGCCGCCGGGGCCATTCAATTGGTGGGTTTTAATCCCAGCGATAACATCGTCCGGCAGCTAAGGTGGACCGAGGGCTTTCCCTTGGACTTCATCAGTGAGGTGGCCGAGGCGCGGGTGTGGGACAACGTGCCCTTTAAGCAGACGAATGCCCCGCTCGTCGATGGCGATGGGCAGACTTCCAGCGAAAATCGCTTCAAGGAGTTCGGGGTATTGCAAGCGGGCCGAACATTTTTCTTTGACTTGAGCACGCGCTTCCCCGTCAATCGCATCTCGTTTTTCCCGCGCCTAGAGGGGGCCGACAGCCGCGGGCGCCCCTTTGCCGACGACTTCATCCGCGGCTATAAAATTCAGGTCAGCGACGGCGTGAGCTTCACGCCGGAAAATCTGCCGGTGTACAACCTGCTGACCCAAGTGGATTTCACCACGGAAAGCGTGGCGCAAATTCCCTTCCCCTTGCAATTCGTCCGCTACATCCAACTCAACGTGACCTCGACCAATCCCTTTGAGATCGCCGAGTTCGAGGTGTACGGAGCGGGCTTTCCGCCGGGGGGACGCTATCGATCCAAGATCATCGACTTAGGCGAAGTGGCCAACTTCAGCCGCCTGCTGTGGACGACTGAGACCTTGCGCCAGCAAGAAGGCCGCATCGACGTCGAGCCAATGGCCGATGCAGACATCTCCATTCGCATGCGCACGGGCCGCGACGATACACCGCAAGTGTTTTACGAAATCGTCAATGTTTTCACTGGCGATGTGCAGGAAGTCTCAGAGAGCGATTACGGCCGGCTAGGCCTGAACGTGCGCGGTCCGGTCGAAGACGACCAAGTCAACTGGAGCGAGTGGTCGCCGCCCTTTGCCGAGTCTGGCCAGCGGATTGAGTTGCCTAGTCCGCGTCGTTTCTTCCAACTTGAAATCGCACTCACTAGCCACTCCATCCTCGACGGCATCCGGGTCAACTCGCTGGTGGTTGAGCACTCCATCCCGCCGTTGGCCCAGCAGCTAATAGGGGAAATCTCCGCGCTGGAAACCCCCCGTCCCTTGGGCAACAAGCCCCGAGTGCCGGCCGGTGAACTCTCGACGTTTGCCTACGACATCCGCGCCGATATCAGCGAGACGGACGTGGGCTTTGACGCCTTGGAGATTCTCACGCCCGCTAGGCCGCAGTTCAAGGAAATGTTCACCGGCGATCCACCCGTCGCCACGGTGCCCGACAGCGTCGTCGAAGGCGAGCGGAGCCTGAAGCTATTCTTTCCCAGCCAACGGCTGACGCACCAATCGCCGAGTGCGTTGCGCGTCGTCTTCGACGCTGAAGTTTTCGTTCAATCTACGTTCTTTCGCGCCCGAGTCTTCGACACTCAAAGCGACGAGGCTCCGCAGCAGGTCCTGCCCGGAGATGCCAATCCCACGGTCCTGACCAATGACTTGCGCGTGCTGACCACGGCCGCTTCGGCGCGCAATTTGCTGCCATTTTTTGCGGTGCAACCGGCCGTGGTAACGCCCAATGGCGACGGGATCAACGAGCGCGTGCGCATTTCCGGTACTTTGGTCCAACTCCAGCAACCCGTGCAGTTGACCGTGCGGATTTTTTCGCTTGGCGGCCAGCGGGTGCGCACCTTGTTTGCCGGCGCGCGCGGCAGCGGCTCTTTTGTTTGGGAATGGGACGGGCGCGACGATAGCGGCAATCCGGTGCCCGTGGGGATCTACCTCGCCGAGGTGACTGCCGATGCCGAGCGCGAGCGCTTCACGCGCCTCGGTGCAGTGGGCGTTGCCTACTAGGAAAAGGAGAGACTATGCAGCGCATTCGCTCGCACCAAACGTTCCTCCTCTTCGCGGGCTTGAGTTTGGCGGCCCTCGTGCTGATGGCGTACGCCCAGACTGGGAGCGCCGATTTGGAAGTGTACCGGGTGGATCGCAGAGCCGAGTGGCAGCAGTGGACCTTTCCGGCCGGTACCCTCGCAATTTCCCCAACCGGCTCGGTGACTCCCGCCGAATTTAAGGGCGTGCACAACGCCGCGGTCAATGCCGACGAATTCACCCACGAACTGGTGAGCGGCAAAGAGATGCGCGGCGGCGCGTGGAAGGCTGGCACCAACCTCGCAACAGCCGGCCGGGCGATAGACGGTCGCTCCCAGACCTTTTGGCAACCCGACCCGGACGCTCCCTTAGAGGACTGGTGGATTGAGATCAACCTAGGAAGGGCTGTACTCGTGTCGGAGATTCGCCTTATTTTCCCCGATCAAGAGGGCGCACGGCCCTTCCGCGAGTTTCGCGTCTTCGGGTCCGAGGGACGCCGTGTGACGCGCCAAGACATATTCTCTTTTCACCTGATAGGTGGCACCACCAAGCCCATTGACGAGACTGAGGTGATTTACGATGTGAAGCCGCTAGTAAGGGAGGTGACGCGGGTGCGGGGCGCGCGCGAGGAGGGCACTGCGGACACTACCTATGATCTGCTGCAATTCATAAGGATTTTGGTAGATGCCAAGACGCCGGACGCAGCCCTTGCCGAGGTGGAAGTGTACACGCTTGGGGAAAACATTGCCTTACAGACCTTAGAGCGCGGCGGCGCGATTCAGGAGCGCTCGGGCCGGGGTTTTCCCTTCAAGATGGCCGACGGCAACGCCAATACCGATTGGGGAGCACGGCGGGAGCGCGGCCAAGATCCCATCGCTTGGGACTGGGACTTGGGCGCGCTGTTCTGGGTGGATCGGATCGTGATGCGCACTTCGGACTTTCTGCTCCGCACGCTGACGTACGGCTCCAACCTGCCCCAGATCCGCACCCACAGCTTGAGCGTTTCCAATGGTCGTCGCACGCTGACGGGCGAAGTCGATTTCGACCAACTCTTCGTCGGCGATACAGATGCCTTGCTCGCGTCCTCGACCGAGTTCCCCGGCCAATTGACGTATCTTTTTGAGCCGCGCCCCGTGCGCTTTATCGCCGCTGAATGGGTCGGTGGTGGCGGCTCGCAGTCCAGCTTCCAGTACCAGAGCGGCTTTTTGATTGAGACGCTGATGTTTGCGGTGGGCCACGTGGCCCAAGTGGAGATGAGTTCGGACTTTATCGACTTGGGGAAAATCGCCGGCGACAACCGGGCGAAGGTGATTAAATCCCTGCTGTGGGAAGCCGACCTGCCCCCGGGTGCGCGCATTCAGGCGCGCACTCGCTCGGGCAACGAACTGCAAGAAAATTTTCGCTATTTCCGCAAGGATGGCACCGAGGTAACGGCCGAGCAGTTTGACCAAATGCCGAAGGCGCTGCGGGGCGAGACCCAGAGCACTATCGGCATTGGCGAGGACTGGAGCGAGTGGAGCAACTTTTACCAGCGATCCGGCGAGCAGTTTCTGTCTCCCAGCCCGCGCCGCTTCGTCCAAGTCCAGCTCATCCTCAGCTCAGACCGTCCGACCACCGCGCCGACTATACGCGCCTTGGAGATTGAATTTACCGACGCCTTTCTCGCCGGAGTCACCGGCGAGGTGCTGCCGCGCACGGCCGAGGCGGGCATGCCCCAGCTTTTTTCGTTCCACATCACGCCTGAGTTTGCGTCGCGTAACCCCGGGTTTAACCGCATCCTGCTGCAAACCCCGTCGCCCGCCGACCCCGACTCACTCGCTCTCACTATAGGCGGTGCCGAAGCCGAGCCAGCCGCGGTGCGCGTCGCTGGCGATTCGCTGCTTGTGGAACTGCCGCGCACAGTGCGGCGCGAGGAAGTTGCGCTGACATTTAGTACGGTCGTAGAGCGCAATGCCACGCTCTTCCGGGCCTTCATCGGCCACGAGGGGCAGCTAGCGGTGTGGCAGCCGGTCGATCCGATGCGCCGCGCCGCTACTACTGTGTATTTGCCCAGCGTCCCGGGCACTGACCAGTTGATCGCCAACCTCGCGGTGCAGTCGTTCATCAGCCCCAACGGGGACGGGATCGGTGACGCTGCGGAAATCCGCTTCCACGTCTTGAAGACGGACGCGCCGGCCCAAGTGCAGATTTACACCCTCGATGGCCGACTCGTCCGCACCCTTGAGGGCCAGCGCCAGCCCGACCAGTCCTATCTCTACATTTGGACCGGCCAAGACCAAGACGAGCGCATAGTTCCTCCTGGTTCGTACCTGTGCCGAGTGGAAGTAGAGGCCCAAGCTGGGGCCGCGAGCCAGTACCGCATTATCAGCGTGGCTTACTAGGTTATACTACTCGATTTCCAGTCGTATGGCGTCGTACATGATACAGCCAGGGCCGGAACCGCTTTCGCCTTTTTCTTCTTCCTGCACGTACCGATTGCCCAAAGCATGCCGCAGGGAGACCACGTTCGCGCCGCTGCTGAGTAGTCCGGCGTCGAAGGCGATCTCCTCCACGCTGTAGCGCGTCGATTGTCTGGCGCTGCGATAGCTGTCTCC
>JAPPEG010000257.1 GCA_028875345.1 Gemmatimonadota bacterium
AAGCCACCACCTGCTCGGCACCGTCCTCGGTTTGCAGCCGCACCTTGAGTCTCGGTGCGTCAAGCCCGTATTGGGCGGCTTGCTCTGCGCTCGCAGCCGCGCTATCGACGACCACCTTTTCCCGTTCGCACTCGAGCAAATTGCGCAAGTAGCGCTCTACGGCCTCTTGGTCCGCGCCGTCGGTCATGGGCGCGCTCAAGTTCCAGCCATTCGTCCCCTTGTCCAACACCAAGGCGTCGTCACCGCGCAACAGCTCGAGCCGCTGTGCATCATCGTCTTGGAAGGCGAATAGCTGCTTGGATTTTTCGGCTTCTTGGCGGCGCTCCTCGCCGCCTTTGATCTCGTAGAAATAGACAAAGGCCAACAGCGCCACGAAGACGGCGCCAATTGCGACATTGGTCTTGAATTTCATGCTTGCTCCTCTTGGACAAAGACCTTTTTAATCCACACGAGAATGGCCGTGTTGACCACGAAGACCGCGGCGTAGATCAGTTGGACCGTCTCGTTGGGAATCAGCGAGAAACCAAGGCTGGCACCGGTGAAAATCGTCAGCGCGACCACGCCAGCGCACAGCACCGCAAACACTAAGCCGGATTGCCAAGCCCACGCTGCGTGCCGATAGAGGCCGTAGCCAATGGCTGCCGAGGCCAAGGCTGCGATCAATTTGACCTCGCCCTCAAAGATCGCCCCCTCGCTGGTGGCAATGATGCCGCTGATGAAGAAGAACATCGCATTGCCCCAAAAGGTGTACACCAGCCACGACACAAAGCCGTCGGCATAGGTCTGATAGCCGCGCCTGAGCACCATGACCATGCCCGACAAAGCGACCGCAAAGGGCACAATAAACACTGAGACCCAGAGAATGACCGCACCTTGATTGCCGATCAGGTTGATGGGATTGAAGGCGGGTTGCTTGTCGGCGATGGTCAGGCGGTCTTCATCCTCGGTGAGCCAACTGACGCTGCCGAGGAATAGCTCGCCATTGGCCTGCTGGGCAAAGTACTGATTGGAGGCAAAATCCGCGTCGCCGATGACCACTAGTCGCGTCCGTCCCTCGGGCGCCAAACTGGTGTCGGCAGCCGCGGAGACGGCCACGCCCAGCGGCACTGGGCCGCGCATATCTACTTCCGGGTCGAAATCCACCTCGCCGCCTTCACCCATTATCGGTGCTAGGTCCGCTTCGCCCCAACTGCTTTTGTGGGTGTACGCCAACGCGGCGATGTCCGGCTCCTTGAGCCGGTGTTCGGTCAACTGCACCGAGCGCGCCAGCGGAAAGAAGCTCATCGTACCGCCGGACAACTTTTCGGTGATCGGGTGATCGCCATAGTTGATGACTACCGGCACCGAGACATCCGCGCCAAAGAGCTGGCCCAAGCCGCTCAAATCGACGACGAAGTCCTGCCCCAGCTCGATCGAATATTCGTTCAAAAGCGCCTCAAGTCCGGTCGGCTGGCCTGGATCGAGCAAAAACAGCGCGCTGCCTCCACGGGCCAAGTATTGCCCCAGCACCTCGACCTCAGTCGCGACAAAGCGCTCCTTTGGTGCCAAGACCACCACTAGTGTAGCGTCGTCGGGCACCGGCTCTGCGAGCTTCAATCCCCCTTCGACCGCGAAGTTTAGCTCCTTGAGGCGGCCTTTGAGGGTGGAATAGCCGAGCTCATCTACTTGGTCGAGTTCGGCCTCGCCGTGGCCGCTGGTGAAATAAGCCCTCTGCTCGCGGCCTTTGAGTGCCTTGAGAATGGCATTGCTCAACGCCTCTTCGCTCTGGGCGGTAATGCGCTCTGTGCGCACCTGTCCTTCGTCAATCACTTCAATAATCGAGGTTCCGCGCTCGCGGATGTTGTTCTGCTCGACGCGCAGACGGTTTTTCTGCGGATCGAGCAGCTCGTAGTCGAAGTTGGGCGATACATAGCTGTACTCCCTTAAGAGATCCTCAAAGCGCATGTTCTCCATCTCGCTCATGAAGGTCTTGACGCTGACGTACTGGCCGTTGTCTGCGAGGGGCGAGAGAAGTCGGTGGGTATCGTCCGACAGTGTAAAGAGCGCGTCGGCCGTCATGTCCTTGCGGAGGTGGTAGCGGTCGCCGAGGAAGTTGACCAGCGCGGCAATGCCGAGCGAAATCACAATGCCCAACCCGGCCGCGCTCAAGTCGGCCAAGCTCCAGCGCCCCTTGCGCGAGACGACCACAATGCCGACCAAGGCGATCAGCCCCGGGTAGAGCACCACGCTGAGCCAGAAAATCCACTCGCCGTCGCTTTCGGTCAGGGCGATGGGGTTGTGGCCCGGCTCGCGGGGGCGGATCGAGATCAGGGCCTCGTCCTCGGCCAGCCAGCTCAGGGCATTGAGCGCCAAGTCGCCGTTGCCCTGGACGCCGAAGTACTGGTTGGTGGCAAAGTCCGAATCCCCAAAGACCACCAAGCGCCCCCCCGCCTCGGTGTCTCGGGCGGCGACGGCCAAGGATACCGGCCCGGGCTGATCGACGCCCTCGTCGAGCTTGACCGTCTGATTGCCCTCAGTGGTGAGCACGCTCAAGTCGGTCTCGGCCCAACCGGCCTCCGACGTCATAACCAAGGGGCTTCCCTCGCGGCCGCTGCCCTCGTCAAAGCGCACCGAGCGCCCGAGTTGAAAGAAGGTCATCAGACCCTGATGCTTGCGCGTGACGGGATGATCGCCGTAAGAGAGGGCAACCGGCGTGGTAAAATCGAGGCCGAAGAGCGAGCCAATGCCGCTGGTGTCGATGACAAAGTCGTCGCCGACCGCCACGCCCCACTCGTCCAATAGCTCTGCTAGGCCGCTGTCGGCGAGCGGGTCCAAAAGCAAGAGCAAGGCACCGCCTTCTGCCAGATAGGAGCGGATGGCCTCGACCTCTACCGGGAATAAGGGCGTGCGCGGACCCGCTACGACCAGCACGGCGCAATCTTCGGGCACCGCCCCCTCGCGGGCGAGGAAGAGCGAATCTTCAACCGCGTAGTCGATCGCCCCCAATTGGACCTTTAACTGCTCTAGCCCATCGGGTTGGTTGGCGAGTTGGCGCTCGCCGTGCCCCACCGTCAAGTAGATCCGGTCTTGGCGCTCGCGCGTCAGCTTGAGCAGCGAATTGACGATCTCGCGCTCTTCTAGTTCGGTGATTTGCTGTTGTTTGTCGCCGCTTTCCAACACTAGGGTGTCGTAGCGGCGGATGCCGTAGTCCTCGGTGCGGCGCGGATCGCGGTCTGGGTCGATGAATTCGTAGCTGAAGCGAGTGTTGTACGTCTCCAACTCGGCCAACAGCAGTTCGAGTTCGGCGTTTTCTCCCCCCTCCATAAAGGCGAGGGCGTGGACATCCCTGTCCAGCGCCTTGAGCGTCTCCACCGTCAGGTCGGCGAGGCTGTGCAGGCGGCCCTCGGTCAGGTCGAAGCGCTCGGGATAGCGGTTGCCCAAAAAATTGACCATGGCCACAATGCCGAAGACCATGATGCCGCCCCAAAAGGCGTTGAGCCAGCGGCCGTACTGGCGAAAGAGCGCCGGATTGAGCAAGCCGGCCGCGGCCACCATCAGGGCACCGAGGGCCAAGTTGAAAAGCCCGACCGAGCCGCTCTCGGCATTGAGCAGATAGGCTAAGCCACCCGCGACCATCAGCGCCGCGCCGACCAAGCCCAAGGGCGTGGTATATGCCTTCATGCTCAGCGCCTCCATCTCCGCGATTCAATGACGCGCGTGGTCAAAAACAAGCAGAAAAATGTAAAGCTCAGGTAGAACACCACGTCCTTGGTGTCGATGACTCCGCGCTGGAAATCTTCGAGGTGTGCTATAAAAGAGAGGTACTGCAGGATTTTGGCGGCGGTCGGGCCGGCAAAGTTCGCCGACCAGTCGATGAGCCAGAACAGGAGCAACATGCCAAAGGTCAGCAGCACGGCGACGATCTGATTTTCAGTCAGCGCCGAGGCCAAGATGCCCACGGAGATAAAGGTCGCGCCGAGGAACAAGTAGCCTAAGTAGCCGGAAAAAATCGGGCCCCAGTCGGGCGAGCCGTACACTTCGAGGATGAGAAAGTAGATCAGCGTCAGACTGACGATGATGCCGTAGAGCGAAAAGCAGGCAAAAAACTTGCCCAACATCACCTCGATGGTGCGCAAAGGCGAGGTCATCAGCAATTCGATGGTCCCCGACTTCTTCTCCTCGGCAAACAGCCGCATGGTCAGCATCGGGATGACCAAGAGCCAGATGAAGTCCATGACCGCGAAGAATTGGGTGATGACCATCTCGTTGAGATTGAGTGCCGGCATCCCCCCCATGCCCATCTGCGCCCGCTGGCCAAACTGCAAGCACCAGAGGTTGAACTGCATCAGGATATTGCGAAACAGATAGCCCGAGAGAAATAGGAACACGCCGGCGATTACATAGGCGACCGGCGAAACAAAATAGGAGCGCATCTCCTTGATGTACACGGCGGCAAAATTACGCATTTTAAGCTGCTACCTCCTCGCTAGTCAGGCTCAGGAAAATGTCTTCGAGGGTCATGTCGAGCGGCCGCAATTCGCGCAGGCTGAAGCCGCTTTCCACGACCTTACGGGTCAAGTCGTCGCGCACATCGGCACCGGGTGCGCTCGTCACCACGTACGCGCCTTCTTCGCCACTAACTTCCACTTCCAGCACGCCCTCTAGCTGGCCGATCATGCCTAGCACCTGCTCGCTGGGGCCGTCTATGTGGGCGCGCAGCACTTCGCCCTCCTTGAGCTGGGCCATGAGGCTTTCGGGCGTGCCTTGGCCGGCGATGCGGCCGTTGTTGATGATCGCCACTTGCCCGCAGGTCATGCTCACCTCCGACAGGATGTGAGTGCTGAGAATGACCGTATGGTCGCCCCCCAGCCCCTTGATGACCTCGCGGATTTCGATAATCTGCTTGGGGTCGAGGCCCACAGTCGGCTCGTCGAGAATGAGCACCTCTGGCTCGTGGACGAGGGCCTGAGCCAAGCCGACGCGCTGCCGGTAGCCCTTGGACAGGTGGCCGATCACTGTGTGCCGCTGGTGGGCAATGCCGGTTTTTTCCATGGTGTCGTCGATTCGGCTGTTGAGAGCCGCGCTGGGCACGCCCTTGATTTTGGCGACAAAGCGCAAATAGGCGTTTACCGTCATATCGTGGTAGAGCGGCGGCTGTTCGGGCAGATAGCCGATGCGCTTGCGCACCTCCATGGACTCTTCGGCGATGTCGAAACCTGTGACTTTGGCTTCGCCCTGCGAAGGCGGCAGATAACAAGTAAGTATGCGCATCGTCGTGGTCTTGCCTGCGCCATTCGGGCCGAGGAAACCGAGGATGACGCCCTTGTCAACATCGAAGGATACATTCTCCACGGCGACGACATCTCCGTAGTATTTGGACAGTTCGCGTACTTCAATCACCGTACTTCCTCCTTAGTGTCGCTGCATCCGCGCGCGAAAAAAGTGAATGAGGGGTTCGACATAAGGGCGCGACAGATCAATCGCGATTTCGTCGACGCCCGCTTTGTGCAATAGACTGCTGCGGCGCTCGGCTGCGGCCCGCTGTTCGGCGGCAAAAAACGCGCGCACGCCTTCGTGGCCGCTATCGACGAGCACCTGTTGGCCGGTCTCGGCGTCTTGCAAGTTGATAAAACCAACATCGGGTAGGTCCCACTCGCGCGGGTCGCTCACCACCACGGCGATCAAATCGTGGCGCTGGCTCAAGTGCCGCAGCGCCGGCTCGTAGCCTTGGTCGAGAAAGTCGGAGATGACAAAGATCACGCTGCGGCGATGCAAGACGCGGCTGAGGTATTCCAAGGCCCCGGCGATGGAGGTCTTGCGCCCCTGCGGCTGAAAGTACAGCAGCTCGCGCAACACGCGCAGCACGTGCTTGCGCCCCTTTTTCGGCGGCACGAAGACCTCGACCTCGTCGGTGAAGATGAGCAGACCCACGCGGTCGTTGTTCTTGATCGCGCTAAAGGCCAACAGGGCCGAAACTTCGACCCCAATTTCCCCCTTCATCTGCTGCTGTGAGCCAAAGGCCCCAGACGCGCTGGCATCTACCACCAGCACGGCGGTCAACTCGCGCTCCTCGTCGAATATTTTGATGAAGGGTGTTCCCACTCGCGCCGTTACGTTCCAGTCGATGTGGCGCACATCGTCGCCGGGCTGGTATTCGCGCGCCTCGGCAAATTCCATCCCCCGCCCCTTAAACGCCGAGTGGTATTCTCCGGCGAAGAGGTTGTTCACCATGCTGCGGGTGTGGATCTCGATCAGGCGAACTTTGTCGAGTATCTCTTTGGGAATCACGGTTCGGCTCGCCTTGGCTTCAGGGAACTTCGATGTGGTCGAAAAGCTGCTGCACGATGCGATCGCTGTCGATTTCCTCGGCCTCGGCCTCATACGAGGCAATGATCCGATGCCTGAGCACATCGGCCCCCACGGCCTTGACATCTTCCGGGGTGACGTAGCCGCGCCGCTGGATGAAGGCGTGGGCGCGCGCCGTGCGAACGAGGAAAATAGCAGCCCGCGGCGAGGCCCCGTACTCGATCAGCGGTGCCATGTCGGCTAGCCCGTAGTCGGCCGGTCGCCGGGTGGCTTGGACGAGATCAACGACGTAATCCTTGATCTTGTCGTCGATATAGACGATCTCCACTACCTCGCGCAGGCGGCGTATTTCGTCGATGCCCACCGTTTGCTCCACCTCAATCAGACTGTCGTTGGCCATGCGGTCCAATATCAACCGCTCCTCGGCACGCGATGGGTAGGCGACTTTCACCTTGAGCATGAAGCGATCAACTTGGGCCTCGGGTAGCGGGTAGGTTCCCTCTTGATCAATCGGGTTCTGGGTGGCCATGACCAAGAACGGGTCGTCGAGGACATAGGTTTCCTCGCCGATGGTCACCTGCCGCTCCTGCATGCACTCCAACAGCGCACTCTGCACTTTCGCCGGAGCGCGGTTTATTTCGTCGGCCAAGATCAAATGGGCGAAGATCGGGCCTTTCTTGGGAATGAAGACCCCTTGGTGCTGGTTGTAGATGGTGGTCCCGGTCAGATCCGCAGGCAAAAGATCGGGGGTAAACTGGATTCGCTTGAACTGGGCCGCCACGATCCTCGCCAGCGTCGCCACCGTCAGGGTCTTGGCTAGTCCAGGCACCCCTTCGAGGAGGATGTGGCCGTTGCACAATAGCCCCATCAGGATCCGCTCCACCATGGCGCGTTGGCCGACGATGACCCGGTCCATTTCCTGCAAGATGCGCTCTACCACCGCGCTCTCGCGCTGGACCTGCTCGCTAATGGCGTGGATGTCTATTGTTGTTTGCGTCATCGGATGTGCTCTCTACATGCTCTGAGTCTCAGCCAATAAAAAACCGCCCTGCGGATTCGCAAGCGGCTGGACCCATCTGCCTCAGACCTTTATGGCAACTTCTAATGTGTCAAGGAGCGGCGACCTCATCGTGAAATTGAACCCATTCTTGAGGGGCGCGCCCGACGTTGGGCAACAGATGCCGGGCACTGGCAGCCAGTTCGGAATCCGGGTAATTCTCAATCACGCGCTGATAGGCCCGCCGCGCTTGCTCTAGGTCGCGGATGTGCTCCTCATATATAAAGGCGATCATAAATTGGGCTTCGTCGCCGTGCTCGCTAGCGGGATATTCGGCCAACACGCGTTCGTAATAGCTAATGGCCTCCTGCATCTTCCCTTGCTGCTGGGCCAAGCCGGCGAGTTTTCTCAGCGCCTCCGGTGCCTTGGGAGATTGGCCAAAGCGTTCGATAAAAGCCGTAAAATGCGCGACCGCTTGGTCGACCGTGGCGGGATCAACCGCCGCGGCCTCGCCGGCCGCGAACAGCTCTTCAGCGCTTTGCTGACCGCAACCTGTCCACCAAGACCCGGCGATAAATATTCCCAGTAGTATCCTCGACCACATCTATAATTTAACCGAGCATCGCGCGGGAAAGTTCCTCAATCGGCTTTGGCGACATTCGCTTTGCTATCGCCCTTTTTGTCGCCTGCCTTGCTGCTGCCGCTGTCTTTGTCGGCCTTAGCCGCCTTCTGGTATCCATCGCTGCGATAGTCCGTTATGTAAAAGCCCGTCCCCTTGAAAAGCAGGCCGCCGCCCATGCCGATGAGCCGCTTGACCGGGCCTTTACAACTTGCTTCCGGGCAGGTCTGGCGCGGCTCGGCCGTAATGCTTTGAAACTCTTCAAATCGGTGGCCGCACTGCTGACATTCGTATTCGTATGTGGGCATGGCGTTGGCTCTCG
>JAPPEG010000015.1 GCA_028875345.1 Gemmatimonadota bacterium
CGGCGCGCCCTGCACAATCTGCGGGAATTCCAACCACAGCGAGTCGCCCTCGGCGCGTACCCTCAATTCGTCGTCCCACTGGAGCGGCGTACCGGCTAACAACTCGGCTTCGGTGCCTATAACCGCATCGACGAACTTCAAATCGAACGACGGCTCTGCATGCAAGAGCAATTGGTCGAAGCCCGGGCTGCGCACGTTGGCCGGCTGCTGCAAAAAGTTGGGCTGTACGTAGAGCGCAAAAGTATCGAGCAGACCAGCCTCAGCAGTAGTCGGCCACACCTCGGCCCGCAGGTGCTGCGCCACCGGCTGGTGGAACGCGACCGCAATGCGCTGCAGGGCCGCTGCGTTTTCACCGCTGCTTTTGAGGCGCGCTTGAATCTGCATGAAGCGCCGCAAGCCCGGCGAAGTGGCCAAGTCCCCGGGCTGCAAATAGCGCTGGCTCCACGGACTCCAGCCCGGTCCCACCACCACGGTCGTGTCCGAAGGCCCCTTCAGAAAGCCGGCCAGCGTCCTGTACTCGTCCGCGGTCTTCTGGTTGCCGGTCTTGTCGAAATAGCGGATTTGCTGCAAAAGCTGGTCGCCGGTGCGGGTGCGGATCTCCACATCTGTACCCGGGGGCGTGCTCGCCTCCCAGTGCACCTCACCCAAGGCCACCAACCCCGGCAGCTCGATCAGATCCGACTCCAGCATCACCTCAGCCGGCGCTCCTTCAGCGAGCAGCATGAGCTCGTGCTGATACGACCAGAACTGGTTCATGTGGCCGGTGCCACCCGGGCCGGTGGCCCTAAATCCCGGCGGCACGTGACCGATGGTGACCATGTCGAGGAAGCGGGTCAAAACTGGCGGGTCCTGAATGTCGGCAATGTCGCGAAAATTGCCAGTGAAGATATTGCGCTCGCGTTCCTCCGGGCTGATGCGCTGCCACTTGAGATTGCCCTGAGCGTCGCGCTCGCCCGTAGAGGCGCGCATGATGTAGCCCCGGCTGCTGCCCACTAAGCGGGTCTGAGCCAAGCGCACAATGCCCCCCATATCTATGGTCAGTACGTTGGCAGTGGGATTTTTCGGGTTGCGGATCTGGTGTGAGAATCCAGTGCCGGCGTCGCCGTCGAACGCAAGCAGCGTATTGGTCCCATCGGTCGTCAGCACGTACGAGCCGCCGTTTTCAATCAGGTTGATGCCCAAGTTGTCGCCCCAGCCGTGCGCTTCGACCTCAGCTAGACGCGGCAACTCGCGGCGGTAGTAATCCCGTCGCCCCTGGCGCTGCTCTTCTAAGGCCTGATAGGTGGCCTCATCAACTGGCTCCTCGCGGCCGGCCACATCGCGCGCGAAATAGACGATATCCCCGCGCTCTGCTTCCGGCAGGGCCTCCCACGCCTCTTGATCAATCTGTCCGGCCCGCCCGCCGCGCGTATCCGTGATGACAATGCGGATCGTCTCGATCTTCCGCCCGGTCCACTCGGGCGAGCGGTGCAAGCTCTCCGCGAGCTTCTTGTCGCTAACAACGCCAGTGGCCGGGGGCAGTTCGGGGCTGGTGTGCTCGCTCTCGAAGATGTATTCGCGCTGCGTAGTATTGGGCGCGTCTTGCGGGATGAAGAGTTGGAAGCCAATGCGGCTGTTCGGCTCGTGCAGCAGCGCACTCTGCCTCTCCGACAGCAGCATGATAAAGCGCAGGAAGGGATCCCCCAGCGACTCATCGACAAACTGGAGCTTGAGCCGCTCCACCGGTACCACCCGCCCCAAGTCCACTTCGATCCACCACTGCTCAATCGGGTCGCGCGGATCCGGCTCCCAGAACGTGGTGGGGTCGCCGTCGAGAATGTTGGCCGCGAGCCGCGGATTGGACCCCACCCGGCTGATCCCCGGCCGCACCCAATAGTCGAAGACCAGTTCGTTGAGCGTATTCCGTATCGGCTCGCCAAACACGTCAAACTGCATGGTGCTGTCGATGGTGCCGATGCGCGGGTCGGGCTTGCTGATGACGATCGGACGCTTGAATCCGGGATCGTCTAGGACGTTGAAGACCGTTCGCAGCGAGTGCGCCCGCACCAAGCCGTCCTCGTGGATGCGCGCCAGATGGGTGGGAATGGACCACTGCTGCCAGTGGCTGGCCCGCTCGACTACGACTTCGTCATCGGCGATCCGATAGCCCGACTGGGCCTCGGCCAATGCCCAACTCAGCGCTAGGCCGACGAGGATCTGCACGGCAGAGTAGCTCTTCATTATTCCGCGTTCTCCCTCGCTTGCTGACGGCCCAACCCAACCACTCCGGAACACCTATCCCCCGGACCGCTTTCCTACAAATGTGATAAAACCCTAGCCGATGCGGAAGGGGAGACCGGGAGTACGTTCACATCCCCCACACCTCAATTGCCGTCCCACCAACCGATGTCCGACGGTCGTAAAACACCTTGTCAGCCCAACGCCTGTTTTCGCGCCGATCAAAAATCACCAGATGCCCCGCTTCAGCTCCACAGCGATCCATGTATCCCACCGTCTGTTCCACCCCCTCGGCAACCGTCTGCTCCAAGCTCTTGTGCAAAATTTTGCACTCAACCACTACCTTGCGCGTCTGTTCACCCTGCGGCCATACAATGAGCAAATCCGTCCGTCCTCGGCCCAACCCATACTCTCGCTCAATCCGCCCGCCACTATTCACAATGCGCTGCAGAAACGCCTGCAGCAAAAGCTGCGGTCCCGCCTCTTGGTACTGAAACCGACCCACCCAATGCTCGGAGTGCTCGCGGAAAAACGCCTGAAAGGCCGACATCAGTTTGTCCACGTCCAAGCCGCCCTCGGCATCCACATACCACGCTGTGTCTTGCTCAAATTCCTCTTGCACCACCCACGTCAGTTCGCGTGGCACTACCTCGGCGTAGATTGGATTAGCCATGCGCAACGGACGATCCTGAGCAAGCAAACCCAAATCCCGCACGTACTCCAAATCGCGATCGGCAAAGTGGCGTTGTTCACCGCCGCTGAGCAGCGGCTCGACCACCCGCCGCACCCGCTCCTCCTTGAGCTTGTCGGCCAGTTGATCCAGATGCGTCTCGCGCCGCCGGATGAGTTGCTCTTGCGCGACGAGGAGGGCCTCAGCTACCACCGGATGGCTCCGGTTTCGTCCAACTTCACTCTTAAAGCAGGTTTCGTAGGCCAAGGCGTTGACCAGCCACGGCTGCCCTTGGGTCTGTTTCCAGATCGTCTCCAGCGCGTCGTCCGTGAACACTTGGCCCGTCTCGGCCGTGTGTTGCGCCAACAGATCCTGCACCTCCTCGGCACTGAAATCGCCCAGTCGTAGCGATTCGGCCTTGATGTTGAACGCGCTGCCGCCGGCGATCATCGCATTCTCGGCGGTCGATTGAATCCGGTAATCGCGCACATCCCGCACTCCGCACAACACCAAGCTCTGCGGAAAGCTCTCCGGCCGCAAATCGTAGCCAGCGCGCAACTGACGCAGCACCGACACGAGAGTGTCGCCTACCAGCGCGTCAATCTCGTCGATGAGCAGCACCAGCGGCTTGGGACTAGCTTCGGCCCAGCGCGTCAGGGCCTCGCCCAGCGCACCCGCCCCGTATTTTGTCCACAGGTCAAGCCAGACCGCATCGAGAAACTCGTCGCCCGCTAAGCGCGCCCGCGACGCCAACCCACCCAGCAAGGTGCGCATGGCCTGTTCCACATCTTCGCGCAGGGCTTGGGCGGCCTCCACATTGACGTACACACAGCGATAGTCGCCTTCGGCGTTGAGCAGGTCGCGCAGGGCCAGCAGCGAAGATGTTTTGCCCGTCTGGCGCGGCGCGTGGAGGACGAAATACTTTTTTTGCTGAATGAGGGTCAGCACCTCGTCGAGAGCCAAGCGATCCAACGGCGGGACGTGGTAGTGGTCGTCGAGCCGGACCGGACCAGTCGTGTTGAAAAAGCGCATCGCGGAAGTTCCTCGCCTGTGCGTAACGTCAGTGCGTAAGTAAATGCAAAAGCTATTAGGTAGGGTCAAAGCCCAGGGCTGTCAAGAACCGGCCCCGCGCGAAAACGGGAGCGGCCACAGCCGTCCAGTCGCTATTGGAATCGCAGCGCGGCGACCATTGACAATCCCCCACCCGGTTCTGGTCTCAATCCGAGCGAGTATCGGCGGGAGTCCACTCGACTGCGAGACCACTCGGACGCAGCCGTTGCCGTAAGAATGGGGAGCCACAAGGAAGGAAGCCACTTATCAGTTGCGGTACCATAAGCAATGCCCATTCCAAACCCCAACATGCTTGCGGCTAGCGGATAAATGAATCGATCTCGTTGATCAGATGCACTCACTCCCATAGCTATACTCATTGGAATCAACAAAAATGCACCTTTTTCGTGCATAGTAAATTCGCCAAATTCGCCGCAATCTTCTGGCGAGTTGTCATCACACCATCCAACGTGAGGCAATACAACAACGATGAATCCAGTGACTATGCCCGTACCGGCACCGAGAAGCAACTTGCGAGTAACCCGAGCAACACGAGTGGTTTTCTCGGTATTCGGGTTGTCGCTTTTAACTTTGTAAGTATGCACCAGTTCGCCAATTGGCGTCGTGGCGGAGCGGACATCAACGAAATGGCCGTTCCCGAAAACGGAAGCGTCCATCCCCTCGGAGCCGATTGCAACAGCATGGACATTTACCTCGTTAGCTGCGAAGGAGGTGCCAGCAAGAGAGAGGAGCAGCGCGATGAAAAGCAGTCGATTCATGGATGAACTCCCCTGCGAAAGTGGACCAACGCGATCCACAACGGATCTTGGGGGACTTGTGGAGAAGGCCACCGCCCGACTTCTCAATCCCAATCCACCAAGACGGCGACTTGGTCCTTGTACTTATCCTGCAACTGGCGGATAAACGCGCCGATCCGCTCGTTTTCCCGCTGGCGGCGCAAGCTCGCGGTCACCCGGCGGCGAGCCTCGGCAAAGGGCTGGATCTGGCCGCCCTCCCGCCGCAGCACCCGGAACACCGCGTACCCGTCCATGCTTTCTAGCGGGCCGACGAGCACGCCGACCTCAGCGGCAAAGGCCGCTTTTATCAATTCGGGATAGCGCGGCTCGTACAGGCGCACTAGGCGCATCTCCCAACCGTGCTCGCGCACCCCGTGCCCCTCGACGCCAGCGTGCGAGCGCACGCTGGGCCGATCGAGCAGGTCGGCGATGGGCGCGCCAGCCTCCCACTCGGCGTGCAAAGCCGCAGCGTCCTCTTCCTCAGCCGTCCACAACTCGTGGACGACTACGGCCTCTTGGGTGCGGTAGCGGTCCTTGTGAGCCTCGTAATGCGCCCTGATCTCGTCCTCGCTGGGCGCGGCCCCGACCGTGGCCTGTTGGAAAAGCTGATTGAGGATCAGTGCCCGGCGCTGGTGCTCGCGCCACTCGACAAAGACCGCCTCCTCAGTCCAGCCACGCTTGCGCGCCTCGGCCTCAAAGAGCCGCACCGGCAGCAGCAAGCGCCCGATCCGCTCGGCGGCTTGGGCCTTGTCCTGCAATACGCCCTGTGCTCCAACCGCCTGCAGGCTGCCCAAACCCTCGGCCACGCTGATTGTGCCGCCTTCGTACGCGTAGAAAGGATGATTCAACTCGTCTGTCGTCAAGGGCCGGTCCAAACTCTGGAGCAAGATGGCCTCGCCCTCTGGATCTAGGCGCACGTCGTAGCGGACGCGGAGGCGTTCGAATTCCTCCTCTTCCTTCTCCCGCGTCCGTTCCTTGCGCAGCCGCTCGGCCACTTCCTCGCTGTAGTTGGCGAGCGCGGCCGGGCGATCCTCGACAAAGCGGAAAACCTGATAGCCACCGGCTAACCCGACCGGCTCGGCAACCTGTCCAACGGGCAAACCCACAAAGACGGCGGGTGAGATGGAGAACCGCCGCGCAGCTTGCGTGCGCCCGATCCAGCCGACCAGGCCATCGCCCTGCGCGGCAAAGAGGTCGTTGGCGGCAAAGCGCGCGGCTACTTCTTCAAAGGGCTGGCCTTCGCGCAGGTCGCGCCCGACCGCCTCTAGCTCCTCGCGGGTGCGCACCAAGATACGACTGAAGAGCCGCTCGCGGTCAAACCCCATCTCCGCAAAGGCGCGCTCAACATCTGCGGCTGTTACTTCCACCTGCGGCACAATGACTTGGGCGCGGTAGCGCTCCACGAGGCGCTGCCGCACCATTTCGCGGAGTTGGTGCGCAACCGCCAAGCTGGTGTCAATCCCGAGCGCGCGCGCCTCAGCGAACATCAGCTCCTCGTCGATCATCGACTGCAAGTGCTCCCGGTCGGCTGCGCGTCCTTCCTTGGGACTGCGCAATCCCGGTGGCAGGCGCTCGACAAAAGCCGCAAACTCCGCCTGCTCAATCTCCACCTCGCCGACCCGCGCGACGATGGTCTCGTCCCCGCTGCACCCCATCAACAACAGGGCCAGCACACCGCAAAACTTATTCGATAAATAGCGCATCGACTTCCATTTCTAGATCTGCATTCGTGCGTTCAACAGCGCCCCCCGCAGCCTCTATAGCTTTGGCGCGATTGCCCGTAGTGCCGCGCGGGCGCACGACCAGCCGATCATCGATCAGTGCCACCTGTTCGGTCCCAGCATAGTCGGACGGAATCTCAAAGAGAAAGGCCGCATAGACCTTAGAGATGGTCTGGCCAGCGTCGAGAAATTCAAAGAGCGGGATATCGAAGATCTTTCCCTTGGCCGCTATAGCCGCCGGCGGCAGGGGTAGACTCGTGGTGCCGAATTCGAGTCCCCGAGCCACGGGCTTTCCCTCATCCGAGTTGCGCCAAATGTTGAGCCAGGGGTACTCAGCCGTTTTCCAGATATATCCAATGAGCAGGCCCTTGCTCGCCGTGCTGGCCGCGACCCAGCCATAGTCGCCGTCAAAGCTGTAGCCCGCGTTAGTCGGGTCGTCGTCGCCGCCCAAGTAGCGCATATCGACCTCGTCCCCGCTCGCCAATTTGCGTGCCTCCGGCCAAAACACCGCTGGCTCTTCGGGATTGGGCATGGGGCTATAGACCATGTAGCCCTTGCGGGCGTTGGCGTCAACCACCGTGGTCTCGTCGAGAAAGGGCGGACCAATGGTCGGATGCTGGACCATATTGTACATACGTCCGAGCGCGCCGATGTTTTCGACCTCTTCGCGCACGGTGAGCAAGGCGCGGTCCTTGGCCAGCCGCAGCCAACGCCTCACCTCAAAGCCAGCCAGTGGCAGAGTAGCGGCCATCTCGGCCTCAATAAAGTCGCCTCTTTCCTCGGGACCGCGCACGACCCGCCACGGCACGGCCGAGGCTTCGCCGTGACCGGGCATGCCGTTTTCGGCCTCGGCCTCTGAGACCGAGGCCCAGCGGTCTAAGCAGAGGAAATGCCCCATGGACTGCGGCCCTTCCCCCGCTCTTTCGCGGCCCCATGATAGCGGGTTGACACCCTGTTCCCGCAAGTGGAAATCCGCAATCGAGCCGCCCAGCAAATCGACGACGACTTGGGCCACCTCGCCATCGAGCACCAAGGCCGGTCGGCCTTTGACCTCGGTCTCCGCTAGGGCTACATTCGCGCCGTGTAGTGCTGCCATAAGCAAAAAGATCCTTATCATCGCCATATAGGTCGTCCCTCTATTATTATTCGGATGTTGCGCACCCTTTGCAAGCACGCGCATTAGCGAGACAAGTATGGGAAAATTCCTGAAAAAGACAAAACTCGCCGCCTGGGGTTTGCTCGGCGGCTTGGCGCTCGCCGCCTGTGGCTCTGACGAGGAGGGCATAAAGCACGTCCCCCGCAACCGCACCCTCATCCTCGGCCTACCACAGATGCGGGACTACGACTCTTTTAACCCTTTTATCGTCGGCACCCAATCCCCGGGCTTCGACTACCTGTTTGAGCCGCTCTACTTCTACAACGCGTACGTAGAAAAAGACCACGTCATACCCTGGATCGCCGAACGCCACGAATACAACGCAGACTACACCGAAGCGACAATCTACATTCGCAAGGGGGTGGCGTGGAGCGACGGGCGGCCTTGGACCGCCCACGATCTTAAGTTCACCATTGACATGCTCAAAGCCCACGCCCCAGAGCTGGCCTTTTCCACCGACATGGACACTTGGGTCGCCGAGGTCGAAGTCCCAGATTCGCTGACGGCGCGGTTCGTGCTCAAAGCACCCAACCCCCGCTTTGTATTCTCCTATTTTACCTACAACTTCGGCAACGGCATCCACATCGTGCCCAAGCACA
>JAPPEG010000363.1 GCA_028875345.1 Gemmatimonadota bacterium
GGCCTGCCTGTTGGCCGGGGGCAATTTCCTCGAATACAAGGTGCTGGCCAGCGATCCCACCTACGGCGAGCACTATGGCATTTTGCTGATTGAGCTAGGGGTTGGCATTACCGTCGCCGCGGTCGTAATCAGCATCTTCTGCCACTTTGCCAGCCGGGAGCGGCCATGAGTTTGTTCCTCGGTCTGTACAACTACTGGATCGTCATTTTCCTGATGATGGCTGGTTTCTACAACGTCATTGCCCGCGGCAATCTGATCCGAAAGCTAGTCGGCCTCAATATCTTCCAGACCTCGGTTTTCTTGCTCTACATTAGCATGGGCAAAGTCGAGGGGGGGACTGCGCCCATTCTCGCCGAAGGCGCGACGGCGTACTCCAACCCACTGCCCCACGTCCTCATCCTCACCGCCATTGTCGTCGGCATCGCTACCACCGCTGTAGGGTTGGCGCTAGTGGTGCGCATCCGCGCGGCCTACGGGACTATCGAAGAAGACGAGATCCAACGCCGGGAAGAGGGGCCGTGATCGCCGCCCATCTACCCGCCCTGCAGATCGTCTTGCCGCTGATCGCTGCACCGATCTGCCTATTGCTGCGTCCGCGGCGCTTGCTGTGGCCGTTTGTCGTGGCCGTCGGCTGGGGTACGCTAGCACTGGCCGCGCTGCTGTTGCAGCATATCCTCTCCTACGGTCCCATCTCCTATGCCTTGGGCGGCTGGAGCGCACCTTGGGGCATTGAGTTCCGGGTAGATGTCTTCAATGCGTATTTGATTCTACTGGTGGCGCTAATCGGTGCTGTGGTCTTGACCTACGCACCGGCGAGTGCGGCGCGCGAAGTCGAGGCAGAGCGCCGCCCGTATTTCTGCGCGATCTTTCTGCTTTGTCTAGCTGGCTTGCTGGGCATTGCCATTACCGGCGATGCCTTTAACGTCTTCGTGTTTATGGAAATCTCGTCGCTTTCGGCGTATGGGCTGATTAGTCTCGGCCGGGACCGCCGCGCCCTTATGGCGACGTATAACTACCTGATCTTGGGCACGATTGGCGCGACCTTTATTCTGATCGGCATTGGCCTGATGTACGCGATGACTGGCACGCTCAACATGGCCGATCTCGCCGAGCGGATCAAAGCAGTCGCCGACACCCGCACCATTCACGTGGCCTTTGCCTTTATAAGTGTTGGCTTCACCCTCAAGATGGCGCTTTTCCCGCTGCATATCTGGTTGCCCAACGCCTACACCTATGCGCCTTCGGCCGTTACTGCCTTTATCGCGGCGACTTCGACTAAGATCGCGGCGTACGCCTTCTTGCGCTTCGTCTTCACGATTTTTGGCGCGGACTTTGCCTTTGGGACTATGCGCCTCGATGTCCTGCTGTTGCCGCTGGTGCTCTTGGGCATTTTCATCGCCTCGGCTGTGGCTATCTACCAGACCGATCTCAAGCGACTTTTGGCCTATTCGAGCGTGGCGCAGATCGGCTATGTGATGCTCGGCGTTAGCTTAGGATCGGCCACTGGGCTGACGGCCGGGATCGTCCACCTGTTCAATCACGCGCTGATGAAGGCGGCGCTCTTCCTAGTCGCTGGCTGCATCTTCCTCCGCATCAACTCCCTGCAATTGGCCAACCTCAGCGGGTTGGGCAAGCGCCTGCCGCTGACTTCGTGCGCCTTTGTCCTCGCTGGCTTGGGACTAGTCGGCGTGCCGTTTACCGTGGGCTTTATTAGCAAGTGGTACTTGATCTTGGGCGCGCTGGAGCGCGGTTGGTGGCCAGTGGCCGCGCTGGTGGTGGTCAGTTCGCTGCTAGCGCTGGTCTATATCTGGCGTTTTGTCGAGATCGCCTATTTCCGCCCGGTTCCCGAAGATGCCGAGCCTGTCGCCGAAGCCCCCCTCTCGATGCAGATCCCCGTATGGCTGCTCATCGCGCTTACCATTGGCTTTGGGATGCAGACCTCGTTGACGGCTGGGGTCTCCCGCAAGGCAGCGCACTGGCTCTTGGGAGTTGCCCCGTGAGTGCCTCCACTGCTATTGCCGTGGCGGTGCTCCTGCCTTTGGGTGTTGCGCCATTGATCGCCCTTTTGGGCCGCCGTCCCAATTTGCGCGAGACCGCGACTTTGCTCGCCGCTTTAGGTACGTTTGCTGCGGTCTGCACCTTGGTGCCCAAAGTCGCCGCAGGTGACCGACCGGCGGTACATCTGGTGGAGGTCTTTCCGGGTCTGTCCCTAGCCTTTGAAGTCGAGCCGCTCGGCGCGCTCTTTGCGCTGATCGCCGCTGGGTTGTGGATGGCGACCTCGGTGTACTCCATTGGCTACATGCGGGGACATCACGAGGAAAACCAGACCCGCTTCTTCGCCTTCTTCGCCTTGGCGATCGCCGCTGCCTTGGGCGCGGCATTTGCCGGCAACATGCTGACGCTGTTTTTCTGCTATGAGGCGCTGACGCTTTCGACCTATCCGCTGGTCACTCACCACCGCAGTGCGGAAGCCAAAGCGGGGGGACGCATCTATATGGGGGTGCTGCTCGCGACCTCGATCGGTTTCCTGCTCACAGGCTTGGTCGCCACTTACTATATCGCCGGGACTCTTGACTTCGTTTCCGGCGGTATCCTCGCCGGTAAGGCCCCGACGTGGACCATCGGTGTCCTGCTTTTTCTCTATGCCTTCGGCACCGGCAAAGCCGCGCTGATGCCCTTTCACCGCTGGCTCCCCGCGGCCATGGTGGCCCCGGCCCCAGTCAGCGCCCTCCTGCACGCGGTGGCCGTGGTCAAGGCCGGCGTCTTCACCATCCTCAAGGTGGTCGTCTATATCTTCGGCATCGACCTGCTCGCCGACACGGGTTTGGGCACTTATTTGGCCTACGCGGCCTGCGCCACAATTCTCATTGGCTCATTGGTGGCCATGACCAAGGACAATCTCAAGGCTCGTTTGGCGTATTCCACTGTCAGTCAGCTCTCCTACATCGTGCTCGGCGCAGCCCTAGCCAATAGTTGGGGCGTCCTCGGCGGCAGCCTGCACATCGCCATGCACGCCTTCGGCAAGATAACCCTCTTCTTCTGCGCCGGGGCCATCGCGGTCGCCCTGCACAAGACCGAGATCAGCGAGATGAAAGGAATTGGCCGGCAAATGCCGTGGACGATGGGGGCCTTTCTCGTCGGCTCGCTGAGCATCATCGGCTTGCCGCCGCTGGGAGGCGCTTGGAGCAAGTGGTACCTCATCCTCGCCGGATTGGACGCCGAGCAGTACGTGGCCATTGGCGTGCTCTTGGTAAGCTCGCTGCTCAACATTGCCTATTTATTGCCGGTGGCGGTTAATGCCTTTTTTTACGCAGCACCCGATGGAGAAGAAGGCCTCCAGGAAGCCCCGCTGGCTTGCGTCTTGCCGCTGATTTGCACGGCACTGGGCGGGCTGGTGCTCTTCCTCTATCCCGACCCGCTTCTCGACCTCTGCCGCCAGATCGGAGGATAAAGCCATGACCTCAGAAAAAAGACACCTATTCGACCAGCCGCGGAACGTCCACCGCTTGATACGGATTTTCTTCGTCCTCTGCGTCTTGCTCTTGGGCGCGGATCTGCTCTTCCACCGGCACTTGAACTTTGCTGAGGGTGTCTTCCCGGTCGAGGGATGGTTCGGCTTTTACGCGATATACGGGTTTGTCGCTTGCGTGCTATTGGTTTTGACGGCCACGCAAATGCGCAAGGTGCTGATGCGCCGCGAGGATTACTATGACTAGCCTGCACCCAGCGGCCTTCTTGCTGTTAGGTGGGCTGTTGCTGCCTCTTTTGCCGCTGGCCGCGCGGCGGGTGGCGTTGCTTCTTCTGCCGTTGGCCGGATTTTACAATCTCCTCGGCTACCAGATAGGCGACGGCCAAGTCGGCTCCCTAGCCGGGTACGAGCTGCACTGGGTGCGCGTTGACCAACTCAGCCTGCTCTTTGGCTATCTCTTTCACTTGGCTGCCTTCCTCGCTGCGCTGTTCTCGCTGCACCTGCGCGACCGCCTACAACAGGCGACCGGCTTCCTGTACGCGGGCGCGGCCGTGGGCGCGGTCTTTGCCGGTGATCTCATTGTGCTCTTCATCTTTTGGGAGCTGTTGGCGATTTCTTCGGTCTTTCAGATCTGGGCCACCCAAAGCGCAAGGGCCATTGCCGCGGGTACGCGCTACCTGCTAATCCACATCAGCTCTGGCTTGCTGCTCTTGGTCGGCACGGCGTGGCACTACCAGCAGACCGGCTCGCTGGCGCTGGGACATCTGGGCATCGATAGCTGGGCCACGCGGCTGATCTTTCTCGGCGTTGGCATTAAATGCGCCTTCCCGTTGTTGCACTCGTGGCTGGTGGATGCCTATCCAGAGTCCACGCCCACCGGCGCGGTTTTTTTAAGCTCCTTTACCACCAAGACTGCGGTCTATGTGTTGGCGCGCAGTTTTGCCGGCACCGAATTCCTGCTCTACATCGGCGCGGCCATGGCGATGTTCCCCATCTTCTATGCGGTTATTGAAAACGATCTGCGCCGCGTGTTGGGCTACAGCATGATCAACCAGATCGGCTTTATGGTAGTTGGCGTCGGCTTGGGGCCGGGTATGGGCGTCAACGGCGCGGTTGCTCACGCCTTTAACGACGTGCTCTTCAAGGGCCTGCTCTTTATGTCGATGGGTGCCGTGCTCTACCGCACCGGTAGGATCAACGGCTCGGACCTTGGGGGGCTGTACAAATCCATGCCTTGGACTTGCGGCTTCTGCATGGTCGGAGCCGCGTCGATTTCGGCTTTCCCGCTCTTTAGCGGCTTTGTCAGCAAGTCCATGGTCATGCAGGCCGCGGCCAACGAAGGACACCTCGTAGTATGGCTGCTGTTGCTGTTTGCTTCGGCTGGCGTCTTTCATCACGCCGGCATCAAAATTCCCTTCTTTGCCTTCTTCGCCCACGACGCGGGAATCCGCTGCCGCGAAGCACCACGCAACATGCTCTTGGCGATGGGGATTGGGGCGGCGCTGTGCATTGGTATCGGTTCGTTCCCGCACTATCTGTACCGGCTCCTGCCCTACCCAGTTGCCTACGAGCCGTACGATGCGACCCACATCGTCCTACAACTTCAGCTTTTGTTCTTTTCGGCACTGGCCTTTGTCGCGCTCAAGTTGACGGGCATCTACCCGCCAGAGCTGCGCTCGGCCAATATCGACGTGGACTGGACCTACCGAAAGCTGCTGCCAAGTTCAGCGCGGTTGTGCGTGCAGGTGGGTGCGCCGCTGTGGGATGGATTGATCGCCTGGAGCAAGCGACAGGTCTTCGCTCTAATAGAACAGGTACGCCAGTACCACGGCCCGACCGGCGTCTTTGCGCGGGCGTGGCCTATTAGTAGCAGCGTGTTATTGGTGACGATTTTCTTGGCAGTGTACTTGTTTGTGTACTTGGGGTAACTCGCTTAATCAGAGCTGCAAGGCCGTGCGGATGGTCGCGGCAATGGCTGAGGGCGAAGGGCCGATATCTACGCTCAGCGCGTCGCGCGGCTCTTCGAGAGTTGCAAACTGGCTGTCGAGCAGGCTGGTCGGCATGTAGCGGTGCTGCCGCGTTTCAAGCCGCTGGGCGATGAGTGCCTTGGGGCCTTTGAGATGGACGATCTGCACGCCGGGCCGCCCGCTGACCAAGATGTCGCGGTAGCTCTGCTTGAGCGCGGAGCACCCGAGTATCGCGCCTTGCTCGGCTTGTAGCCACTGATCAATGGATACAGATAAGGTCTCCAGCCAAGGCCAGCGGTCTTCGTCGGTAAGCGGTGTGCCGCTGGCCATTTTGCGCACGTTGACTTCCGGGTGGAAATCGTCCGCGTCGTAATAAGTCCATCCGAGCTGTTGAGCGAGCTGTTCGCCCACTGTCGTCTTACCGCTGCCCGTTACGCCCATTAGTACGATGACCATGCGCTTCATCTCCCGCGTTGTGCGCTGCGAGCTTGAACATATAGGAGCGCGTCTGTTGCAACAAGGTCAGTTATCCACTAACGCGGCGTGCGGATTGATGGGCAGTTCCAAGACCACACAGGCCCCTTGGGCGCAGTCTGCGACGAATAGGCGGCCGTGGTGGTCGCAGACAATACCTGCGCATACGCTCAACCCCAATCCGCTGTGCTGGCTCGACGCCTTGGTGGTGAAGAACGGCGCAAAAATGTCGGCCCGAATTTTCTCGGGAATGCCCGGCCCATTGTCTTCGATCTCTAGCACGATCCAGCCTTGGTGGGTCGATAGCCGTAATGCGATCTGCCCTGCGTCTCGCACTTGTTTTATGGCGTCGCGGCTATTTTGGATGAGGTTGAGGACGATCTGTTGGAGCTGTCCAGCATGAGCCTTGATATAGGGCAGGTTCGGGGCTAGGGCCTCGACGATTTTGATCTGGTCTTGTAGAAGCGTCCGACGCATCAGCCGGACGGTCTCCTGCACGAGGCGGGTGAAGTTGATCCATTCCTTCTGTGTCTTCTGCTGGCGTGCATACCCTAACAGCTGCTCGCTGGTGCTGCGTGCTTGGAGGCCGGCCTCGTACACAGCTTGTACGCCATCGCCGACGGTGGGTGTTAAGTCGCCTTCGCGCAGCAGACTGGTCTCGCCGATGATCACCTCTAAGTGTTGATTGATTTCGTCGGCGAACTCGGTCGTCAATTGTCCCATCACCTGCAATTTCTGCGCTTGGCGTAGCTGGGCTTCTTTCGCCTGCAACTGCGCCAGATCTTCTTGTCGGTAGTATAGCCCGCTAAGGACCTCGCCCAAGCCCTTGAACAAGCCGACGTCTGCGTCGCTACAGGCAATGGATTCTTTGCGATAAACGGCTAGGACGCCTTGATCAAAGGTCGTTTCGAGGATGGCTTTGACATTGCAACGCATCTGTTGGGCCAGCCAAGCGCCTTCGCCGTGGCGGCTCGGCGCTCGATAGCAGGTCGCGGCTGATTTCCACGCTCTCAGCACCCACTGCCGTCCTTCGGTTAGCGGGGACCAATCCCCGTCGGCTGTCAAGGGATGGACGCGCATCGTGCACTCGCCGTTGTCAGCTTGCACTCGGTACAACCGACAACCGTCGTAAGCGACTCCGGCGTGGTCCAAAGTCTGACGGATCTGAGCTAGAATCACGAATTCGCCCTCTGGTTCTTTGTGCCGCCAAACCGCGAGCCGCAAGTCTCGCAACAGGTCCTCATTAGCATTTCCGCCGCAGTGTTTGCCCATAGTCAGTCCTCTTTCTCCTCTGACAGACGGCAATAAAAATTCGGGCCATGATCCGCACCGCTTCCCCAAGACGTAGAGACGACTGTGCCCCGCAGACTCATCGGCAAGTCCACAGGGCTAAATGGGTAGGCTATGTTATTGGGAATGCGAATAGACTAGATGCAAAGGCAGAGCAGGAGCTAGGAGGTGGCCCGTATTTCGATGCAAAGCAATCGTTTGCAAAACAAGGCTACTACCATAGGTTTAATTTATCAAAAAGTCAATGTTAAACGACGAGTTAGAAACACACCGCTGCATCCTGTTTGCCCACAGGGACGACAAAATTGGCGATGATTTATCCCAAGGCGACTATCTTATCGCAACAGCTCGTCCCGTGTATTGGAGGCGCAAACTCGCCCTTGCGGTGTTGACAAAGTGATGCGCTCTATTTGTGTTTGTACGCTGCACCACCAAATCCAAAGAAGGCCGAATGGAAGCAAATCACACGCTGCAACAAGAACGCGCCATCCTCGTCGGCGTCGCCCTGCCCGCGATGCCAGCTTGGGAAGCCGAACACTCCCTCGACGAGCTCGGCCGCTTAACCGCCACTGCTGGCCTCGTCGAAGCCGCGCGCCAGATCCAAGGGCGCGACCGCATCGACCCGACCTACTACGTCGGCAAGGGCAAGGCCGCCTCCCTCAAGCAGCTTGCGGCCCAGTGCCAAGCCGACGTGATCGTCTTTGACAGCGACCTCTCGCCAGCCCAGATGCGCAACTTGGAGGGCGTCACCAAGCGCCGCATTATCGACCGCAGTGCCGTGATCTTAGACATTTTCGCGCGCCACGCTCGCACCCACACGGCTCAGATCCAAGTCGAGTTGGCCCAGCTCAACTATCTCCTGCCGCGCTTGACTCGCTACTGGACCCACCTGTCGCGCCAAGCCGGCGGTGGGGCCATCCGCGGCATGGGAGCAGCCGGCGTCCGCGGTCCGGGCGAAACCCAATTGGAAATCGACCGCCGCCTGATTCGCCGTCAGATCAATT
>JAPPEG010000274.1 GCA_028875345.1 Gemmatimonadota bacterium
CGGGCGATGGCACCGCAGCCGATAAAGGCGAGCTTGAGTTTGTCCGGCATGGAATAAGTCTCCGATAGCATAGGTGAATTAGGGCTGGGAAAATACGCAATGGAGACGCGGAAAATCAATAGAGCGGGCAAGACTTGGAACGGAGCAAGGCTGGAAAGAGGCGATAGATAGGTGAGGAGATTCCCGCAGAAGCCATTTGTTTTTGCTCGATAGTGTGCTGCGATATTACTTATTAGGTTAGGTGGCGAGGGTAGCGGGGTCGGATGTTTGGGGGTAGATTTGGAATCCCAAATAAGGAGTCAATTATGAAGTACAAATTGTTTTTATATGCTATGGTGCTGGGGGCGGGCGTCGTCTTCGCGGAAGAAGGAACGCTTTCCGGCATCGTCATGGGGTCGGAGGGCGAAGCCATCCCCGGTGCCAACGTCGTCCTCGTCAGCGACCTGCTGCCGGGCGGCAAGATCGGCACGGCCACCGACGAAGACGGTCGTTTTCGCTTGGAGGGGCTGCCGGCCGGCGAATATCAGCTCAGCATTACGCATATTGGCTATCGGGCTCTAACGCGAGAAGGCGTGGACATCGTCACCGGTGAGCAGGAACTGATGCTGACGCTGGAGACGGGGATCATCTTCCTCGACCAGAACGTAGTTTCGGCTTCGCGGCGGCAGGAAAAAGTCCTCGAAGCCCCGGCCTCGGTGGCGATAGTTGAGGCCACGGAGATCCGCAATCGGCCGGCGCTCAGCGTGGTCGAACACATCCGCGACCTGCCGGGGGTGGATTTTTCCCAGACTGGTTTGGCGCAGAGCAATGTGGTCGTGCGGGGCTTTAACAATGTCTTTTCAGGGGCCTTGCTGACGCTGACCGACAATCGCATTGCCCGCGTTCCCTCGCTGCGGTTGAATGCCTACAACTTCATTCCAGTGACCAACGACGACATTGAGCGCATTGAGGTGGTGTTGGGGCCGGGGGCGGCACTCTACGGACCCAATAGTGCCAACGGCGTGATGCACATCATTACCCATTCGCCGTTCACTTCGGTGGGGGCCAATGTCAACGTTGGCCTAGGCGAGCGGAGTGTGCGCAAGGTGGGTATGCGCCACGCTGGGGCTGCTAGCGACCGCCTCGGCTACAAGATCTCGGCCCAGTACTATACGGGAGTGGACTGGGGGGACCAGGACCAATGCACAGACATAGACCTTGCCAATATCGGCTCAGAGGAGCGCTTGTGGCAGCAGTGCATTGACCCGACCGACCGCGAAGAGGTAAAGGTTCGCTGGCAAAGGCTACAGGCGATCAAGGCCGGAGACGATACGCTAGAGCCGCTTTTGGAGCGCAGTTTTGACATTGAGCGCTTGAGCTACGAAGCGCGCTTGGACTACAAGGCCTCGGACGACCTGACGGCTATTTTGGCGGCTGGATACAACAAGGGTGACCAGATCGAATTGACCGGCTTAGGAGCTGGCCAAGCTCAGGACTGGGCGTATAACTACGTCCAACTGCGCCTGCTGTACAAGGATTGGTTCGCTCAAGTATTCCAAAATGGGAGCAATGCCGGCGACACCTTTACCCTGCGCGATGGGAATCCGATCGTCGATAAATCTAAGCTGACTGCGTTCCAGGTACAGCACTCCGCAGCGCTGGGAGTGCGGCAGCGCTTTACCTACGGGGCCGATGTGCTGCTGACGCGGCCGGATACCGAGGGGACCATCACCGGCGGAAACGAAGACTACGATCAGACCAATGAATTCGGGGCCTATGTGCAAAGCGAGACGGCTCTGAGCGAAATGCTCGACTTGGTGGTGGCCCTGCGCTACGACGACCACAACCGCATTCCCGAAGGCGAAATTTCGCCGCGCGCCGGGCTAGTCTTCAAGCCTAAAGAGACCCAAATTTTGAGGTTGACTTACAACCGCGCCTTTGCGACCCCGTCGAGCAACAACTTCTATTTGGACATCCGTTCGTCACAAGATCCCTTCGGCATTGGCGCGGCCTTTGCGCCGGTGCTGGGCTTTGCGCCGGCGATAGATATCCGTGCGCAGGAAACCTATCGCGAGGGTTTTGCTAGCGGCTGGACTTTTGCTCGCTCGGGTAATGGCAGGCCGCAGTTCCGCTCGTCTTTTGCGCCGGTGGCGGGGATGGACCCATCCGACTACATCGACTTGGGGGATCCGATTTTTACCAATGTGATGTGGGGTCTAGGGCGTAGCGGCGTGTTGAGCGCACTTAATACCGAGCTTTTTCTAGGGCTAGCGGCCACCCAGATAGGGTTGCTGCAAGAGCTAGAAAAAGCCGAGGCCGAGGCCGCCGCCGGGCAGCTACTGGGCGGGTTAGATGCCTTGTTACCCGCACAACTGACGGGATTGGACAACGCCCTACTCATGCTCAACCTCGAGAAGGTGGCGGCTGGCGATCCGGCTCCCTTTGATCCGGTCGCCGATGTGATCGACGTGCCGCTGACCCGCTCTACTACCACCGAGACCTTTGAACTGGGCTACAAGGGGGTGGTCGGCGAAAGACTGGTGGTGGCGGCCGACCTCTATCACACGCGGATAAAGGATTTTGTCTCTCCGATTCAGGTGCAGACGCCCAATGTCTTTCTCGACCCGGCTAGCCTCGGAGCGGCGCTGGGTACCAGCGTTGGGGCGGCGCTGGCCGAAAATGCCGAGTTGGCCGCGGCAGTCGCCCCGCTCGACAATTTAGTAGTACCGGGCACCTTAGAGGCGAACCGCGAGGGCTTTCGCAATGGCTCGCCGATGGATGAGATTATCTCTTTGTTTGCCGGTGGGGCCGCGGGCATACCGTTTGGCACGGTTACGCCGGAGCAGGCCTTTGAGCCGACGGCCGTGATGTTGACCTATCGCAACTTCGGCGAGATCTCCCTTAACGGCTTGGATGTGAACTTGGCCTATTTTCCGAGCGATCAATGGTCGCTAACGGGCAGCTATTCTTACGTCGATAAGACTTTATTTGAGAAGGTCGATGGCATCGCCGATATAGCGCTCAACGCGCCGGGTAACAAATTCAAGCTAGGCACGTCCTACACCTTCGACCAAGAGCAACTAACCCTAGGGGCGCAGTGGCGCTACGTGGGGGCGTTTCGCCAGGAGTCGGGGGTGTTCATCGGGGATGTGGACGCGTACTCGCTGCTCGATTTGAACGCGAGTTATTTGCTGCCGTTCGGAGACAACTTGCGGCTCGGGGTGGATGTTTCCAACGCGCTCGACAACAAGCACCGGACCTTTATCGGGGCACCGGAGATCGGCCGCTTGGTCTTTGGGCAATTGGGTGTGGCGTTTTAAGGGAGGCTACAGAAGGCGAAAGGGGGACAGGCATCGCCCGTCCCCCTTTTTTATGTCGGTTCGTTGCCTCGGGCCATGACCACCTTGCCGGTGCGAACCATTTCCTTGAGGTCGAATTTGCTCAACAGCGATTTGAGGGCGTCCATCTTCTCGGTGGTGCCAGTGGCCTCAATGGTGATGGTGGCCTCTGAGATATCGACCGTCTTGCCGCGAAAAACCTCGGTAATCTGCAAGACCTCGGTGCGCTCTTCGACCGAGCAGCCGACCTTGAAGAGAGCCAACTCGCGGGTGATGGCATCGTCGGTCGAGTGGTCTTTGGCGTGAATGACATCGACTAGCTTGTTGAGTTGAAGAATGATCTGGTGCAACTCGGCGGCGGGGCCAATGGTGGTAATGGTCATACGCGAGCACTGGGGGATGTGGGCCGGCGAGACGACTAGGTTTTCGATGTTGTAGGCCCGGCGGGCAAAGCACTGGGCGATCCTCACTAGGACGCCGGGACGGTCGTTGACTAACAGGCCGATGGTGGTCTTTTGCTGGGGTTCGGTCGGCCTGAGTTGCGGCGCGTCCACCGCCTCTTGGCGGGCGTTGAGGTCAGCGGCGGCAAAGTCAATAGCACTTGTAGACATTAGGTGCTTCCTTTGGGTTGGGCCAGTTTCTGCTTGGGAGCCTCGATCAGCATATCGGTGAGCGCGGCTCCGGCGGGGATCATCGGGAAGACGTTGTCTTCTTTTTCGCACTCAGCGTGGATGACGCAGGGGCCTTCGTCGTGATCGAGGGCTTGCTTGAGGACTTTGTCAATGTCGGCGGCGCGCCGGATGCGGAAGCCCTTAGCCCCGTAGGCTTCGGCCAGTTTGACGAAGTCGGGATTGCCTTCTAGATCGACGCCAGAGAGGCGATTGTCGAAGAACAGATTCTGCCACTGGCGGACCATTCCTAGGTACTTGTTATCGAGGACTACGATCTTAATCGGCAGTCGATGGACGACGGCGGTGGCCAGTTCGCACAGGGTCATCTGGAAGCCACCGTCGCCGCAGATGGCGACCACGGTCTCTTCGGGGCGACCAAACTGAGCACCGACGGCCGCGGGAAAACCAAAGCCCATGGTGCCAGCGCCACCGGAGGAAAGCCACTGGCGGTGGTGCGCTGTTTTGTAAAACTGGGCCGCCCACATCTGGTGCTGGCCGACGTCGGTGGTCACCACGGCGCGACCAGCGGTCAGTTCGTATAGGCGGTCGATAACGGTCTGCATCTTGAGACCGCCGCGCTTGCCGTATTTGAGCGGGTATTTCGTCTTCCATTCATCGATTTGGGCCAGCCAAGCTGCCGTGTCCAACGGCTCGATGTAGTTGATTAGCTCTTCGAGCACTTGGCGCGCATCGCCCTCGATAAAAACGTCGGGCATGACCACTTTGCCGTATTCGGCGGGGTCAATGTCGATGTGGATCTTTTTGGCGTCTGGACAGAATTCCGAAAGCTTGCCAGTGATCCGGTCGTCCCAGCGTCCGCCTACCGACATAATTAGGTCGCAGCCAACGACGGCTTTGTTGGCGTAGGCTGTGCCGTGCATGCCGAGCATACCCACCGAGAGCGCGTGCTGCTCGGGGAACGCCCCCTTGCCGAGCAGAGTGTTGGTCACTGGCATCCGCGTCTTTTCGGCAAATGCCTTGGCCGCCTCGTGGCCGCCCGAGGCGATGCAGCCGCCGCCCAAGTAGAGCAGGGGACGCTTGCTGCGGCGCAGGAGAGTGGCGGCGGCTTCGAGCAACTCGGGCGCGGGCTTGGTCTGCCAGGTATAACCCGGCAAGTACACCTTCTCGGGAAAGTCGGTGGTGCATCCGGGGAAGGGGTCGCCTTGGGTGACGTCCTTGGGCAGATCGACGAGTACTGGCCCCTGTCGGCCGGTGGTGGCGATGTGGAAAGCCTCGGTCATCACGCGGGGGATGTCGTTGGGGTCCCTGACCAAATAGGAGTGCTTGACGACGGGCATAGAGATGCCGAAGACATCGGCCTCCTGAAAGGCGTCTTTGCCAAGCATGGGGGTGACGGTTTGGCCGGTGAGGGCGATGACGGGCGCGGAATCCATCAGCGCGGTTAGCAGGCCGGTGATGGTGTTGGTCGCACCCGGGCCGGAGGTTACGAGGACGACGCCGGGCTTGCCGGTAGCGCGGGCGTAGCCGTCGGCCATGTGAGTCGCACCCTGCTCGTGCCGGGTGAGGACGAAGCGGATCTGCTTGGAGTTGAGCAGTGCGTCGAAGATGGGCATGGCCGCGCCGCCCGGATGGCCGAAGACATACTCGACGCCGAAGCGGTCGAGCGCTTCGATGACTTTGTCGGCTCCTCTCGCCATGTCAATTTCTCCCTAAAAATGGATGATTTGGATATTATTATGTAACTAACTTGAGCAAAGTATAGGCAAAAATGGCGATAATGACAAGAAGGGGAATAAAATTTAAACGATTTGTAACGAAAAAGGATAGAACGTAGAGTCAGCTTTAGAGGCTATTGCAGATTAAGAGCGGCTCCACACGTCCTTGAAGAGCCGAATCCAATTGCCAGAGAAGATACCTGCGATATCTGCTGGCGAATAACCTCGGTGCGCGAGGATGGGCTGGAGTTTTTGCAAATCGGCGATAGTGTTGAGATCGTGCGGGGCTTGCTCGGAGCCGAAGCCGCCGTCGAGGTCGGTGCCGATGCCGCAGTGGCGAGAAGTGCCCAAAAGCTGACAGATGTGGTCGATGTGGTCGGCGACGGTTTCCAAGGTGGCGTTGGTCAGTTGTTCAAAGGCGGGGACTTTGCGCTGCCAGCCCGGATCGAGCATCCAGGCGTCGAAGGCCGCGCCGATGACCCCATCGCGCTCGGCGATGGAGCGGATCATTTCGTCGGTGAGTTGGCGCTGGCCGGGGACGAGGGTGCGACAATTGTGGTGCGAAGCGCAGACCGGGCCGTCGTACAATTCCAAGAGTTCCCAGTGGGCTTGGTCGGTCAAGTGGGTCAAGTCGATGATGATGCCGGCCGCTTTGAGCGCGTCGAGCAGGGGTTTGGCCGGCGGCAGCAGCCCCCCTTCGGTGCCGGTGCCGTGCGAGTAGGTGCTGGTGCCGTAATGCGAGATCGACACTAGGCGCAAGCCGAGTTCGCGCCACTCGGGCACTTGGTCTGGGTCTAAGATGGGATCGGCGCTTTCCATGGCGAGGATCAGGCCGAAGGGAGTGGCTGGGTCGGGGTTTTGCCAAGCGACGATGGTTTCGTCCAGATCCTCGATGCTTTTGACGAAGCGGAGCAAACCCGCGCGTTCGAGTGCTTGGTAGTACGCCAAATGTCCACGGCCGACGCCGTGGCATTGGGCTTGGCAGTACATGCCGGTGCGAGTCCAGCGGTCGTCTGGGTCCAGGCGCGACATCACCGTGCCGCAGAAGAGGCCGACCTTGCCTCGGCGCAGTTCGGGAAAGGTCACCGTGCAGGAGCCGAAGCCCTCCATAGTCTGCACGGAGTCGTGGACGCGCACGGTGGTCGCCTTTTGCGTTAGGTCGCGGTTGATTTGCAGGGCGGAGAAGGAGAGGTCGAGGTGGCTGTCGAGGATCAGCGGACGCGCGTCGGTCATTGTGTTAGCTCCAGGCTTGGTGGAAGAAGCGCGAGAGGTTGCCGTGGGCGATGGCCGCAATGTCGTTGGTCGAGTAGCCCCGCCGCTCGAGGATGTCGAGGAAGCGCTGTAGGTCGGCAATGGTGTCGTAGTCGATGGGGGCCATTTCGCGCCCGAAGCCGCCGTCGAGGTCGGAGCCGATGGCGACGTGGTCGCAGTTGCCGACGAGCTGGCAGATGTGGTCGATGTGATCGACGACAGCCGACATGGAGCGGCGAGCGGTTTGCGGATAAGTCGCTGGGTCGTCGAAGTTGATCTCGGGATTGAGCATGAACTCGGCGAAGACCGCGCCGATGACGCCGCCGCGCTTGGCGATGGCTTGGATCATCTCGTCGCTGAGGTGGCGCTGGCCGGGGACGAGGGCGCGGCAGTTGCAGTGGCTGGCGTGGACCGGCCCTGACCAGTAGTCCAAAAGCTGCCAGAAGACCAAGTCCGAGGCGTGGGTCAGGTCGAGGGCGATATTCGTTGCAGCGAGTGCGTCGAGCAGGGGATAGGCATCGGCGTATAGCCCGCCGCGGGTGCCGGTGCCGTGGCCCCAAGTATTGGCACCAAAGTGCGTCAGCCCCACCGAGCGCAGGCCCTGCTCCCACCACCAGCTTACTTGTTCGGGATCTAAGATGGGATCGGCGCTTTCCATGCTCAGTATCAGGCCGATCGGAGTCGTTGAGTCGGGGTTTTGCCAAGCGGTGATAGCTGAGTCGAGGTCGCTTGTATCGCGGATGAAGCGGAGTTGGCCCTCGCGCTCTAGTGCTTTGTAATAGTAAAGATGCGATTGGCCGACGGAGTGGGCCGCTTCTTGGGTTCTCATGCCATCGTCGAGGAGGCCGGTGGGCATTTGCACCCGGCACATGATGGTCGAGAGCGCGATGCCGACGCAGCCTTGGCGCATCTGCGGCAGGGATACGGTGGCCGTGCCGCGCGAGGTGCTTTCGGGGCGCTTTCTGTCGCGCAACGAGTCGGGATGCGAAGGGCCGGGGGGGTTGGGGTCTTCGCGCTCGCGCAGGACGCGGACGTCTTGGGTGAGGTCGCGGCGGTGGTGCAGGGCGTTGAAGGCCAAGTCGAGGTGGCCGTCTATAATGAGCATGGGTTGCTCGGGCATAATGGGAAACCCTTTGGGTTAATTCGCTAGGTATTTTTCTACTATCTCTTCATTGATCATCGCGCTTAGCTACCAAGTCTTGGGTCAGGCGCTGAGCCAAGGAGCCTTCTTGGGCCAACGCATAGA
>JAPPEG010000034.1 GCA_028875345.1 Gemmatimonadota bacterium
ACTTGGGCAAGAGCGCGCGAAAGCCGACGCTGATCCACAAGGCCCAAGCCGCCAAGCCACCGCAGAACAACCCCAAGCCAGAAGCGACGCCAAGGCCCAAAGCCAAGCCTGCTGTCAGCAGAAAAACCAGCGAGAGCTTTACATTATCAACCGACAGGAGAAAACTGTAGCGCACCGTGGACCACACCGACCCCTCTTGGGTGACCAGCACCGGAAAGACATACACCGCAACCATGCCCACCAGCAGCAGGAACCAGACCATCAGCCCACCCAAAAACACCCCCAGCCAGCCGCCAAGCCGCTGGTAAAAAACCACGTTGGCCAGCACCAGCGCGACAGCAGCGACCATCAGCAATCCCAGCGCGAGGGCACGCCAAAAAAACGCGCGACCAGCCGCCCAGAACTCCCGCAGACCAAAGTCCCTACCCCGCGCCCAAGCGGCCCCAGCGGCAAAGAGCATGGCCGTGGCCGGTGCGCTCAACAGCAGGGTACCGGCTAAGACCGCAGCTCCCACCAGACCCACGCCACCCAACCCAAACCCTACTTGCAAAAGCGCGTACGCCCCTGCGATCCAAGGCAGGCTCAACGCACTCCACAGCAAGTTGTAGCCCACCAGCCCGCCCAAGCGGTCGTACGCCGTCCACAAGAAGCGTCGCAGGTTTTCGCTCAATGGACCTCCAAATCGCGCAGCATAAACTCGGCGTACGTGCGCGCTGTCAACGCCAAGTCGCGCACCCGCACGCGCTCATCTACTCCGTGCGCACGCTCGCCCTTTACGCCATAGCCAATGCCGGGCAGGCCGCCGTCAACCGCAAAGTAGTGCAAGTCCGTAAATCCAGAGCTAAGCCGGTAACTAGCGGTGCGGCGGCGCACGGCTTGCACAGCCTGTGCAAATGCCTGGGGCAGCGCGTGCTCGGCATCGACGACGCAAGGTTCAATCCGCAAAGGCACTGCCACTCGGCAGGGTGGCTCAGCAGCCCGCTCTATAGCGCGTCGCAACTCGCGCTCGACCATTGCGATCTGTTCGCCGGGCACTAACCGGCGGTCCAGCGAAAAGCGGGCGCGGGCAGGCACGGTGTTGACCTTGTCGCCCTCCCCACCCGAGAACGTGCCGCCGATATTGAGCGTGGGGTTGCGCGACCGACCGTCGAAATCCTCGTAGCAGCGCTGGGGCGCATTCAGTTTCCGCTTGTAGGCTTGCAACTTCTGCGCTACGCTGGCCATGGCTTCAAAGGCGTTGACCCCCTGTTCTGGGCTAGAAGCGTGGGCCGCCTTGCCCGTCAACTCGACCTCTAACCAGAGCACGCCGTTGTGGCCGCAGCCGACCTGCGTCCCGGCCGCCCCCTCGCAGACGACCGCGAAATCGGCGTTCACCAGCCCCTTGTTTACAATCCATCCCGCGCCCAATTGGCCGCCGGTCTCCTCGTCGGCCGTGAACGAACACTCGATGTTAAAAGCTGGCTCAGCACCCGTTTCCTTGAGCGCCTCCACAGCCATCAGCAATGCGGCGATTGCGCCTTTCATATCCCCAGAACCGCGGCCGTAAAGCGCATCGCCGGCCAGCCCCGGCTCAAAAGGATCGCCGAATTTCCACTGCCCGGAGCAGGGCACCACGTCGTAGTGGGCGTTGAAATGTACGGTCTGCGGCCGGCCCGCGTCCCACCGCGCAATCAAGTTGTAGCGCGGGAACTCGTCCGAGCCGAGCACGCGGCGCACCTCTTGGTCTGGGACGCGGTGGACTTTAGCCTGCATGTCCAAATCCTGACAGCGTCCCAAGAGCGCGTCGGTCATCGCTCGGTAGTTTCGCCCCGGCGGATTAGTAGTATCCACGCGCACGAGCGTCTGCACGCTGCCGAGCAACTCTTCTCGATGCTCGCCGATATATTGGTGAACCTTAGCCTTCACGCGTGATTTGCTCAGAACGTAGTCTCCTTGGTCGTTATGGGGCACCAGCGCGCCGCAGTCAAATGATGCAGCAATACGCCTTGGGCCTCGGGTGTGCCAATCTGTTGCAGGGCCGCCGTGCTGTGCCCCTGGACGTAGCGATTCTCGTCGCCGAGGGCCGCGGCCAACGCGTCCGTGGCCACCGCAGCCGCTGGGCCGAAATGGGCCAGCGCATAAGCGGCGTTGAAGCGCACCTGCTCATCCTCGTCCGCCAGCAGCGCAGCCAACGCGGGCACGGATTCTTCTGGATTCAGTTCAATGGTTCCAATAGCCTCAGCCACATTGCGTCGCACCCATGCATCCGGATCGTCAGCCAGCTTACACAGGGCATCCACGGCGTCGGTTCCAGCGCTTGCCCCCATGTCACCCAGTGCGTACGCGGCAAAACCCCGCACATGTTCGCGCTCGTCGTCGAGGGCGGCAATCAACGCGTCCACAGCTTCCTCCCCCACTGCACCCAGTGCATACGCCGCGTGTTCCCGCACGTGTTCCCGCTCATCGTCGAGGGCTGTAATCAACGGGCCTACTGCTGCCGCACCCACTGCACCCAACGCATACGCCGCATTGAGGCGCACCGGCTCGGCTTCATCACCTAGCGCGCCGAGAAGCGTGTCTAGCGCGGGCGCGGCCTTTTCCCCCAACGCACCGAGGGCATCGGTCGCGGCCAAGCGTTGCTCCAACGTCCCATTAAGGGATTCGCTTAGTTGCTCAATTTGCCCGTTGGCCTCGGCACGACTTTGGGCTCCCGCGTGCCAATCCCATATCCGCGACCACACGACTCGATGCTTGCTAGAGGGCGCAGAGCCATTGGTCGGCCACCCCGGGGCTTGGATGTTCCAACTGGGCCGGCTCGGCTCACTGAGGCGGGTAAATTGGAACTTCATCATGTAGCGGTTGGCGTCCGTGCTGTTGGGCATGGCCCGGTGCCACAAGTCAAAATGCACCAAGGTGCAGGTGCCGGCCTCGCCGAGGACTGGCAAGTGCCGCTCGTCCTCCTCGTCGTCTGCGCGGCCGTTGTAGTAGTGCGTGCCGGGCATGACTGCGGTGGGACCGTTTTCCAAGGTGACGTCTTGTGGGTAGTAGAAGATCATCACCCAGCGATTGCGGTGATAGCGCACCTTGTGATAGCCCCAGTAGCTGTCCTTGTGCCAGCCACCGCCCTCGCTGCCAGCCCGATTGATGTGGCAGTGGCGGTGGGCGTGCATGACGTAATCTGACCCGACCACCGAAGTGAGGGCACCGCGCACGACCGGATCGTCAAAAACCTGCTGCAACGCCGGGATGCGGGGCAGAACGTTGTTGCCGGGATTGCCCTCCTTTGCAAAGACCTCTTCGGTGCGCTGATAGATGTCTTGGTGCAGGGAGGCGGGCAGCGAGGATTTGAGCGAGAGATAGCCCTCGGCTATGAACTGCTGCATCTCCTCGTCGCCGAGGAGGTACTGAGGGTCTAACATGATAAGTCTCCTGAGATGATGAGAACAAGGACAAGTTCGGCCAAAAAAGTATCGCTGGAGGCCGGGTAGGGCAATCCTAAGATACGGGCCGCGCTGTCCCCCATTGGGGTAGCTTATCCAACAAGTGGCGCAGCGCCGCCTCTGGAGTCATCTCGTCCATGTCCAACGTCACGTGGGCTTGGTCAAAGCCGCCTTGGCGCTCGGCCAGCAGCGGCCGGAGTTCCTCCGTGCTTTCGGGCGGTTGTAGCAGCAGCGGATGCGGCCATACGGTTTGGTGGCGCAGCTTCCAATAGGTGCTAGCCAGCGACAATTTGAGATACACCAGCGTTGTCTTGTCCAGCACCTGTCTCAGATTGGCCTCTTTGAGCAGCGCCCCATCGCCCAAGACGACGATCCCGGGCGGACGAGCGGCCAGTGCTTGGGCGAGGAAGCGGTCTTCTAATTGGCGCAGCGCCTCTATGCCCTGCGTCTGCACGAGGGCAACCAAAGACTGGCCAGCCTCGTGTTCGATCCAGCGATCCACTTCGCTGAGGGGTAGGCCGCTCAACGCGGCCAAGTCGCGGCCCAAGCCGTGTTGGTCAACGCCGAGGAAGCCGATGAGGGCCACCGGACGCTGCAACAGAACCAGCGGCCCATGTTCGTAGTAATTGGACAAGGCGTTCATTAATCCCGCTCTCGTAGACACATTCCAATTAAACCGGGAATCTTTGCTGTATCAAGGCCGGAGTGGGCGAATAGGCGTTGTCTCAGCAACGGCTATATACAAACTGTTTTCTTTGCATTTTACTTCTTGACAACTAAACATTTGTTCAGTATTATTTTGTTCAGCGAAAGAACCGAACTAAAGCAAACGCCTATCCCCAATCAGCCCTATACAGGAGATGCCATGTCCGCACAAAAAACGCAATGGGTAAACGCCGCCCCGCTCGAATCCGTGCCACCGGGCCAAGCCCGAGCGGTGCGCTTGGGCCGCGAGCGCAGCATTGCTTTGTTCAACGAGGGAGACAAGATCTACGCGACCGACAACCAATGCCCCCACATGGGATATCCGCTGGTCCGCGGAGTGGTGCGGCACGGAGTACTCACCTGCGACTGGCACGGCCGCAGCTTCGACTTGCAGGGCGGCGGTTGTTTCAACCGCGAGTGCGACGATTTGCAGACCTTTGCCGTGGAAGTGCGCGGACCCGATATCTGGGTTGAAGTGCCCGAGCCGAGCTACCGGCGGCGCGAGGAACACCTGAACCTCTTGTGGGAGGGCCTGTTGAGTTGCGACCGCTGGACCCAATCCAAGGCCATCGCCCTATTGTTGCGCGGCGACGTGCCCCAAGACGACATCGTGGAGTTGGTCGTGCGCCACCTAGGCCGCCACATCGCCAGTTCCCACGGGGCCGAGGGAGGCCAAGACGTGGTACTCCTGCTGTCCGGCCTCCAAGTGGCGCGGCGCTACGAAGGCGAGGACCGCTTGATCGCCCTGACTACGGCGGCCGGAGCCGCGGCCGGGGACGCAGCCGAGCGCTTGGATGTGGTTCCCCTGCCCGATCCAGTCGAGTGGACCTCCATTGATCGTTGGGTGCGCGCTTTTTCCCGCGACGGCCAAGCAGGGCGCATTGAGCGCTGTCTGTTCACCGCTGGCCACGCGGGATACCAAGAGAACATTCTCCCCCTGCTCTTCGACTGTGCGACAACCCCCTATTTTCTCGGCTTTGCCGACCACATCATCTGGTTGGACCACTTGGCCCGAGTGCAGGAAGAATTCGGCTGGGATCGGGCCGGGGAGTTGGTTTTCAACTTAGGGGCCAAGCTAGTGGGTCGAGGTCGCGGCGAGCCCGAGCGCTTTCGCAGAGACGCCATTGCCCTCATGGGCGATATGGAGTCGGTCTTAGCCCAAGCTCAAGCCGGCGACTTAGAGGTCCCCTACGACGAAGACGGCTTGGCCAAGGCCCTAGTGAGCGCCGACTTGGAAACCGCTTTTGGTGCCTTGGCCCAGCAGCTAAAGGCCGGAGTCAGCATCGACCGCCTGATCGACACCTGCCTGTTGCTAGCGGCCGACCGCATGGCCCGAGTGCCGGTGAACGTGGAGGCGGGCTGGCCCTGCCTCACTCGGGAGTTCAACTTGGCCGCGGCCTTGCGCACAGTGCGGCATTACGGAGGTCCTGCGGCCGCGGCCCGAGGGCTAGTCCACGCAGCGTGGCAGTTCTTCGACGACCGCTGGCTCAACATTCCCTACCGCCCCCTGAGCGAGCCTCTGGCTACCTCGGCGACCGCAGAGGATCCGGCGTCCATTGTGGAGGCCATCCAGACGCTCAATGTCCAAGAGGTAGGCCCCCGCGTCTTGGCCTACGGACTAGCCGGTCACCCAGGAGAACCCCTGATAGAAGCTATGGGCCGAGCCATTCTGTGGGACGACACAGCCCATCAGCTACTCCCCACGCTGGGGACCGTTTTCGCGGAGTGGGAGCGTTTTGCCACAAGCGACCACCCAGCCCGACTACAGATCTTGGTGGGGCTGGCCCGCTTTGCCACAGATGTGCGCACCAACAAAGACAGTGGCTCGGCCGCGCGCGCGGCTCTGCGCTTTGCCCAAGGCCACACAGCCGTAGATATCTTCGAGGACTAAGGAGAAAACCATGTCCGAACAAGCGAGTACTTTTGTACCAGTAGCCCACGCCGACGAGGTGGAGGAAGGACGGCCCAAGGCAGTGCGGATCGAGGGCCGCAGCGTGGCCCTCTTTCGCCACCAAGGCACCGTGTACGCCACGGACAACCAATGTCCGCACATGGGGTATCCCCTCACTCGGGGCCGGGTGCGCAATGGCGTGCTCACCTGCGACTGGCACGGCTGGAGCTACGACATGCGGGGTGGCGGCTGCTTCACCGGCGGCTGCGACGATTTAGACACCTATCCGGTAGAAGAACGCGACGGTCAGGTATTTATCGACGTGGCCGGGGCCAACTCCAAGCGCGGCGACGCCCACTTCCTGCTCCTGAAGGAAGGACTGCTCAGCGGCGACAATTGGACCTTGTCCAAAGCCATCGCCATTCTACTGGCCCGGGGGGTGTCCGAGGATGAGACGCTGCACCTGCTGATGGAACACATGGGCCGCTTTATCGCCACCGAGAGAGGCCCCGACGGAGGCCGCGATGTAGCCTTGCTGGTCAATGGCGTGAAGGTGGCCCGCCTGTACGAGCCAGCCGACCGCCTCATCCCGCTCATGATGGCGTCCTCAGGAGCCGCCGGACGGGCCGGAGACCGCCCCCAAATCCACCCACTGCCGCAGCCGGTAAATTGGGACAAACTGGCCCGCTGGATCCGCGTCTTCAGCGCCGACAAAACCTGGGAAGGCATTGAGAAATGCCTAGTGACCGCTCGGCATTTGGGCGACTGCGACGACCGCATTGTACCGCTGTTGTACGAGTGTGCGGTCGAGCCTTATCTGCTGGGCATGACCGAAACTCTGATCCACTTGGGCTATCTAGCCGAGTTGCTGGAGGAATTCGGCTGGGACCGCTCCCAACTCTTGGTGTGCAATCTGGCCGCCAAAATGCTGGGCCGCAATCGGCCGGCCCCGCAAGAGGCCCGTCGGGAGGCCATCGACTTGTTTGCCGAGGTGGAGCCGGTAATCGCCCAGTACACATCCGGTTCGGGGGATTTCGACTCGGATCTGCTGGCCACCGGCTTAGTTAGCGGCGATATAGAAGAGACCTTTGGCGCGGTAACTCGGGTGCTAGAAGCGGGAGCCGATATCGAGCAGGTGGTCTCCACCATGGTGCTATTGGCAGCCGACCGCATGGCCCGCACGCCGGTGAATATGAGCCCCGGTTGGTTCGATTTGAACCACGAAATGATCCTAGCCGCGTCCGTGCGCACGGCCCGGCGCTTCGCTGGCGATCAAGTGGCGGCCCGAGCCTTATACCACGCAGCTTGGCAATTCTTCGAAAACCGCTGGCTCAACATCACACCCCGACCCCTGCGGGCGCACCCTGTCCCGGAAGAGGCGTCCACTGGCCAAGACGAGGCCCTAGCCGAGGTGATCGAGGCGATTGAAACCATCCAGATCCGCGAGGTGGGCCGCTTGGTGCGCGAGTACTTGCACCGAGGCTTTGATGGAGACTGTCTGCTGCGCGAATTGGGCCAGACTATCCTTAAGGACGACAATGGCTGGCATTTGCTACACGGCTTGCGCACGGTCAGCGAGGAGTGGAGCCGTTGCGCTGGTCATCCGGCGCGGGGACAGTTGCTGGTGGGGCTGGCTCGCTGGGCTACGGATGTGCGGCGCAATACGGGCAGTCAGTCGGCAGTGCAGACGGCGCAGCGCTTTGCCCGGGGTGAAACCGCAGTAGAGCTGTACGAGTAGCGGAGCGGTGGGGGCGAAGAATCGGCTTGGTCCTGTGGAAGCCACCTTAAAGCTGCCGGTGGCCGTTGTGCAACCACCGGCGCAGTGCAAAAGTCAATACGCCACCCCAACTAGGCGAGCAGCGGAATTGTCATCCCCCGCGTCGTCATCTACCTCGATACGGGCGAGGTAAAGACCTGGGGGCACTAAAGTTCCCCCTTCGTCGCGTCCGTCCCATACGAGGCTATACAGCCCATTCGCCATATTGCGCCTCTCGGAAAGACGCCTCACTTCCCTGCCTGCTAGGTCGTATAAATACACCACTACTTGCC
>JAPPEG010000112.1 GCA_028875345.1 Gemmatimonadota bacterium
CCTCGAAGTAGGGTACGCCGCGGCTGTCTCGCTCTGCTTGCTGGTCGTCATATTGATCTTTGCTCTGCTCAACTTTCGCATTGCCGGTCGAGGAGACTGAGATGATCAAGCGCATTCTGCTCTACGCGATCCTGTGCGCGGTTGGTGCGGTCTTGCTGGCTCCTTTCGCTTGGCTGCTATCCACCGCGCTCAAAGCCGAGTCGGCCGATCTATTCGCTCATCCGCCGCAGTGGATTCCCGACCCCATCGTCTGGGGAAACTTCGCCAAGGCCTGGAACATCCTTCCGTTTATGCGCTACCTCTTCAACACCTTCTACATCGCCATCGCCACCGTCCTGCTCAACTTGACGTGCTGCTCGCTGGCTGGCTACGCCCTCGCCCGCATGCAATTTCGCGGCCGCCAAGCCATTTTCTACTGCATACTGGCCACGACTATGGTGCCGTTCCAAGTCCTCTTAATCCCTCTCTTCATCGTCACCTTAAAGCTCGGCCTCGTGGATTCATACGCCGGCGTCATCCTGCCGGTGGCGGTCAACGCCTTTGGCATCTTCCTCCTGCGCCAAGCCTTCACCACCATTCCCACCGACTTAGAAGACGCCGCGCGCATCGACGGCTGCGGCCCGTGGACCATCTATGCGCGCATTATGATGCCCCTAGTCAAACCAGCCCTCGCCGCACAGGCAGCGTTCACGTTCGTGGCCCAGTGGAACGACTTTCTGTGGCCGCTGGTGGTGCTCAAAAGCCGCGAGCTGTACACCCTGCAATTGGGGTTGGCCAGTCTCCAAGGCGTCTTCGGCGTCAACTGGCGCTACATCTCAGCGGCTTCGATCATCGCCTTGGTGCCGACGGTGCTGTTTTTCCTCTTCACTCAGCGATTTTTCACGCAGGGGCTGACGGCTGGTGCGGTGAAAGAGTAACGGTGCTGTTGAAGTCCGCTGCTGGCTGGAGTAATGGATTGCAAGGATCAAGCTCATAGGGGAAATTGTAGGGATGCTGGAGGGCTTGGAGGTACACACCATACAGAAACAGGGTAATCAAGGAACGAGGTTGGGAACAATGAATACTATATTGACCGTAGGCTGCGAGATTCCAGGAGGACTCGGAGAACGTGTCGAGTTCAATTCAAAGACTTCGCTCTTGGACGCTGACTTCGTTCTGTTCTGTCCCAATCTCGGCGAATACGATCCCAGAGGCGAATACTATCAAGGAAAACCGCTACTCTCAGACACCTCCTCCTTTCAGCTTCAGGAAGTGGTAAACTACTGGCAAAGAGAATTGGAGGTTTTCCTAAGTAATGGTAAGACGGTGTTCTTGACAATGAGCGACCGTGAAGAAGTTTACGTAAAAACCGACGAAAAACATCTTACCTTGGATCGATATCTCCTAATGTCCAACTATGACGTGCTCCCGTTTTTGACAAAGATTGTTGAATCCAAAGGAGCCTTAATGAGACTTCACCCACATGAAAACCTTCTGCGGGAATATTGGCAGCAGTTCGGCGATGAGAGCATTTACCATGTCTATATAGAAGGATCAGAGTCCTTTAGACCACTTATATATACACGTCAGAGTGATCGGATTGTCGGAGGCATCTTCCAATATAAAGATGGTGGCACATTGGTAGCTCTACCGTGGATCGATTTCTACAAGGAGGAATTTAAAGAGTACGAAGAAAGAGGATACTATGCTGAGGACTACGCTGAGGGCCACTATGTTCAGGCATGGACGTGGACACCGAAGGCTAGAGGATGGGGGGAAGAGTATCTAAAGACGCTTGCGTCTATGGATAAAGCTATTAGAAGCCAACGCGAGACTACACCTACACCTCAATGGGCAATAGATGATAAGTTCAGGACGAATCAAGAAACTGCATTGTCTGAGGAACTCACCCAAATACGAACTAAGATTTCTGATCTTGAGAAAAAGCGTGAAACGGTTAAAGAAAAATTGGCGGACGCAGGCTTTCTAAAAGGACTACTATTTGAGCAAGGTCACGCATTGGAAAACGCAATTCTTGAGGCTATGAGACTCATGGGCTTTGTCGCGAACACTTATCGAGATTCCGACTCTGAGTTTGATGTGGTGCTAGAATGTGACGAGGGACGTTGTATTGGCGAAGTGGAGGGGCGGGACAGCAAGCCGATAAGTATCGAAAAAATTAGGCAACTTTTTTTGAATATTCATGAAGACTTCTCCCGTGAGGAAGTTTCTGAACGAGCAAAAGGAATTCTCTTTGGCAACGCTTATCGTCTATCTCTACCTTCAGATAGACCAGCTAAACATTTCACTCCCAAGTGTATGGTGGCAGCGAAAGACAATGGAATCGCGCTAATCCGTACGTGCGACTTGTTTGAAGTAGCGAAAGCGTTGGTTGACGAACCCGATGACAAATTCGCTGCTGCGTGCAGGGAGGCGATTTTTAATACTGTCGGTGAGGAGGTTAGGTTTCCAGCCCATCCAAGAGTGGAAGCCTATAAGAATCAGGACGATCCATAGTCTGACCTGACAGGAACGACGTATGCTGGATAGAATACAAGCTCAAGCTCGTGCCAATAACGTACGTGTCACCCAGCACGCTCAGCAAGAAATGGTCGAGGAACATATCTCGCTTGACGAAGTACTGGAGGCAATCTCTGAAGGGAATATCCTAGAAGATTATGCTCAACATCGAAGAGGAGCATGTTGCTTGATATACGGTCTTACTCGGGCCGAGAGAGCTATTCATATTGTTTGCACGACAGCTCAACCAACGCTTATCATCATTACGGTTTACGAACCCAAGTTGCCTAAATGGATTACTCCGACTCAAAGGAGACTATCGCCATGAAATGCAGCATTGATGGATGCCCGGGAGAATACGAAGCGAAAAAAATCATGCACACCGTACGGCACCATGGGCAAGTAGTAGTTATTGACCACGTTCCGGCTGACATTTGTTCCGTATGCGGAGACGTACTGCTGAGACCGGACACGGTTCGCAAAATCGAGGCCCTGCTTCAAGATAAGCACCAACCAGTAAGTACAGTGCCTCTATACGAGTTCGCGTGAAGCACCCTTCAAGAACTTATGGAAGTAATGGAAGTAGTTGAAGATGTCCGACGAAATCATTGAAGAACTCTGGCAGATCAAAGACAGCATCGCTCGGGAACACGACTACGATATCGAGTCTCTTGTTACCCATCTCCAAACCGATCAACATGAAAGGCAGCATTGGAGGAACAAGAAGGAAAATCACTAAAAAACAAGTGCTTGATCAGAAGACCCTAGATGACATTATCCGGCGTATCGTGGAGGTCGCGGAGCCGGAGCGGATTATCCTCTTCGGCTCCGCCGCCCGAGGCGACATGACGCGGAACAGCGACGTAGATCTCCTCATCATCAAAGAGGGCGGTGACACGAATCTCAGAGCCCAGATTTACGAGAAGATGTACGGTGTGCGCGTCGCGGTTGATGCGATTCTGGTCTCACCGGCGGATGTAGAACGCTACAAGGATAGCCATGCGTTGGTCATCAAGTCGGCACTACAAGAGGGAAGAGTGGTGTATGAATCCTCCTGAACGTTTTCCACCGGATGATCCACGTGAATGGCTGAACCGCTTCAGAAGCAGTTTTGCGATGGCGCGGAATTGCGACAGGTAATGACAACAGCTATGCGTTTCTTTAACACCTAACACCGTTGGTCACGGTGCAGGGGATGTGAGTGGATGACGGCTTCTAAAAGGATACTGATCATTGCCGGACCAAACGGTGTGGGCAAAACGACGTTTGCTACCGAATTTCTACCAAACGAAGCGAATTGCCCCATCTTTATAAACGCGGATCTCATAGCGGCGAGGCTGAGTCCGTTTAGGCCGGAACTAGTTGCTATACAGGCTGCGAAGCTGATGCTAAACGAGATTTACGAGTACGTGAGAAGAGGAGACAGTTTTGCCTTCGAGACGACCTTGAGCGGGCGTGGTTATGCACGTTGGATTCCTCGCTGGCGGAAACAGGGCTACCGGGTGAAGTTGTTCTTCCTGCGGCTACCAACTCCTGAAGCGGCAATCGCCCGAGTCAAGAAGCGAGTGACAGAAGGAGGGCATGACGTGCCAGAGTCTGTGATTCGCCGTCGGTTTTTAGCAGGTTGGCGCAATTTTGAGTCAATCTATCGAGAGCTTGTAGATGAATGGGCCATTTACGATAATTCGGGTAGAGTCCCCCTATTATTAGCTGAGAGGTAAATCGAGATGAGTTCGCAGAATCAAAAATCGACCAAGAAATCACGTGACCCAGACCTTGTCGGTGCTGAGATTGCCCTGCGTAGAGCTGCTGAACGCGTGCGCCAACGAGCCGCAGAAACCGGCAGCACGGTAGTTGTGGTTAGGGACGGTAAAGTGGTCTGGGAAAAGGTCAATGGAACATCCTGTGATGAGATTGAAGATGGTCACAAGTAGTTGGACCGCTACCCGGGATAACGGCTACGTTGAATCGCGACTGCCAAACACTGCACCCGACGGACTAAAGATCGTTGCAATGGAGGCTTCAACATGCTGAAGCGCATACACATCCAAGGGTATAAGTCTCTTGAAGACGTCGAAGTATCTCTATCCCAGCTTGTGGTTCTGTTCGGACCGAACGCCGCTGGTAAGAGCAATTTGCTCGATGCCTTGCAACTGCTGTCGAATCTGGGAACGAGCCGGACAATCAAAGAGGCATTTGATCCACCTTATCGCGGCAAGCCGCTCGAATCCTTTACCATCGGGCAAAAAGGTATCAAGGGTCTGCTTGAACAGGAGAGGCTATCGTTCTCGATTGAAGCTGACCTAAACCTGTCGGACGCGGTCGTCGAAACCGTCAATCGCCAGATACTAGAAATGCGTCGTCCTCACGGCGAGGTCGAATCTAAAGGGAGAAGCAAGCTCCCCGCCCGTGTACGCGAACGCGACTTGCGCTACCGCATCGAAGTGGAGATGCTGCCCAGATCGGGTCTCCTGCGCGTAGCGGACGAATATCTGGCCGCCCTGAACAGCAAGGGCGAGCCCACGGGTAAACGCAAGCCCTTTCTCGAACGGCAAGGCGAAAGAATCCACTTGCGGCACGAAGGACAGGCTCATCCCACCTACTACGATCGTTACCTAGATCACAGCATCCTCTCCATGCCGCATTATCCACCGCACTATCCTCACTTGGCGGCGGCGCGTCGCGAGCTAGAGAGTTGGCTGTTTTTCTACTTTGAGCCACGCGAACGCATGCGTGCCGCTAATCCAGTAAAGGAAGTGCGCCATATTGGCTTGATGGGTGAAGAACTTGCCGCCTTCCTCAACACCATGAAGTCAACCGACACCAAGCAGTTCAGGGGGGTTGAAAAAGCGTTACATGCACTGATGCCGAACATCGACGGCATTGAGGTAGAGGTGAGCGATCTCGGCGAGGTCGAACTTCACCTCAAAGAAGGCGGTGTTGCGATCCCGGCCCGCGTACTCTCCGAAGGCACGCTGCGGATGCTCGGGCTCCTGGCCCTGACCGGAGTTGACGAAGCCCCGGCGTTGGTTGGGTTTGAGGAACCAGAGACCGGCGTTCACCCACGCCGGATTCAGTTGATCGCGGAATTGCTGAAAACACAGGAGACCCTGCGACAGACTCAGTACATCGTTACTACGCACTCGCCGATCTTGCCCGATTTGCTAGCGGACATTTCCCTGTTTGTGACGAACCGGATTGACCGCAAGACACAAATCGAGCCGTTTTCTACTTGGGGACCATTGGGACGGCGCAGTGATATAGATCAGGCACTCTCGGAGCGGCAGGAGGTGCTTCCCGTATCCGAGCGCATTATGAGAGGGGACTTTGATGCGTGAGATTGCGCTCTTCGTCGAAGACTATGCGCATCAGCAAATCATCGGTGCTCTCGTGCGGCGGATCTCCGTGGAATGCAATACCGCTATAAGGCTGGACTGGCGCGTCGCAGTCGGCGGCCACGGTAAAGTCATCACGGAGCTTAACGACTACATGCGGGACCTGAAGCGGCAGGGTAGTCCTTGGCCTGACTTGATCGTCGTCGCCACCGACGCTAATTGCGAAGGATTGAACAAACGTGCACGGGAGGTCGTCGTCCGAGATGACCTTGCGCCGATGATCTTTGCCATTCCCGATCCGCATATTGAGCGTTGGCTTCTGCTCGACGGCGCGGCCTTCAAGGCTGTGTTCGGTAAGGGCTGCGACGCACCCGATCAGAAATGCGATCGAGGGCGCTATAAACAGCAACTGATTGAGGCAATTTATGCCACGGGAACAATACCTAGACTTGGCGGTATCGAATATGCGGAAGACATTGTAGAGCAGATAAATATCAACCGAGCCGCACGAGCGGATAGGTCTTTCAGGCGCTTTGTGGCGGATCTCCGCAATACGTTTCAGGGTTGGCAATCATGACCCCCAACGACAAACGCCTCATCGAAGTCGCCTTCCCCCTGGAGCAATGTCCCTCGACTCCGTCCACAAAAAGAACGGGCCGCACCCCAAGGAAACAACCCCCATGCGAGCGACCATATACACTTACCCCTGGGACTTAACTGACGAAGGCATTGACTCGGCCCTAGACACCATCGCCCACACGGCCGGCCTCAACAGCGTCAGCCTAGCCCAGAGCTATCACATATCGACGTACTTTTTGCCGCACAATCCCCGGCGGCCCCTCTACTGGGGCGAAGAAGGCGCGCTCTACTTCCAGCCGTCCGCCGCCTTTTACGACGAAAGCCCAATCACACCCCTAATCAGCAACGTCGTCGATGGCCCAGATTACATGCGCCGGATCACAGACAAAATCAAAGAGCGCGGCCTCGACCTGACGAGTTGGCTGGTCTTCAACTACAATCACTACCTACCCCAGCGCTATCCAGACGCGGCCAAGCACGATCCCTTTGGCCACGTCAACTTCGCCCAGCTATGCCCGGCCAGCCCCTTGACACGCGACTACGCTCGCGCGCTCTGCCGCGATATAGCCGCGCAGTTCCAGCCCGATGAATTCCACCTCGAATCGCTGGGCTACCTGCACTTCAGCTACGGGTTCCGCAATCCCAAGGTCGGCGTAAAAATCACGCCCTTCTGCGAACTGCTGATGGGATTGTGCTACTGTCAGCACTGTTTGCAACGAGCCAGTGCCCTCGGCTTGGACGGAGAGAGCTTCCGCGCAGAGGTTGCCGAATACCTCGCCCGCGAACTCGCCTCCGAGCCTACCCCGGAAGACATGCAGCCTCCCAGCGCCGAGTTCCTCTCCACCGCCTTTTCCGGCCGCTTGCAGACCTTTCTCAACGCCCGCGTCGAAACGGCAACTTCGCTGGTGGAAGAAGCCATTGCCATCGCCAACCAAACCGGCGCACGCGCCTCGTTCTTCGGGGGCCGCGACCGGACCGTCAACGGGCTTGACTCGGATCGCGTCCTCCGCAACGTGTACATGGTCAACGCCGGCGTGGGCGGCGAGCCGGACGCCCTAGCCGCTAGCGTCCGCACCCTGCGCGGCGAATTCCCCGCCGATACCGGCCTGAGCGCCATCGTCTCCCCTGGGGGATTCTCCGACGGCGACGCGCTCGGCGCGCACCTGACCGGGCTGCATCAAGCGGGCGTCAATGGCTACGCCTTCTACAACTACGGACTCATCCGCCGCGCCCACCTCGAATGGATTGGCACGCACCGCCATCTATGGAAATAAATGGCACCTGTAGGGGTTGTCCTCTCTAACCGCTGATTTATAACGCTGTACCCAAAGGAGCTAACAACATGGACATCCAAACAATCCAACGCGCCATCGACGCGCTGCCCCGCCACCGCCTGACGCATTTGCCAACGCCCTTACAGCACTGTCCGCGACTGTCGACTGCACTTGAAGGGCCGCAGATATGGATCAAGCGCGACGATCTGACCGGCCTTGCCTTTGGCGGCAACAAGTCCCGCTACCTCGAATTCACCCTCGCCGAGGCCACAGCCCAAGGGTGCGATGCCGCCGTGCTGAGCGCAGTCGTCCAGTCCAATCACTGCCGCCAATTCG
>JAPPEG010000030.1 GCA_028875345.1 Gemmatimonadota bacterium
GACTCAGCGCCGGAACCGAGGGGTCCAACTCTCCTCCAACGCCTCGTCAGAGTCTCCGTCCTCGTCCATATAGATTGCATCAACGAGATCAGGGCATGTATGGATTAGGTGCCGCTGTCGCGCATTTCACGGCGCAATTCCTCACGAATGACTCGCCGCAATGTATCTTCCAAGTCTTCGTGTTCCTTTGCCTGCCGCAAAGTCTCGTTAATCAGAACTTGATAGCCGCGCTCCCCAGCCTTCGCTTTGAAGTATTCAATGAGGTTGGTATCTAGTGAGATGGTGATGCGTTGCTTGCGCGGCGCAGACTTGAGTCCGACGCGGAATGTCGCACGGTCCAAATCCGCTTGCGTCACTTTGGGATATTCATCCCGATCATCAGAGGTTGGTGAAGAAGAGGAATTGTTCATCATTAGTTGCCGGTTAGTACTCAAGTAATAAATGCTCTAGGCATTGTCAACACGATAGTGGGATTCTCGGGCCTGCGGAGGCGGTCCCTGTCCTCGGCAGGGCACCTGCATCCAAGGCTACCTTGACATTGGGCAGATATACTATACTTTTGTTCAGGTGTAATTTTGGTTACGTAAAGATTTCTCATGTCTCGCAAAAGCACTATCGAGTGGACTAACAGCACTTGGAACCCGGTCACCGGCTGCACGAAGGTTAGCGCCGGTTGCGACCATTGCTATGCCGAGCGCCTTTCCGAGCGTTTTCGTGGCGTTGAGGGACACCCTTTCGAGTCGGGCTTCGACCTGACCCTTCGCCCTAAGCGCCTTGAACAACCCATGCAGTGGCGGCGTCCACAGCTCATCTTCGTCAATTCGATGAGCGATCTCTTCCACAAGGACATTCCCACCGACTATATAGAGCGCGTATTCGACACCATGGAGCGCGCCGATTGGCACGTCTATCAGGTACTTACCAAGCGCAGTTCGCTGATGCGCCGTTTCGTCCAAGAGCGCTACCCTTCGACTGGCCCGTCGACAAGCTCAGGGCACCGCTCAGGGCATCGCCGGGGTCAAGCGGCTCCCCCGCATATCTGGCTCGGCGTGTCCGTCGAAAACAACGCGGCCTTGACGCGCCTTCGGCACCTGCAACAGACCAACGCCTCTGTGCGTTTCGTTTCCTTTGAGCCGTTGCTCGGTCCAATAGACGCGGTGGATCTCGCGGGTATTCATTGGGTAATCGCCGGGGGTGAGAGCGGGCCAAGGGCGCGTCCGATGCGAGCAGAATGGGTGCGGGCTTTGCGCGACCAGTGTCAGGCCCAGCGCGTCGCCTTTTTCTTTAAGCAATGGGGTGGGCGCACACCTAAAGCGGGTGGGAATACGCTCGATGGACGGCAGTGGTTGGAGTATCCGGAAGTAGAGATGGGTCAGGGGCTTGCTTCGACGCCAACGTCGCGACGCCAGTTCACGCTACCGCCTGTAATCCCTTCCTCGCGACAAGCGTAAGTAGTTTGAGGGAAGCCCCATGCGGATGTCTTTCGCCGCGCTCCCATTGGCTCACTAAGCCCTCCGTGACGTTCAGATAGCGAGCGAAAACTGATTGGCTCACCTGCTCGTGTAGCCGAATTTGCCGGATTTGTTCCGGCGTCAGCTCTTCCACCGACGTCAGGCACATCTCGTCAAATGTCTTCATGGTCACTTTGTTCAGGACGCCCGCCTCGTGAAGTCCAAGAGCCGTCTCGTGTACGGCCGCTAGTGCCTCGCTTTTGTACTGTTCACTCATCGCAGATAACCTCCGTGATCGTTCCGTTCTTCATCGCTGCTCTCAACTCTTTATTGTCGAGGACAAGCACCTCACTGGCAAGTTTGCGAAAAGCCTGCAACTCGTCTCGCTGGATGTTGGCGCGGTTCCCTTTGGCGAAGCCCATTGAGTATGTCAAAGTCCGTTTCCGTCGCAAGGGTGGCAAATGACGAAGGCCAGCCGTATAGCTACCTTGACGTTTGGCCGGAAAAATACTATACCTATGTACAGTTATGACTTTTGATGAGCGATCTCTTCCACAAGGATATTCCCACCGAGTACATCGAGCGCGCATTCGACACGATGGAGCGCTCCGACAGGTGCTTACTAAGCGCAGCATCGCTGATGCCCTGCCTCGTTCAAAGGCACTACCGGGGCTAAGCGGCTCCCCGCATATATGGCTCGGTGGAAGTAAAGCGGAGAAACGATAGATGCCAAATCAGACCGATCTACGGAGACTATTTCAAAGATCGGGAAACCGGTGCGCGTTCCCCGGTTGTAGCAACCAATTGGATTTTCCTGCGACCACGCAGGATGAGGCCGTGGTGTTGTCAGAAGTATGCCACATTGTATCTAGGGCAAAGCGCGGTCCTCGGTTTGACGATGCGCTGCCAATGGAGGAAAGGGATAAGTACGAAAATCTCATTCTTCTTTGCCGGGAGCACCATACCATAGTAGACAGACAACCGGCGACCTATACGGCTGAGAGACTACGCGAGATTAAGGCAAAACATGAACAGTTGCTATCAGAGGCGATTGAAAAAGCAATATGTATCCAAAATAACGACGGAAAGGTCGCCTATGTGACAGAGGTCCTTCATAGTACGCTACTACCGGTCCTTGAAATGCCGAAGTACGTGTACAGCATTGACACCGATTATAACGACAGACAAGAAAAGGAGGTGTTGGAGGAACTCCAACGACCGAAAGACGGCCGAGAGATTTATTCATTCCTGATCCGAAATGGTCAACTACTCTGCTTTAATGATTTAAAAAATAAAGAAGGCCCATTTCAACACCTTGTAGGGTTTCGGTCAGTTAAAAGATACCATAGCGAAGCTTGGTGGGACGACCCAATAAAGCTTCCGTGGTTCATGACGCTATTGAACAGATCGCTCAATAAGCTAACTGGTAGAAAGGGGCTTAATTTAGATCGAGACCACCACCGATATTACTTTATGCCGAACAGTCCAGGCGAGCCACTCAGCATTAAATACAAGCCGCTCAACCAGTCTAGGACTGAGCGCAATGTTGTGTGGCAGCCAATCACTAGGAAGACTCAAATACCAAAGCCTTACTGGTATCACCTCGCTGTTGCGCTAGATTTTCAGAGAGTTCAAGAAAAGAACTGGTCTTTGAGCATTCGGCCCGAGATGCACGTGACGAGTGACGGCTCCCGGTCGCTTCCAGCCGAGAGGATCGGGAGCAAGGTGACTAGGAGAAAATCCCGAATGTTCAACTTTGATCTACTTAGTGAAGTACAGTTCTGGAGAGACTTCTTGAGTGATAGCAAACCTAGAATAGTACTACGGTATGGCGGAAGCCAAAGATTGGTTGTTGGAACGACCCTCCTACAGGGTACAGTGCAGTGGCCAGGTATGCCAGAAAAGTATCAGCAACAGTTTCGGAACGTAGAGTATGAAGAGGATCTCTTCACCTCGGCAGAACTCAGAGAGCTAAATGCTGACGATGAAGGATGGGATGATCTTGAAGAAGATGATGTCTGGTCAGACTAAGATGAGGGTGTGAATGGCTAGTCCGTCGATGGTATGTCGATATATCGCTGAGCCCAAGCTAAGATTTGGGAATCTTGGGGAGCACGAGGATCCCAAGACGGGTATCAGCCGTTTTGGGCCTAAATCTTATGAACCCAAAGATCGGCATCCCGATAACGTTCGAGTTGGGCTAATCGGTTCAGCTAATAGCGTCGACTGGGCGCAAAAATGGATAGAGAAGTGCGCTTTGGGAATCAAAGGTGATTCTGAGCATCTTGACTTTCCGGGAATCGCTAGAGATAGAGGCTTCTTTACAGAATTGATGTTTGACAGGAGCTGGATCGAACAACTGACTAAAAGCGAGATAGACGATATTCTTGAAGCGAAACCGGCCAGGACTCGCTTTGAGGCTCTGCTTGATCTTCTGGAAGACAAGCTGAGGCTGCTTGCTCAACGAGACCGAGAACCGGAGTATGTTGTTGTTGCCCTCCCCGACAATATTCTAAAAAAATGTAAGGTGGTTGATTACAAAGACAGGCATCTAGGAAATGTACACCGAGACCTGAGACGAGCATTCAAGATTCGGGCAATGAAATACAGAATGCCGACACAGTTTCTCTTGGAGGAAACGACGAAGGTCGATACTTCTGTCGAAAAAGGGTTTAAGCGAGGGAAAGACTATCCATCCGAGATCGCATGGGATTTCTTCACCGCTCTGTACTTCAAGGCCGGCGGTTTTCCGTGGGGGCCGATTGGTCTGCCCCCCAGTACCTGCTACATAGGTATCGGATTCTATAGACCGATTGGATCCCATCTTTCTACGATGCAAACTAGCCTTGTACAGGCTTTTAACGAGAGTGGAGATGGCCTCGTCCTTCGAGGTCCTGACTTCAATTGGGACCCTGCAACTGAGGGAACTCCATCCCCTCATCTCACTGAGGACATCGCGAGTGAACTGACTGCTATGGCCCTCGCACGATATGAGAGCGAAATGAAGCAAACGCCAATGAGGGTTGTGGTCCACAAGACCTCGAGGTACTGGCCAGAGGAGAAGGCAGGTTTCGAGACCGTGTTAAAGGGAAATACCCAGCGATACGATCTAGTCGCGTTAGCACCCCAGAGTAGTGTAAGACTTTTGCCTGTGAACAGTTACCCTCCTCTAAGAGGCACGAGTTTTTCCATAGATGATATAGATTTCCTTTATACCACTGGTTACCTATCAGGTTTACAGCAATTTCATAGCGTCCACGTGCCATCGCCGCTCAGACTTGCTGACCATATAGGATATGACACGTCTAGGAATATCCTTCTTGGTGAGGTTCTGACACTAACGAAAATGAACTGGAATGCTAGTAGAGTCGGAGGCCTGTGGCCAATTACTCTGCGGTTTTCAAGGGTTGTTGGCGATATTCTTCGCGAGGTTCCTATTGACTGGGATCAGGAGCCACTTGCTAATTTCAAATACTACATGTAAGTGCTCACCGAAATTCGCAAGCTGCAGTATTAGGATTCATGTTATCTAATCAAGAAATGGAGCCTTCTTTATGGACTACAGAGTACCCCTTGTCCTGACGCCACAGCCTGAAGGCGGATACACTGTGACCTCCCCTCTGTTCCCAGAATTGATAACAGAAGGTGATTCTATAGATGAGGCATTGGAGAACGTCGCCGATGCGTTTGCTGCCGTTATTGAGCTATATGAAGACCTAGGACGCTCAATGCCTCAGAATACCCAGATTCTCGACACAAATAGCCCCGTGTGGTTAGAAACTGTAGTATCCACCTCGTGAAATATCGCGAAGTTGCGAAGAAACTATCAGTCCTTGGGTGTCAAGAACGTGTGCGTAAAGGGGGCGGTTCTCACCGGAAATGGATTGATCCTGTTTCCCAACAGGCCACTATTATTCCAGATTGGGGCAATCGCGATCTTAAATTGGGAACGATTCGTGCAGCAGTTCGACAGTTAGGAATCGATTGGCGACGCTTCTTAGATGCCTAGCAGCTAGCTGAAAACGTCCCTCCCTCAGCCCAACACATACACCGGACTCGACCAAGCCATCTCCCCGTCGCACTGAACGGCCTTGACGAAATAAGCCGCCTGCCCCTCCCCCGGCGGCTGATCCACAGTCTCCAACGTCAATTCCAGCGCCTCCACCCGCTCGGGATAGCGCCGCACCACCAACTGCATGTCCAAGCCGCCGTAGTCAAAGCGCAGCGGCTCGTGGCTTAACCTCGCCAGATCAATCTCCGTCATCCCCGCCGCCGACTCGAATGCCAAACGGCCGACTCGCCCATCGTCCAGCACCAGCTCAATCCCGTCGCAATCCCCCGTGGTCTGCGACTGAAAAACCACGGCCTGCGGCTCGATCGTGGTGATCCCGTCGGCCGCAGAATCAAAGCTAACCGTGGTTGCCTCCAAGACAGTCGCCTGAGTGGTGCGGACAACCCCGGACCAATCCACTCGTCGCCCGCGCCCGCGCATCCGCGAGCCAGACCACATCAGGCGCACCCTATTGGAATGCCCCAAATCCCGGAATTCAGGCGGCTGCACCTCAGCGAGCAATTCCCGACCGCGATACACTTGCAGCACCTCCAGCGGTGCCACTCCCACAACCCGAGCGCGAATATCCACCGAGTCCACATCTGTCACCACTGCCCCCATGAGCGCGCCCGCTATCTGTACATCTAGAAGTATGCGCGCACCAGTCGTGCCGTAACAGCGCCGACTGCACAGAGCCTCCCACACACCCGCGCGCGACAACTCGCCAGCCAACACGCAAGTCAGACCACCGGCAATACCAAACTCACCGGCACCCGGCCCCTCAGCCCCAGGCCGCCCCTTGTGACCGTCGCTATTGCACATAACCCCGACCACATGGCCACAGTCCAGCGCATCGAACAGCATCCACTCGAACACGCCCCAGCTCGAGACGACTTCCACCAGATTGTGCGCCTCGGGGTCGAAATACGCTTTCACGTCGGCCCAGCGCCCGCCCACATGCGAACCGATAATCACTTGGTCGCGCGGCACCAAGCGAGCGAGTCGGGCAAAAAACACATCGGCCGGATGCGCGGGCGACACTTCGTCCTCGGGCACGTGCGGGATCTGCCAGTGGCTATTGCGCACAATGGGCAATCCCTCGGCAAAGTAAAAGACATTGCGATCCCCTCCGGCCGGAGAATTGGCCGACCACTCGTAGCCGGGAAAGACGACGAACTCGCCATCCCGGTGAAAAGCCCGCACGGTCTCATTGAGCCGCTGCCAGTCCTCGTCGTCAACCTGGAAATCATTGCCTTGATGCGAGGCAAAATCCACCCTCGCCCAGTCGCGCGCAAAAGTGAAGTACTCCTCCTCCGTGCCTATGCCGACAGTAGCGTCGGACTGGGCGTGCAAATCTCCCCAGTAGCGGCACCACTGAGGCGCTGTCTCAGAAACGGCAACTGGATTGCTGTAACAGCGCAAGCCGTCCACCGCAGCCATCAGCCGTCCGCTACCCGGAGCGCAAAAAGACACCTTGCACCCCTCGACCACGACCTCCCCTTCCCCTTCCCAACTCAGTTCAACCGACCCTGCCACTGCCGTCGGATTGCCCCACATATCCTGCCCTTTGACAAAAACCTCCACCGCCTCGCCCACTACCGCCTGGCTCGGCGCTATACACACCAGTTCCACGGCCTCTCCAGCGACAATGGGAAACTTGGGCGAATCCACCACGGCCCGAGCCACCGCAGCATTGGTCGGATCGACGAAAACGCGGAATTCGTGGGCCGACTCGACAAAGGTCTGCACCCGAATCCCCGGCGAACCGCCGCTGCGCTCGCCCAAGACCACGGTCACGGTCTCGCCGGGCGCGAGGGACCCGTCGTACACATCAATCACCACGCACCAGATCATCCACGGCCGCTCGTGTCCCTTGGGAGCAAAGCGCGGTGCCAGCTTGGCCGCCCCATTGGTCTGCACCGTGCAATACGCTGGCGCGGCCGGATCGCTGAACTGGGCCGGCTGCATATCGCAGGCGAGGCGCTGGGCGATCTTAATGGTGCCGCCCTCGTCAATGCCGTAGCTACCCACGGTCAGGGTCAAAGTCCATTGCTGGTAGCTGCCGGCCACCACCGGCCCGCAAGGCTCCAGCGTCACCGTCCCCAGCCGTTCCCTCCATTGCTGTTTCATCTGTTCCTCACGTAGTTAAAGGTCAAGAATCTCCTCACTGCCCACCCCGTTTTTCTCCCCAATCTCTTTTTTCGCTAACTTAACTGGCATTATAGAAAAATTTGCGTGGCATTGAAATCCGCCCCTTCAGAAAGGATAGCAGCGTGAAGGTCGTACTGACATATGATATGGGAGAATCCTTCGTCGAGGAATTGCAAACGACGTTCCCCGAGTTGGACTTTTGCCCAGCGTATAGCGAAGCAGAGCAGGTGCGGGAGATCGTGGGTGCGGAAGTTGCGTTTGGGTTGATGACACGGCCCGTATTTTTGGCGGCTAAAAAACTCAAGTGGTTGCACTATGTGGGCATCGGCTTCGACTCGGTCGTGCGCAA
>JAPPEG010000373.1 GCA_028875345.1 Gemmatimonadota bacterium
CGTACATCGACCTCTTTGCCCCGGCCCACAATATCGACAGTCTCAAGGCGCTCGTCGGATACCTGATGACGCTGCGCGGTGCGACGGCTGCGCAATACCTGCGCCGACGTCCTGAGCCGCCCGCGCCGACAAAAGCCCAGCCCGCCGCGCCGACGAGGGCCGACTGGTACCGGCGCTTTGGAGTCCAGCCGTGAAAGACTTGCAGACGATTCTCCGCCGCGCCCGGGAACTCGACGAGGCGGGTGAGCCTTATGTCCTAGCCACGGTGGTCCAGACCTCTGGCTCGGTCTATCGCGGCCCGGGCACCCGCATGCTCATCGAAGCCGATCTCCAGAGCTTGGGCACCATCAGCGGCGGCTGTCTTGAAGGCGATGTGCGCGAAAACGCGCAAGCTGTCTTCGCCGATGGCCAACCTCGCCTCCTGCACTACGACGCCACCTCTGAGGACGACATCCTCTGGGGTACTGGTCTGGGTTGTAGTGGCACGGTGGACGTGCTCTTAGAGCGCCTGCCCCAAGATGCGCCGTTTCACTATCCAGCTTTCTTGCACGGCTGTGCTTTGGAGAATCGGCACGGCGTTCTCGTCACGGTCTTTGCCACGGAGGGCGAAACCAATGCCGCGCCGGGCCAACATCTGATTCTTGACGAGCGGGAAGACGCCCGCGACGACATCGCCGATTTGGAGCTGCGCGAGATCGCGCTCAACGCTGCCAGTGGAGTCCTCGCGACCCTCGACGATACCCGACTTCCCATCGCCCTAGGCTACACGCGCCACTACGAGTTGACGCACGGCAAGGCCGCCCTGCTCATAGAGCCCTTGATGCCACCTATCGCGTTCTATCTCTTCGGCGCTGGTTACGACGCCGTGCCCCTCGCCCAGTTAGCTAGCGAACTCGGTTGGCGCGTCACTGTCGCCGACCACCGGCCCTCCTATGCACGCGCCGAGCGCTTCCCCTGGGCTAGGCAAGTTCTCCTCGCCCAGCCTGGTCATCTGCCCGAGGATCTGCAGTTCGACAACCGCTCGTGCGCCGTCATCATGAGCCACAACTATCTACAGGATCAAGCTCTGTTGCGGGACTTGCTCGGCGCGCCCCTTGCCTACTTAGGCGTCCTCGGCCCACATCAGCGCACCCAGCGCCTGCTCTCCGATCTGCAAAAAGAAGATATCGAGCCAAGCGATGAGCAGACCGCCCGACTGTTTAGCCCTGTCGGCCTCGACATCGGCGCAGAAACAGCCGAGGAGATCGCCCTGTCCATTCTCGGCGAGATCCAAGCCGCGCTCACTGGCCGCCAAGGCGGCTCGCTCCGCGACCATCCGGGGCCGATCCACGACCGGCCTACTGCGTCCAGCGCCTGAGTCCGCTAACTTGGTCGAAATGCGCGTCGAAGGAGACGAGAACGGAGCCGGTTTCCATGGCCTGTGCCGCCAACCATACATCGTTTAGCGGGATCGGCGTTCCAGCCTTTTGTAGCGCGTTTTTGATTTGGCCGAAGACTTCCCCGGTTTCGGCGGTGACGTCGAGGACGCGCACATTAGACTTTTGCAAAAAACGCGCTAGCAGAGCTTTGTTTTCCTTGAGCCGATTGCCACCGCAAAAACCAGCGTATAATTCCCCAATGACAATGGCAGATAAAAACGCTGTTTCCGCCTCGGTCAGCGCATTCAGTACGCGCTTGTCTCCAGTTAGAAACGCAGTATAGGCGTTGGTGTCGAGCAGTATGCGTTTCATTTCCAGTCGTCGGGGTCAATCTGGCGAAGGTCTTTTGTCGCTTGTTCAAACTCGGCCAGATCTGCTGCCGACCAACAACCAAAGAGATCGACAAATTCTTCTCGCCGCGAACGCCGCCCTCCCAGTGCCTGTTCGAGCAACCCTTTAATGGTCTTGTTCAGGCTCTTGCCCTCGGCTGCGGCCTTCTCCCTGATTTGCCGGTCCATTTCATCGTCCATTCCGTGAATGGTAATTGATTTCATGCCACAAACTCCGAACTATAAAGTGAACTATATTGAACTGAAAAATAGTTCAATGTGCATGTTGCGGCAAACGCATTTGCCTTGCAGGCCAGCGCGATTTCTTCCTTCAGATTCCACCGAACAGATAGGCGATTTTGCTGAAAGCGGCTTTGGTGCGGTCGCGGTCGCGCACGAAGACGAGGAAGAAGTGACTCTCCGGGGTGAACTCATAGTCGAAGACCGTGTTGAAATTATCCTTCGTAGTACCGTCGGTTTGCTCGATTACGCGCTCGTGGAACAGCCGCAGACCGACGTGGCGGGTGAACTGGTAGTTCGTCGTCGTGCGCATGACGAGCGTTTCCCGTCGGTCGCGCCAGTCGAAACGGTGTGCAGCCAAGCTGATCGTCAGTCGGCTGAAAAGGTTGGCGTTGGCGTCTAGGCTGACAAACCAGTTGAAAATGCCTTGGCGGCTACCGATCTGGTTGTAGATACCGACGAAACCCCATGTCGATGTGTATTCGAGGTCGGCACCGGTAAATCGCGTGTTCCAGAGGCGTCCGGCTTCCCGCAGTTGTCCGACGCGGGCCAGCGAATAGAAATCGAAACGGCCTACATCGAACGATCCCTCAGCTTGGGCGTACTGCTCGCGCAGACGACCCGTCTCGTCTGTCTGTCGGAACACTCGGCCGCGCAGCACGAGGGCATTGAGTGTGCTACCTTCTGAATACTCGTTGAGGAAGGTAAAGGCACCCCGCGCGCGGCGATACGCCTCGTCTTCCAGACCAGTTTCGTTCGGCCGAAATCCGTCGCGGATCTCTTCGAGTTCGACAAAGCCACTCAGACCCGACTGGTTGCGCCATTCGGTCGAGACGTGATAGGCATAATGGGGGCTGCTGCCGGTGGAGTTGCCTACGAACTGGCTCGTGGCGGTCCAGTCGCGCCCGAGACCGAGGCGACTGTTGAGGGACAGCAGGCCCACATCGCGGTCGCTCTGGTGCTTGTGGACCGCCATGGCACCGATGACGGTGCGCTCGCCGATGTCGCGGTTGAGGCGTAGGTTGACGAGGTTGGCGCGTCGTTTGGCATTGCCGTCGTAGCGGTCAATGAGCTTGCCGTACGTGTTTACAGCGGCCCACGTGTAGCCGCCTACTTTTCCCGTGCCCTTGACGCCCAAATCGATTTCTTGTACTCGGCGCGTGTAGAACAGGCGTAGAGGCAGATCGAAAAGTTCCGCTCCATCGCGAAAGAACGGTCGGCGTTCAGGCAAAGACAGCTCGCGTTCGTCGTTGACGTTGATCCGCGTTGGGTCGCTCTCTAGCTGTGAGAAATCGGGAAATACCGTCAGGTTGCCGATCAAGCTGGCCGACGGCTGGTAGATTAAATCGATGCCAGCATCTCCGTCGTCGGGACGGTCTTCGAGGGCGCGGTAGCTGGCGTAGGGCAGAAAAGCTAGGCGGACGGTCTCTGTTGTGACAGTGGTTAGCTGAAGCCCTCGCAGCTCGCCGAATTCGGAGATGCGGCCAAAATCACCGCCTGTGTCGGACCAAGAATAGGATTCCTGATCAATGGGGTGCGCCCGCCAGAAGTTCACACCCCACGTGGTGCCCTCTTCATCGTACTGCAGTTCGGCCAATGGTATGGCAAACTCGGCGGTCCAGTGGTCTGTGTATTTCTGTACCTCTGCCTCCCACGAGGCGTCCCAGGCAAAGGTGAAGGAACTCTCGTTGCTAATCCGCTGGTCCATCTGCGTTGCGAGCGTGTTGATGCCGAAGATGTAGGCATTGCGGTCGTCGTGATAGGTATCGAGAACGACCTCGACGGCGTCGTCGTCCCAAATCCGCGTGTCGCGGCGCGTCAGGGTTTCGCGGAGTCCGGTCATATCTGGCTCCCAACAACGGAAGCCGACATAGATCGCCACCGCATCGTAGAGAACGAATGCCTCTGTGCGCAGTCGTGCGGGCATGCCGCGATTTTGCTGAGCGCGGAAGAAGTCCCCGGCTACCTCGGCCTTCTGCCAATCAGGCTCAGAGAGATGACCGTCGATCTGCGGTGGCTGATCGACGCGCAGGGCCGTTACAGCGCGCGTGGAATCGTTCGGTGATTCAGCGCGCGTCGGGACGGCTGCAACGAGCAGGAGGAGCCAGAATTGTAGACCCCTCGCTAGAGACAGGCGGCATAGGCGCAGAACTGCGCCGCCTCGGACTCTGGAGAGGATGGAAAGTGCCATGTCCTAGAGGCTGAGCGCGAGCCTGCACAATGGCAATAGAAAAAAGGAGGGCCGAGTCGTTTCTCTTCAGCCGACTATGCGTTATGATGATGGATGTCTGGGAAGCGACTGTTAATTCTAAAACACATGTTGCGGCAAACGCATTTGCCTTGCAGAATACCCTAAAAAATAACGCAAGAGGAACGCAATGCCTATTAGCGCCAAAGACCTTCAAGCCGCCCTTCCCGACCTCGAAAGCATCCAGTGTTGCGAGGGCCTTGAAAACACCGTCACCATCCACCGCGACCCTTGGGGAATCCCCCATATCCAAGCTGAAGGCGAAGCCGATATGTTCTTCGCCCAGGGCTTTGCCACGGCTCAAGACCGCCTGTGGCATATGGACTTCGACCGCCACCAAGCCCTAGGTCGCTGGTCCGAATGGGCGGGTCCTGCAGGACTGGATCGCGACCGCCTTTTGCGCGCTGCGGGCATGGGCCGCACCGCCAAGTTGGACTACGAAGCGTCTAGCCCCCAAGCGCGGGCCATGCTCGACGCGTACGCCGCTGGCGTCAACGCCTTTTTAGCGATGACAACGGCCCTGCCCGTTGAGTACCAACTCCTCGGTCAGCGCCCCGAGCCGTGGGAAAGCTGGCACTGCCTCGCCGTGTACAAGATGCGCAACAGCCTGCTCGGCACCTTTGAATCCAAGCTCTGGCGCACCCGTCTGGCCCAAGTCGTCGGTGCTGAGCAGTCCGGCCACAGTATTGTGGCCGCAAACCTCGCTCAGCTAATCAAGGGCTATCCCCAAGGCCACCTGCTCACCGTGCCTCCCGGCGCTGAGTACCAGGGAGAACCTCTCGACGGCCTCACGGCCCTCAGCCGCGAGACCGACCCCGGCTCCAATGCGTGGTCCATCGCGGGGGAGTACACGGATTCGGGTTTGCCGCTAGTGGCCGGCGATTCGCACCGCGCTCTCGACACTCCTTCCGTCTATTACCAAGTCCATATCGCCTGCCCCGACTTCGCCGTCAGCGGCTACTCGGTGCCCGGCGTCCCCGGCACCCTGCACTTTTGCCACAACGAGTACGTGGCCTGGGGCATGACCTATGGCAGTGCCGATACCCAAGATCTGTTCGTCGAGCGCTTCCGCGAAACGGCTGATGGATTGGAGTACGAGTTCAGCGGCGCGTGGCGGCCAGCGGAAATTCTGCGGGAAGAAATCCACGTCCGCGGCGCGGCGGCCGTTACCTCCGAAGTCGTCATTACCCACCACGGACCTATCATTGCTGGAGACCCGCGCAAAGGCCAAGCCATCGCCATCAGCGACCCCGGCCTCATCGAAGGCACTCCTTGGGCCGACGCGGCCCGCGATGCCATGCGCGCTCGCTCGGTGGGGGACTTGCACCAAGCCTTTGCCCGCTGGAACGACCGCGTCAACAACTACGCCGTCGCCGACATCCACGGCTGCTTCGGCTATCTGCACGCGGGCCGGATCCCGGTGCGCGAGGCCGCAAACGGCTGGCGCGCCGTCCCCGGCTGGAGCGGCGAGTACGAGTGGCAAGGCTACATCCCCCACGCCGAGTTGCCCAAAGCCATAGATCCCGCAACGGGCTATGCCATCACCTGCAACCAGCGCGTGACCGGCTCTGATTATCCCTACTACGTCGGGCTCGTCTTTAGCCCGGACTACCGCGCCCGCCGCATCCAGACCCGCATCCTCGAACTAGCAAAGGGTACGGCCACGCCCGAGGCGATGGGCCGCATCCACGCCGAACGCGTCTCGCTGCCGGCCCAGGTCTTTACGCGGGCCTTGCTCCCCATCGAGCCGCCCAACGCCGACTGTGCCCAAGCCCTCGACCTGCTGCGCCAGTGGGATTGCCGGATGGACCGCGACCAAGTCCAGCCGGCGATTTATGCGCAAACTCGCGCCCTACTTGGCTACCACATCGCGCAAAACTTGTTCGGTGGCGACGCCATGACCTTGCTCGCAGAGGCTGGCGGCGACGCCCACTGGCGTCTTATCACCCTCGAAGCAACTCTCGCGATTGAGCGCGGCGATACGGCGCTGCTGCCGCCCGGCCAAACTTGGTCCCAAGCTCTGACTGAGGCCCTGACCGGAGCGCTCGCTGCTCTCAAAGAGGCTCTTGGCGACGACATGGGCCAATGGCGTTGGGGCCGCTTGCACTGCACCCAGCCTCAGCACCCATTCTCTGCGATTTTCCCCGAGGCCGCTTCCTTTCTCGACCCCCCTTCGCTCCCCGTCCACGGCGATGGCGATACGCCCCTAGCCGGCAGCTATGCCTTCGACGACTTCACAGTTACGGGTCTTTCGGTCAACCGGTATATCTTCGATCCCTCCGACTGGACCCGCTCGCGCTGGATCGCGCCGCTGGGGGCCTCTGGCCACCCGGCTAGCCCGCACTACGCCGACCAAGCCCAGCTTTGGGCCGATGTGGAGTTCATACCTCAGTTGTGGGATTGGCAGGAGATACGCGACCGGGCGGAGACGACGCAGCACTTGGTGCCGCCGGAGGAGTAGCCTCCAAGGCTGCCGAGTAGGATTCCTGCGTATCCACATCCATGAAGATGCCTTCGTCCTCGACGGGTACTTCGATGACGTTGGCTGCGTTTCTTGCCAAGACCGGTCGCGCCCCCCGGTCGCCGGTCAACGCGAGCAAGGCATCGCGATAGGCGCTGCCGATAGCTACCGGATGGCCGCGTCGCCCGTCGCGCACCGGCACGGCGATGGTCTCGCTACTTTTCAACGTCTCGGCGACCTTTAGGATCGTCTTACCAGCTATCTGCGGCATATCCCCTAGGGCAAAGAGATACCCTTGCTCGCCGACTGCCGCTTCTACGCCCACTCTGATAGAGGCGGCTATCCCCTCGGCAAATTTTGGGTTGTGTACCAGCCGCACGGGATAGTGGCTCAACCTTTCTTCTATCTCTGCTCGTTGATGCCCTGTCACCACGACTACCTCACCCAAACCCACCTCGCAGATCCGCTCCACCACGACTTGGAGGACGGATTGCTCCTTCCAAGGCAGCAACAACTTATTGGCACCCTCCATCCTAGAGGAACTTCCCGCCGCTAGCACGATTCCGCTAAGGTCTGCGAATCTGGTCATCTCAATTCGTCACTCCGCCGCGTTGGCTTATTTGATTGACAAAGACAGGCAAATTTTTTTAATATCCACCTCCGCGTCACTCGCTTCTGGCCTTTAACAAAAGCATCGGCCCATGCAGCTTACAGGCTCTCATACCTTTAGTGCTCCGAGGCAAGTCATGTGGGACTTGCTCAACGACCCCGAGGTGTTGGCGCGCATTACTCCAGGCGTCGATACCTTGGAGCAAACGGGCCCCGGCCAGTACCAAGCTGTGCTGCACATCAAAATGGGACCGATCAACAGTACCTTCAACGGTGCGCTGCAAGTCGTCGATAGCAAGGAGCCGGAAAGCTATCGCTTGATCATCGACGTCGATGGCAGGATCGGCCAGATCGCGGCTGAAGGCCACGTCCGGTTTTCTGAAGATAACGAGACGACCACGGTGGAAGTCGAGGGCGGCTCGCAGTTGACGGGCCGGTTGGCGAGCATGGGACAGCGCCTGCTCTCGGGCGTGGCGCGGATGTTTACCAATCAGTTTTTCAAGGCGCTGGAACGCGAAGTGTCAATTAGGAATTAGGAATTTCCGCCCCAATTCTCAATTCCTAATTCTCAATTCTTAATTCGATAGGAGGTGGCTATGTCAGTAGCAATCAAGGTCACTGTCAACGGTCAGACCCAC
>JAPPEG010000169.1 GCA_028875345.1 Gemmatimonadota bacterium
TTGGCCGTCAGATCAAAAGCCTCGCCCGCTTCGATGGCGAGCACTTTACATTCGTGGATCGTCCCGAGAAAGGTCCTGGTGTCGGCAACTGTTTCTCCATCTACGAGGACCTGGAGGGACACCTGTGGTTTGGCGGCGGAAACGGTCTGTTCCGCTACGAAGAGCAGAAGCTCAAAAGGAGGAAATTAGCGGCTGATGTAGACGCAGGGGGTATCTGCAGTATCACTCAAGACCAGGAGGGACGATTTATCTTCGGCTATTGGGAACACTACGCCCTAAACAAAAGAAAAGAGCTTTTGGCCAGTCCATTAAAGATCGTGTATCAACAGGGCGAGCAGCGCCAAACCATTTTTGCCGAGGACAATAAAAAAACACCTCTCAGCCGCATTGGTGCGGTGCTTACCACGCGCAACAACGAAATCTATTTCCATTTGACCAGTAGGGACAGCTCAACGAGCGTCATCGGCTTTGCCCGCTGGCATCCGCAAGAGGGTCTTACATGGTATGGGGTTGAGGACGGACTCATAGACAACCATGTCAACGATCTACTATTAGACCGCCACGGGAATCTATGGATCGCCACGTTAGGCGGGATCAGTTGCTTTGATGGCCGCTCCTTCCGCTCCTTCACCACCAAAGACGGGCTACCGAGCAACCGCATCCACTGTTTGTTTGAGGATACGCGAGGACATCTCTGGATCGGCACCGACCAAGGTGTGGCTCTCTACGATGGTCGGCTTTTCCAAACCATCCAGTCACCCCATATAGGACCCGTTTGCCGAATCCTTGAAGACCGCGACGGCACTTTCTGGTTGGGCACTATCGTGGGTTCCATCATACGCTATCGACCACGGCAAACGTCGCCCCAGATTCGTCTCATCCGGGTTATCACCGATCAGGTCTATCAGAAAACGGACGTCTGCCGATCCACTGTGGGACAGCCAGTGATTTTCGAGTACAAGGACCTGAGTTTTTCTACCCATCCCCGCGACATGCTCTACGTCTATCGCTTGCAGGGATACGATGCCGACTGGTGTCCTGCGACTCGGGAGCTGCGAGCCTGTTACCAAAACCTGCCGCCGGGCGACTACACCTTTCAAGTCCGAGCGATAGATCAAGACCTCAATTACTCAGAACCGGCACAGGCGCAGCTTGCGGTAAAACCCGACGCGCATATCGAGACCCTATCGGCCACACTCCGTGGGGATAACAAGGTTGTCGGACCGAGCAAGGGCTTGCGCCAGTTGCAAACCAAACTCACGGAGGTGGCTCCTGCCGATCTGACCGTGCTGATCGGACAGAGCGATCCCATACGCCAGTTCCAAACCAAACTTACGGAGGTGGCACCCTCCGATCTGGCCGTGCTGATTCTAGGCGAAACAGGTGTGGGCAAGGGGTTAGCGGCGCGGGCCTTACACGCATTGAGTGCCTATGGCAAGGGTCCTTTTATCCATGTAGACTGCGGTGCCTTGTCACAAGAATTGGGCGATAGTGCACTTTTTGGTCGCGAAGATGAGACGGCTACCAGCCAAGTAGGCAAGGTGGAACAGGCTAAAGACGGCACCCTGTTTTTAGATGAAATCGGCGATCTGACGTTGGACACGCAGGACAAGGTCTTGCGCTTATTGGAAGAGTGCACGTTTGAGCGGGTTGGAAGTGACCAAACGCTGACCGCACAGACGCGCATAGTCGCCGCGACCAGCCGCGACCTGAAGACGATGGTACAAGCCGGTGATTTTCGCGAGGAGCTGTATTTGCGCCTGCAGATGTTTCCGCTGTACATCCCACCCCTGCGCGAACACAAGGAGGACATCCCGGCCCTCGTCGAGTTTTGCAAGAATCGCATGGCAGCACATCTAGGTCGGCAACCCGCCTCCTTGAGTGTCGAGGTTATGGAGATGCTGCACGCCTATGATTGGCCGGGGAATGTGCGGGAACTGGAGCACCTTATACAACAGGCGGTCACAACCTGCAAGGGTGGGCAAATCGAGGTGGCCGATCTGATGCAACACGGTTTTAACATTGTAAACTCTGTTCTCGGTCTTAAAGGAGAGTCTCAAGAACGCGAAATAATGCCGCTACTTGAACTTGAACGCAGCTATATTCTCGAAGTACTCAATGCAACTAACGGGCAGATCAAGGGGACAAAAGGAGCGGCGGCTCTGCTGGGAGTGCCGCCTTCGACGCTGTACAACAAAATGAGAAAATTGGGTATTAAACGTTCCTAAGCAGCATTTTTACGAGCTATCGCTCCAACACTCTCCTCCATCAACTACGCCATCATCTGAGCGCGGTCTTTCTGTGAGTCTATCGCATTTTGCGCCGCCTCAATCTCCCGCCAGAATGGGATGCAGCGGATGGTCCCAAGGGCCGCCGGCCTCCATCTCGTCGGCTGCGCCAGCCGCATCGTGCGTCCCGGTAAACGTGGTGTAGTCGGGCATGTAGATAATGGCAAACGCGCGGCGCGGCGCAGCGGTCTGGTTGGGACCGGCGTAGTGGAAGGTGCAGCCGTGGTGGAAGGTGACGCCGCCGGCTTGCATGTCCATGGTCACCGGCTCGGGCACGTCGTAGCCCTGTTCCTTCATTTTACCGACGATACTCTCGCCAGCAACGCCGAGTTTGATCGGTTCGAGCCGCTCGTACTGGTGCGAGCCAGGCACAAAGTGCAGGCAGCCATTGTCTGCGGTCACGTCGTCCACCGCAATCCACGCCGACAGCGCGCCGACCGGATCCATCGGCCAATAGGGCGCGTCCTGATGCCAGTTCGTCTCCTTGCTCGTTTGGCCGGGGGGCTTGATCATCGCGTGATCGTGGTAGATGCGCACGTGGCGGCAACCGCTCAGGCGGCGGGCGGTCTCGGCCAAGCGCGAATGGAAGGCGATTTCCTTGGCGTCCGGATAGTCGGTCCAGAGGTTGACCATCTGGTTGAAGACGCGCTCGTATTCTTCCGACCCGCGGCCATCATTCTCGGCCCCTCTGATGCGGGCGCGATGTGTGTCGATGGCGTGGTCAATGGCTTGGCGCAGCGAGGCGATCTCCTCGGCGGAGAAGAAGTGCTCGTAGCGGATGTAGCCGTTTTGCTGAAAGAATTCGGCGTCGGCTGGCGTCGCCGGGCTTATTGTAGGCATGAGGGCAAGACCTTAATTTTTGCGATGGCAATCAAACACTTAACGGGGGTAGAAAATGGCCGAAGTAACGATGTACCACAACCCGCAATGCTCTAAAAGTCGGCAGACGTTAGCTCTACTATCCGAGCAAGGCGTAGAGGCAAACGTCGTCGAGTACCTACAGACGCCGCCGGACGCCAGGACCCTAGACGAGCTTTTGCAAAAGCTCGGACTGGAACCCCGGGAACTGATGCGCACCAAAGAAGACGAATACCAAGCGCTGGGGTTGGCCGAGGTAACGGATCGCGCGCAGCTCATTCAGGCGATGGTGGAACACCCCATCCTGATCGAGCGGCCCATCGTCGTCAAAGGAAATCAAGCGCGTCTCGGGCGACCCCCAGAGCAAGTCTTGGACATTCTCTAGATGCTAAAACTGGGGTTTCTCGCCTCGCACACCGGGTCGAATATGCAGGCGATCATCGATGCCTGTCAGGCAGGGACGCTAGCGGCCGAGCCGCGCGTGGTAATTAGCAACAACTCGCAGTCGGGTGCGCTGGCGCGAGCACGGCAGGCGAACATCGCGGCGTACCACCTGAGCGAGCGGACACATGGCGATGCACTGGGGGCGGCGATTCTGGCGGCGATGCAGCGGCACGGGGTCGAAGTAATTTGTCTAGCCGGATACATGAAGAAGCTGGGGTCGAAGGTACTAACGGCCTACGAAGGGCGGATTTTGAACATCCACCCCGCCCTGTTGCCCAAGTTCGGCGGACAGGGCATGTACGGGATGCGGGTCCACGAGGCCGTGTTGGCCGCGGGAGAGCGAGAGAGCGGGGCGACGGTTCACCTAGTAGATGAAGAATACGACCACGGACGGATCCTCGCGCAGGAAAAGGTTCCGGTTAAAGCAGAAGACACGCCCGAGACATTACAGAAGCGGGTACTAGCAGTAGAACACCGGCTCTACGCGGCGACGCTCGCGCGAATCGCGGTCGGCGAAATCTCTATTCTTCTTCCTCGCTCCCGCGCATAATGCGGCGCAAGTGCCCGAGCTCCTCGACGATGGTGCGGCGCTCTAGTATCCCGAGAACGACCCCGTACGCCAACGCCATAATTCCACTCCGCAAGGCAAAATCGCCCACGGCATAATCCAAGGCCCAACGGTCGTAAGACCATCCACAGATAGCGGCGACCAACAATCCCACGGCCGGCGCGGCCAACACCTTGAACCAATTGACGCGCACATAGGCACGCAAACCAACGCACAGTCCTAAGAAACCCACGCCAGCCACCGCACCCATGCTGTACGCCACGCCCTCCGCGCCCCACAACACGCCGAGCGTGGGGACGGCAAAAAGGGCCACCACCCCCTGCATCCCCACTATGCACGCGGACCGTCGCGTCGCCCCTACGGCCCACAGCAGGCTAAAGCCATCGCTGAGCAGCGGGCGCAACAGCGCATACGCGGCCAGCCAAACCACGATGCGCGCCGACCCAGCCCATTGGCCGCCTAAAAGGGCGGTTACTTCGCGGGCATTGAAGACCAAAATCAGCGACACCGGAGCCGACACTCTCAGCACTAGGCTGATCATCTTGGAGAACAACTCACCCAGCCGCTCGCGCTCGTTCCGATACCGCGAGTACAGGGCACCGCTGTAGTTGAGGATGATATGCGCAATGACCGCAGTGGGGATCTGCACCAGCCACCACGCCGTCTCGTAGAGCGCGAGCGCCGTATCGCCGACGACCAAGCGCACGACCAGTTTGTCGTACCACCAAATAAAAATTTGCAGTACCCAGCCAATCCAGATCCACACGCCATAGCCCAATAAGCGGCGCGCCCAAACCCAGTCGAAGTGCAAGGAGGCGAGGCGCAGGGGGCGGCTGCACCAAGTAGCAGTAGAAAAAAACAGCACGTACACCACGCTAAGCACTGAGTACGTAGTCCACCCCCCCAATATCAAACTCCACTCTTCCCATCCGGCACGGGCCGCCAGCAGCGCGCAACTCAAGGCCAGCAGCGTCCCCAGCCCGTGCAAGAGGGAGAGCCGACCAAACTCAAAATCCATCCTCAGCAGAGCCTCTGAAGTCAGGCTCAGTTGGCGCACAAAGTGCAGCGCCGCCAGCACCCACGCGACTTGGGCAAAGGTCCAGGAAAAATCCGCTGGGAAGAGCAACGTCAAGGCCAAGACGACCCCGCTGGTTAACAAACACGACAGCAAGGTAATGCACACATTCAGCGCAAAGTGCGTGCCGACGAATTCCTCGACTTGGTCCTGGAAGTGCAACAGCGCGTGCACTAGGCCGAATTCGCGCAGGCTGGACAGCATGGTAAAAACCGTCACGCCCAAAAACACATCGGCAAAAACACTCGGTTCGAGCTGCCTTTTGATCAAGACCGTCAGCCCCACGCTGCACAGCCGCGCGGCATAGCCCGTGCCCAAGGTATAGAAAAATCCCTTGAACATCTTTTGCGGAGTAATCATGAGTTCCTAGCGGACGCGGCGCAGGCCGCATCGGTAGTCGCGCGGGTCGCCGAGGCGGGCTTGTAGCGCGTCAGGCGTCATGCCAGTGTGGCGCTGGACCCAGTTGACCTCGTCGGCGAGTGTGCAGTCGAAAAGACCGGGATCGTCGGCACCGATGGCCAGTCGGACCTCAGAGGCCAAGAAGCGATGCACCGGGTGATCTTTGGCGTCGGGCACAGCACCAATGCGCAAGTTGGAGGTCGGGCAGGTCTCTACTACGGTGTCGTGCGCGACCAAACGGCTAAGCGCGAAGTCCTGCCGTCGGCGCACCGCTTCGAGGCGCGGAGGATCGTACGCGCGGCAAACGAGCACATCGCCGGGACGAGACGAGAGGTGGCTGCGCTCCTGCATCAAGGCTTGGTCATCGACCGGAACGCCGAATTTTTCCAACGCGTCCTTGTGTTGCAAATCGTAGGCGATCTGGGCCAAGCGTTCGCTGACCAACTCCCTCTCGTGGGCTTGGGACCGGCGGGCCACGGCAACTTCCGGGTCGAGCCCTAGCGCAGTGCAGTGCCCCAAACGCAGCGCACCCAACTCTGCGGCTTCGTGGCACCAGCGCACCGCGCTTTCGAGCGATTTATCGAAGTACACCTCGCCGACGTGATAGGCCACGTCGAGGGCGCGCTCCGGGTGCCGCTCGTTGTCGCGGCGCAGGCGGCGGAAGAAGGCGCGGGTGCTCGCGGGCGGGTAGCCTTCCTCAAAGTGACAGAAGTCGAGGCCAACGATAGTGGGGACCAAATCCTCGTTTTCGTCGAGCAGGCGTTGAACCAACTTATAGCATTCGAGCGGTGCCCAGCGCGGCAGGCTGATGAGATAGCGAGCGGTAAAGTCCTCAGTGCAGGCTTGGGCGATGGCGCGAGCAGTCAGCTCGTGAAACTGCGCGAAGGCTTCGGGCTGGATGTGATCATAGGGAGCCATGGCGCGATATTCGACGTAGCGCAGCCCTTCGCCGCGATGGTGGGCAAAGATCCGGTGCAGTATTTCTTCTGGCTTGCCCAAGACGTTCCACCAATGGCGATAGATGCAGATCGCCAAGTTGAACTTGGCTTGAAAATGGGCAAAGTCGCCGCCGTCTTCCGCACCGTACACGCAGTGCGCCTTGAGCGAGTCGAGACATTGGCTGTGAAGCGCCTCGCGGAACAGCGCGACCGGATCGGGCCTGCGGTGATATGCGCGTTCAAAGCTATCGACAAACAGCGACCAGTCGATCTTTTCGTAGTGGTCGCGGGCCAAGTCGAGGAGATCGGCGGCAAAGAGGCTGCCGCCGATGTGGACGTGAAGCTCGCAGGTCTTGGCAGCTTGGAGGGAGGGCTCCGTCACCCGTTACTCCAGCGCAGGCATCTCGACCGCATCGTCGCGGCGCTCGTGCATGTGCGCTTCCATGGCCTCTGGATAGCGATGCGGGAGGTGGGAGACTTCGTCGAGCCGAGCGCGAGCCTCGCCCGGGAGACGAAAGCTGCCAGCGAGCATGTTGTCCCTCGCCTGCTCGACGGTGCGCGCACCGATAATGACCGAAGTGATGGCCGGTTGTTCCAACACCCAACGCAGGGCAACTTGCGCCGGTGAACGCCCCATCTCGTCGGCTACCGCCAAGAGCGTCTCTAAGGTCTCGTCGGCATTGGCGGCAAAATAGCTTTGCGGGTAGGCCCAAGCATCCGCGGAACGCGTGCCTTCCAAAGTGCGCTCGCCGGGCTTGTACTTGCCAGAGAGAAAGCCGCCGCCGAGCGGACTCCACACCACCACGCCCAACCCCTTGAGCTGACAAACCGGAATCAACTCCTGCTCAATGTCGCGCACGACCAAGCTGTATTGCGGCTGATAGCACTCAAAACGCGCCAAGCTGTTCGCGTCTGAAATCCACAACGCCTCCATCAAACGCCACGCCTGATAGTTGGAACAGGCGGTATAGCGCACCTTGCCTTGGCGGACCAAATCGTCGAGGGCGCGCAGCATCTCGTCCAACGGGGTCTGGGTATCCACGTGGTGAATGTAATAGAGGTCGATGTAATCTGTTTGCAGCCGCTGGAGGCTGTCTTCAACGGCGTTCATAATGCGCACCCGCGACATCCCAGAGTCATTGGGACCAGGACCCATAGGGTTGAAGAACTTAGTGGCGATGACCGCATCGCGGCGGCGGCCCTTGAGCGCCTTGCCAGTGATGACCTCGGACTCGCCGCCGCCATACGAATCGGCCGTGTCGAAGAAATTGATACCCGCGTCAAACGCCAGATCGACGATCCGCTTGGCCTCCCGTTCGTCGGTGCTGTGGCCAAAGGTCATAGTCCCAAGGCAAACTTCCGAT
>JAPPEG010000148.1 GCA_028875345.1 Gemmatimonadota bacterium
ACCCCTGAGCGCGAGCGCCCGATCCCACATTCTGAATGTTCACAACCCCCTCGCTGGCAGTTGCCAGCAGGGCCGCACAGGTGATGCTAATTGCAATTTTCATACGCTTGCCTCCTCCGCTCGGTGAGATGCGCTTGTAATGTATTGTCATATTATAAATATATAGACTATTAACCGTCAATAAAATAGTACAACGCGCCTAGGCCACTTCCTTGACGAATCAAGGCCGTATGGTCGTTATTATAATTTTTCTATGGAACTTATCTCTAAACTCACGAGGTGAACTTTGACCGCTATTAAAGCGACCAATATCGTCCGGCACGAGGGCCATGTCAGCCGCCCACAACGCGAAAGCCTGTTGTGCCAACAAGGGGTCTTGCTCTGGCTGACGGGCTTGCCAAGTTCGGGCAAAAGCACGATTGCCTATACAGTTGAACACGCTTTGGCCGCCCGCGGCCATTTGGCCTATGTGCTAGACGGCGACAATATCCGCTTTGGGCTCAATAAAAATTTGGGCTTTTCCGCCGACGACCGGGCGGAAAATATCCGGCGGATCGGCGAGGTAGGAAAGCTCTTTGTCGATGGGGGTTTCCTAACCCTCGCCAGCTTTGTCAGCCCCTATCGAGCTGACCGCGACGGAGTAAGGGCGCTGATGGCAGCGGGCGATTTCGTCGAAATTTTTGTCAATACCCCAATTGAGCTGTGTGAAGAGCGCGATCCCAAGGGCCTCTACAAAAAAGCCCGAGCCGGTGAAATACCCAATTTTACCGGTGTTTCAGACCCTTATGAAGAACCTGAAAAGCCTGAATTGGTCATCGAAACCGACACAGCAACGCCCTCGGAGGCGGCCGCGCAAGTCATCGATCTATTAGAGAAAATGGGCAAATTTCAACCCATACAGGCTTGAACAAACCCACCCAGCCTATTCCTTCCGCCATGCAGCAGGGGATCTAGCGATCCTCTGCTTTGCGTTTGCCTGCGCGATGCACAAGATGCTGAAACAAGCCCTCCAGTACGGGCTGAGCTTAGGCCTAATGGGGCTTTTTATTTATTGGGCCTTTGAGGGGATAAACCGCGGCGAACTCTGGGATGCCATGACCGGCCTTTCGCCGGTTTGGGCCGCGGTCATGTGCGTCGCAACGCTGGGGACCTTGGTCTTGCGGGCTTGGCGCTGGCTGGTCCTGATGCGACCCTTTGCGCCGCAGGTAAGCAATCTCAACGCGTCGCTCGCCTTAGCTATATGCTATGCGGCCAATGTGGCCGTGCCGCGTTCGGGTGAAGTTCTGCGGTGTGTCAGCCTCAAGTGGACCACTGGGGCGAGCATCAGCGCCTTGATGGCCACGATAGTGGTCGAGCGCATTCTCGATCTGTTTTGGCTCATCGTCTTGTTCTGGCTCATCGTCTATATCGATGTTGCCCTGCCCGTAATTTGGATGCCGGGCGGTGCCGATCGGGACACCGTCGGCCTACTGGCCCTAGTCGGCTGCTTAGTTGCACTGGGGGCCTTGGTCTTGGTATCGGTTTATCGGGAAAAAATTTTAGCTGTAATTCGCCCGCTACTCGCACGGCGTGCTTGGGGAAGCGGCGAGCGGGTCCTTGCAATCATCGAGACCTTCATCGGCGGGCTTTCCGCCCTGCGACAACAACCGACGGCGTACTTTGAAATTATAGTCAGCTCGGTCCTCCTCAACGCAGCCTATGTATTTATTATCTACGCGGCTTTTGTCGGCATGGGCTTGGACCAGACATACGACCTCGACGCAGTAGCGGCGCTAGTAGTCATGGCCATATCGTCTATCGGAGTGATCATTCCAACGCCTGGAGGAATCGGCTCGTATCACTTCCTCTTTGGCGAAGCTATGCATCGCCTCTATACGGTGCCCCTTGCCACCGCTTTGGCCTGCGCCACGTTGACCCATGCTTTAGCGAATCTGACCTATATCTTCGTCGGCGGCCCAACTCTGCTGTGGCAGTGGCACCGGAGTCGGCAGAGTAGTTCAGAAGATCCAGACGATTAGGATCGATCCACCCACGTAGCCGAAGGCTTCTATAAGCCCGGCCCCCACATTCGGCTGCTCTTCGACCTGTTCGGCACCCAAGCGCACGCTAGGTGCCAAGAGCATATCGGTCAACTTGTGGATGACGTAGAGCGCGACAAAACCAAAGACCACGTCCATGCCAAAAATTTTGAGACTTTCGATCCACCCTGCGTAGTCGCCGGCCGCGGCGATGCTGACGATATTGCCCATGCCCACCAGCACGCCGCCAAAGGCCAAGCCAACCGCAGCATTGTCGCGCTCTAGTTCGCGGTGAATCGAATGTGGGGTAATCCACTCGTAGAGCAGCCCAGCCACCACCAGCACCACTTGCGCCAGCAGCCAGAAAACCACGCCGCTCCACAGCGGCCCTTCACCCAACACAATGGCCAGCACAATCAGGCCATTGGCAATGTGCATCCCCGCCTCGACAAAGGCCGTCCCCATATTGTGATCCTCGATGACCTCCTTGCGGTTGTCGAAGCGGAACAGGAGCGCCCGCTCGCAGAGTACGCCGGCGACGACCATCAGGACAATCGCCAAGAGACCGTACTGGGCGATGCCTAGCAGGTCGGCTTGCCAGCCGAGCGAAGGGCCGCTCAACGCCCCTCCTAACGCCAAACAAATCCCAAAGAAATAACCGCCCACTGCAACGGCCATCGCGTGGTTATTGCGACCGTAGAGTTCGTCTTTGAGATCGACCCGGCGAAAAACTCGGGCATAGACCTGCTTGGCAACGAAGAGCAGGACGAAAGCCTCTACAAGATAGACTAAGGACTGGGCCATCTGCACTATATTGTCCACTGCGTTCCCCCTATTTTCCAAAGCGCGAGGAACCGCGTCCCCACCCGGAGGTGGTGCGGCCCATGCGGTTTTTGACCTGGCCACTAAAGGCCTGGCGGCGACTTTGCTGGCGCTGGTAAAATTGCGGTCGCGTCTTTTGGGTTTGCGAGCCGCGCGACCCAAAAGTGGGTCGGCCTCCCTTCGTCGGCCCGTAGTACGGGCGGCCCCGTTCCCGGTTGCGGCGATAGTCCTCCCAATCACCCCGGCCAACGCCCCATCCCCCCATTAAGTGGCTCATCAGCGCGTACTGGCCGTAGAATTGCCAAAACCCACCACCTCCCCAAAATCCGTACTGGGGATTGCCGACGTATTGGTAGCCGGGCGGGTGCGCTTGACTGGTGCCGGTGCGACGACCGTCAAGCGATTTGGAAGCCACGACCATGCCGACGTACTTTTCGTAGCGATAGAAGGTCTCTTCGCGGACTTCCATCCAATCCGTGCGGCGCTCCTCGTACACGATGGTATCGCGCCCGGCGACGCGCTGCCCCGAAGCCGTCAAGACTTGGAAGCGAAGGGCGTAATCGGGAAAAAACGAGCCTTCGACACGGGTATCATCGACGATCAGGGAGTACTCGGGATAGCGATCTAAGTCGCGTGTTAGCTCCCACACTGGGTCTTTTGACCCGCAGGCGATCAGGCCCCACAACGCCAAGGCCGCTACGCGCCAAGCCATTTCAAGTGCCCTCCTCCACCGGCAAAATGTCGGTGAATTGGTATTCTTCTACCTCCAAGCCTGCGTACGCGGCAAAGTCGCGCTCGCCCCACTGGCTGATAAAAAGCACTTTGCCCTCTTCTCCTTCAAACGACCAGTTGACAAACTCGCGCTCCGCATCGGTGCCGTCTTTGCGGTACAGGCCCGCATCGCTCGTGCTCCCCGCGTATTCATCACCCTCAAACCGTATAGTTTCAGGCGGGTCGCCGTCGGCGATGATCGCCGCGGCAATATCGCCTTCGATTTCGTCGATGCCAATCGCCCGCGTTAAAGTCCAATAGGCTTTACCGTCTTCTACGGCGCGCTCGAGGAAGCGCACCTGACCATCGGCCTGCAATTCCCATTCTTCGGTAGTATAGCCGTCGTAGTCATAGCTTCCACGGCCTGTAACCTGCCAAGTTTTGAGGTCGTAATCGACGAGAAAGCCTACCTTCATGGTGCTGAGCGAATACTCCTGATAGGTCGATTCGTCCTCGTCTTGGCGACCACCGAACCATTTCCTTAAACCCATCTGGCATGTCCTTTCAAAACTGAGTACTCTTACCTTGTCGATAATAACGCGCTAGCACCGGCCTATCAAGTCGGTTGGCCTGCACGGGCAAGCGGGTCATGTCACCGTCAAACACCGCGAGGGCACTCCAGACTTGGCGGTCGATATAGCGCGTGGGAACCACAAAGGCGACTGCCTGCGGATCTAGTCCGGCGGGTCCTGCCAAGTGGAACCCCCACTCGCCAAAAGAGGGCACGTACAAGTGATAAGAGTGGACGGCAAAGCCCGCTTCCTCCAAAGCGGCGGCAATGCTCCAGTACGCCTCGCGTACGTGATACGGACTAGAAGCCTGAGTCGCCAAGACGCCTTGCGGGCTGAGCAACTTGCGGCACAGCCTATAGGCCTCGACCGAATAGAGCTTGGCCAAGCTCTCCTCGCGAGGGTCCGGCAAATCGATTAGTATCGCTCCATACGACATGTGCTCGCGCTGCAAAAAGACAAAACCATCTTCGTTGATCACGCGCACTTGGCGGCGATTCAAGGCATTGTCATTCAGCCGGGTCAGGTAGATGTTGCGCTGGGCCAATCGGGTCACTGCCGGATCGAGATCGACCAAGTCGACGTGCTGGACCTCCTCGTATTTGAGCACTTCCCGCGCTGTCAGCCCGTCCCCTCCCCCAATGATGAGCACCCTCTCGCGGGAGGGTGCCAGCGCCATAGCCGGATGGACTAGGGCTTCGTGGTAGCGGTGCTCATCAATGGAAGCGAATTGCAAGTGCCCGTTGAGATAGAGCCGCAGATGTTCGTCGCGCCGGGTCAGGACGATTTGCTGATAGGCCGATTGCTCGCTGTGGACGATACGGTCTTCGTACAGGTCACTTTCCCACCGCGCCCGCAACCCCTCCCCCTGCCAAGCCAACGCCCCTAGCGCCGCAATAACCACAAGCGCTTGCACTCCTAGCGAACGAAAAGCGCGCTGCTCTAGCAACACCTCCTTAAACGCAAGCACCACACCGAGGCCAAGGCCGGCGTTGATCAAACCAGCGACTAGCGCCGTATGTAGGCTGCCGAGGAAAGGCAACAGGATATACGGAAAGAGCAACGAGGCCAACAAGGCCCCCAGATAATCGAGGGACAAAACATTAGATAACGCAGCGCGTAACGTACCGTGACCGCGCAAAAGCCGGGTAATCAGCGGCACTTCCAAACCGATCAACGCGCCAATCGCCGTGCTCAACGCCAACATACCGGCCCTAAAGTGATCGGTGTATCCATAGAGCACGTAAAGCACGCCAACTGAAATCCCACCCAAAAGTCCCAGCCAAATCTCTAGCTGGGCCAGCCGCGTCAATAGCAAGTGGTCGGCGACAAAGCGCGAAAGCCAAGAGCCAAGCCCCATCGCAGCGAGAAAAAAGCCGATCGTCAGGGAAAACTGCTCGACGCTATTACCGAGGAAGTAGGACGACACACTGCCGATGAGTAGCTGATAGACGATGGCGCAGACCGCGGCCGAGAAAATGGCCACCAGCAAAAACAGCGCACCCAGCCTAGGCATCCTCAATCCCTCCCAGCGAGGAGGAATGCGTCACGCCGAGACAGTCCATGGCCCGCTCCGCCGCCAGAATGCCGGAAAATATGGCTTCTTCGCACAGGGGCAGCCCTGTCGCATCGCACGAAGCAAAAAATATCCGCTCCATTGGCTGCTGCCGCCAACCAGCCATCGGCCCCCACAGCGCCCCAGGACTGGGCCGTATCATTCCGTGCCCCCAGCGATACAGATCGACGCGCTCTACGAGGTCGTCTAGCTCCGGGTGGACTCGGCGCAAATCGGCCATGATCTGTTCGGTCCAGAATGAGTGGTCCTGCGCGAGCAAGGCGTGCCGGGCATCCGCGAGTTGATCGACAAAGGGCCAATAGTACATCAACACGCGGCCGTCGCCCTGCTGATGGTCGGCGACCACGTAGCCCAGCGACGGGCTGTCATATAAGACATTGTCCCAAGTAGTCTGCTGATCCGAGAGCGGCTCTTTGAGAAAAATCGCCGCCACCAACCACGGACTGTACTCAATAGCTGCCATAGCCTGGGCTTGTGCATCTGGCAAGCCCACGATCGCGTAGGGAGCTGTGTGGAGCTTGCCAGCGTACACCACGGCCTGCGCGGTCAGTTGCCGTTTTTCCTCGGTCGCCAAGTCGATGTATCCCAACCGCACCTGCGACCGCTCCTCGGTTAGACGAGCCACTAGCGCCTGTCGCTTTATCTCGTTCTTTCCCAATCTATTAGCGAGTTGTGTAACGAGGTGCCCATTGCCATCAGGCCACGTCAGCGTGTGGGCCGGGTACGCTTCGTGTACTCGGTAGTCGTAGAACCTACAGGCATAGTAGTGAATCCCGGCCCAAGCCGAGACCTGGGCTACCGTGCTGCCGTAATCGTCGCGACAAGCGTAATCGACCAGCCAGCGGAGCCGGTCGTCGTGCCATCCTTCTTCGCGGAGATACTGGGCCATACTGATCTGGTCCAAACGCCTCACCCTGACATCGCTCGTGCTGTAGCGCAAGGGCATGGCAAAGGCTCGGCATCCGTCCCGGCCGCGGTGCAAGGCCCAGCGCAGCATCTCGTCTTCAAAGCGCAACAATGCTTCGCGCTCCCGGCCCGATGCGTCGATAAACGGATCTAATCCATCGGTCCAGCGACCTCGATAGAAGAGCCGCTCGTGCGGCCAACTCAGCATCGACCCAGCGGCGACCATCGGCCTATTCGCCGCGTCGTAGCCGTCGATGACGCCTAGATCTTGCAGTATTTCGTGGATACAGTCGGCTTCGGCAGGAGGGATATTGATGTAGTGAGCGCCCCAGGGAAATACTTGGTCGCCCCATTGGCCGCTGCGACTGGTGCCTCCTAGCTGGTCTTCAAGGTCGAGGAGGAGGATCCGCTCCACCCCCGACCGACTCAACTTCCACGCCGCAGCCAAGCCGGAGATCCCACCGCCGACAATGGCGATATCGCACGCGTGGTCTGCCGGGGTAAAATCTGCCCAGGAATGCACATCGCGCAGTAGGTGCCCACGCGGTGGTCCTTGGTTGACGATCCGCCCAGGAATCGGCCGCCGCTGAGGATCGGACGAGCAACCGCTCCAAGCGGCCCAGCTACCAGCGGCGGCGAGCGCGCCGAAAAATTGCCTGCGGCTAAGGGCCTTCATCCCATGAGCCACGGGCGGCAGCCCTTATTTCGCCGTTTTCATTCTGGCCTTGAGTTGGGCCAGCGAATCATCGACCTGAGCTCCCTTGCTGTCGGCGAGGGCCTTGTCGATCTCGTCTTCAACGGCCGCCCCAGCGTCTCCCATGTCGCCATAGGCCTCGGCGAGAGCTTCCTGCTCTTCGGCCTTTTCCTTCATCCGTTCGAGCAGGGCCGTGGTGCCCTTTGAGTCGATGTTGGCCAAGTGCTGGTTGATCTTGCGGGTGGCGTTGGCGGTTTTGGTGCGCGCCTTGAGGGTTACTAGATCGTTTTCGTACGAGGCGATTTTCGACTTCAGATCGTTGACATTGCTCTGTAGCTTGTCGGCCATCGCCTGTTGGGCTTGGGCTTGTTGGGAAGATTCTGCGTGCCGACTCTGGGACTCCTCGACGCGGGTCAGGGCTTCGCGGGCCAAGCGATCGGCTTCGGCTTCCTCCATCTGGCCGGACTCGGCCTTTTGCAACAGCAGCATGGCCTTGCGCTCGTAGTCTTCGGCGCGCCGGCGGTGGTCTTCGGACTCGCGGCTGAGCCGGATCGAGATCGCCTTGACCTCGGCGAGGGCCTTGAGACTTTCCTGCAAGTCCTTTTTTAAGTCGCGGATCGCTTGCTCGCTCA
>JAPPEG010000041.1 GCA_028875345.1 Gemmatimonadota bacterium
TGTCAGAATTCCACCGCAGCTTTGTCCCACCGGGATACAGCGTGTTCGGCAAATTCTTCGACGCCCTAGCCAAAGGAGAGGAGATGCCGATCACGATGTATGACGGCAGGGAATGCGTTCAGATTCTGGCGGCGGCGGATCTGGCGGGAAAGGAAGGGAGGCAGGTTGAGCTGTCGGAGATAACGGGCTGAGACTGCAACTCGCCCGCATCATCTAGGTGGCTCATACGATAAGCCCCCGAGGAGACGATCCCCGGGGGCTTGTGTTAAACAACAAACCGCCAAAGTTAGCGGCGAGAAATATGGTAGCGGCGAAGGGACTCGAACCCCCGACCTATGGATTATGATTCCACTGCTCTAACCAACTGAGCTACGCCGCCAAAAACTTGTCTAAAAGCTAGCCGGTGGGGGGAGCTTTGTCAATAGGACTCAGAAGGCGAACAGGTCTTCCAGGGCGAGTTCGACGATCTCGCCCTGCGCTGCTAGAGCTTCTAGGTCCATTTTGCTCTTGTCGCCGGTGATCGAAATCAGCTTGGGGCGTCCTTGGACGTGTTGGCGGTAGAATTCGAGCACTTCGTCGAGGTCGCTGGCTTGGATCTGCTCAAAGCGCCAAGAGCGCGGGTCGCCGGTCAGTCCCTTGCGCTCCCAGCCGCGCACGGCCCCCAGCACCGAGCGGAAGCCGAGGCGTTCCGTGCGGTACTTGTTGAGCACTGAAAGCTGGGCGGCGGTAAAACGCTCGGGCGAGGAGGGAATGTCGTCGAGCAGGCCGGCGAAGGCTGCAACTGCTTCGGGCGTCTTGTCGGCTTGAGTGCCCATGCCGCCGACCATGTAGTTGTAGTCGGCTTTGTCGCGGCCGTTGAAATAGAGGGCACCCACCGAGTAGGCCAAGGCCCGCGCTTCGCGAATCTCTTGGAATACAATGCCGGCCATGCCGCCGTAGAAGTAGTCGTTAAACAGCTCTACTGCTGGCTCGAGCGCCGCTTGGTAGGGCACATCCACGTATTCGATCCTCACCAAGGCTTGAGCCATTTCCTTGTCAAAAAAGTAGATCTGAGTTTTTTCGGGCTGGGTAAACTCCAAAACCTGATAGGGCGGTGGTTCGACCGGCGCCTCAGGCAATGGGTAGTGCTGGGCGAGAATGGCTTGTACGTCCTCGATGGTTTGCGACCCGGTGTAGCTGAGGGTCTGGCGATAAGAGAGCAAGCCGCTCAACAAGTCGAGCAACTCCTCGCGTCCTAGGGCGCGAACTTCCTCGTTGGAAAGAACCCGGCGGTAATACGCCATGTCGCCCAAGCGGTGATAGCGGTAGAGAGCTTCGTGGATGGTGCGGTGATCCTTGAGCGCGTCGTCGCGCCGAGCGATGATGATGGCCTGAAGCTCGGCGAGCGTGGCATCGTCCGTGGTCGGATCGTGCATTAACTCGGACAATAAGGCCAGCGACGCAGCGAAATTTTCATCGAGGCCCGAGATGGAAATCGTGGTCTCTTGGTCGCCGACGCTCATCCTAAAGTCGGTGCCCAACTTGTACCATTCCTTTTTCAGCTCTTCGGACGCAAAGCGCGGGGTGCCCGACTTGTCGAGCAGTTCGCGGGCCACGGGCAGGCGCTTTTCGGTTAGGGAGCCGATATCGATCGCGATAGAAAATTCAAAGAGGTCGTTGAGTGGATTGCGGGCGTAGTAGAGCTTGCTGCCGCCCGCCAACTCGCGGGTAGTGAAGTCGCGCTCGGGCACAAGGTAGGCCGGCTCGACCTCCGCAAAGGGCATGGCCATGACCTCGGCGAAAAAGGCCGATTGGCGCGAGGCGTCGATGTCGATTTTGTCGATGGGCGGCTTGGCGATTTCGGGTATGTCCTGTTCGCCGTCGCGGCGGTAGCCAGCGACATGCGCTCCGTTGAAGTACTTATTGGCGACTTCGACGATGTCGTGCTTTTCGATCTCGGCCATGCGGTCGAGGGCGCGCACCGCGTGGCTCCATTCCTCAAACCCGAGATACGCATCGCGCATGGAGCTGACCCGGGAATTGTTGTTTTCCTGCCCCTGTTTTACGCTCTTCTTGAAATCGGTGACAATGGCCGGAATGATCCAATCCTCGAATTGCCCCTCCTTAATCAGGTAGATCTGCTCCAAGAGCAGGGCCTCGACTTCCTCAAGGGTTTGGTCCTGTTTGGGGATGCCCCACAAGTACTGGGCGCCGTAGTCGTTGAGTAGATAGGGATAGGAGCCGGCTTCGCGCACCTTCTGCTGCTGGTTGAGGTTGAGGTTGATCAGCCCGGCCGTGGCGTTGTCGAGGATCATGTCGAGGATTTGCAGCGTCTCGGCGTCCTCGTGCGAGCGCTCGGCGGTGCGGAAAGCCAACAGCACGTATTCCTCGCCGGGATAATTGACCTCGATCCGTTCTGCTCCGTTGATCGCAGGTTCTTTGTAGGTGGGGAATGAGGGCAGTTCCCGGCGCTCCCAGAGAGAAAATTCGCGGTCGATGAGCTGGATGGTCTCGTCGATGTCGATGTCGCCGGAGATGAAGATCGCCATGTTGTTGGGCACGTAGTACGTGTTGTAAAACTCGTACATGCGCTCTAGCGAGGGGTTTTTTAGGTGCTCTACTGTGCCTAGTGTGGTGACGCGGTAGGGATGGACTTTGTAGAACTGCTCCTGCACGGCTTTGTGGATGACGCGGCTCTTGTTGTCGAGGGCGCGGTTTTTTTCCTCATAGACGGTTTCCAACTCGGTTTGGAAAAGGCGGAAGACGGGTTCGTGAAAGCGCTCGGCCTCGACCTTGGCCCATTGGGCTAGGCGATTGGCCGGCAACTCCACCTTATAGACGGTTTCCTCGACCCAAGTGTGGGCGTTGAGGCCGCGCTCGCCCATTGCGGTGTAGAGGCGGTCGAGTTCATTGGGAATGGCGTAGGCCGCGGCGAGTTGGTTCTCGGCGTTGATCTGGGCGTAGATTGCGGCCCTTTCTTCTGGATCGGTCTCGCCAAAGTGCTGCTCGTAGAGCGCCTCGATGCGGTCGAGGTGGACCTGCTCCTTTTCGTAGTCGAGGGTGCCGATTTTTTTGCTGCCCTTGAAGAGCATGTGCTCTAGGTAATGGGCAATGCCGGTGGCGTCTTGGGGGTCGTGCTTGGAACCGGCGCGGACGGCGATTTCGCCGTAGAAGCGCGGCTCTTCTGTGTTCTGGGTCAAATAGACTGTCAGGCCATTATCCAATTGGTAGATGTGGGCCTGCATGGGGTCTTTGGGGTCTGGGCCGTGGAGTAGTTTGTACTCCGCGGGAAGGGCCTCGGCCAAGGCGAGAAAGAAGAGTGCGTACAGTAAGGGCATGATTGATCCTTTGTTCGGAGTGTGAGTTGTATAACGGAATTATCGGAAATACGAGAAAGGAGTGAATTATGGCAAGTCCACAAGGGAACGAGCGACGCGTTGGGTTGGCACGTTTTTTTCTTTGTCATACGTAGCGCACTACAGTGACCCATGACGTGGTCTTTGGGTAACGGGAATTGGGAAAAATAGAAACACTACAGACATGGGGTCGTGCCCTGTTGGACTTTGCCTATCCGCCGCATTGCGCGGTTTGCGAAGCGGACATTGAGGCCGCCGAGTTGCTATGCGGATCGTGTTGGGCGGAGATTGTGACGCGCCGCTCGCATCCTCAGACCGAGGATGGAAGCCGTGCGTTTGAACAGGTCGTCGCCTTGGGATCTTTCACCGGCGCACTGCAACAGGCCATTTACGCGCTTAAATTTCGCAACCAAGTGCGGCTAGGGAGGGCGTTGGGCGAGCGCATGGGGCAGTGCTTGGCCGAGCAACTCGCTCCGCTGGATTGCTTGTTGCCCGTGCCCTTGCACCCGGCCCGGCAGCGGGAGCGCGGGTTCAATCAGAGCGCGGAAATCGCCGCTGGGTTAGGGGCCGTGTTGGGCGTACCCGTGTGCCAAGGAGTTGTGCGGCGGCGGAGAAATACGCGGCAGCAAGCCTTTTTGTCGGCAGAGGAACGCCGCGCCAATCTCCGCGGTGCCTTTGCGCCCGTGGCTGCGCTGCCTGCAAGCGTTCGGATCGGGATAGTAGATGACGTGTGGACGACCGGAGAGACCATGGCTGCCTGTGCCCAAGCCGTGGAAAGCGACCGCCTGTGGGCCGTTGTCTTGGCGCACTCGGGCGCGGGCGATCTATTGACCTAATTCTAACAAATTCCTACATTTAGGCGCTTTTGGAACCCCCCATAATTCAAACTGTACCAAAGTTGGTCGCGAGCCAAGGAGTCCGTATATGGCCGAAAAGACGATCGGCATATTGACCGGAGGAGGCGACTGTCCAGGTCTCAATGCCGTCATTCGCGCTGTGGTGCGCAAGGGCATTACTGCGTACCGATATCGCTTTCGCGGCATTCTCAAGGGCTGGAAAGGAATGATGGAGTGCGACTGGGAGCCTTTGGGCCCGGAAGAAATTTCCGGCATTTTGCCCAAGGGCGGCACCATCCTCGGCACGTCGCGCACCAACCCGTTCAAAGAGGAAGATGGCGGTGAAATCGTCGTCGATAACATGCGACGGATGAAATTAGATGCCCTCGTGGCCATCGGTGGCGAGGACACACTCGGGGTTGCCAACAAACTGGCGAGTATGGGCGTGCCAGTCATAGGCGTGCCCAAGACCATCGACAACGATCTGAATGGCACGGACTACACGTTTGGTTTTGACACCGCAGTCAATATCGTCACCGAAGCCATCGACCGAATTCACACCACGGCTGAATCCCACAACCGAGTGATGGTCATTGAGGTCATGGGGCGACACAGCGGTTGGATTGCCCTCTACGCTGGCTTGGCCGGTGGCGCGGATATGATCCTCATTCCCGAGCAGAAGTACACCATTCAGGAAATCGTCAGCACCATCCGCAAACGACACGAGCGCGGCAAGGACTTTTCGATCGTGGTCGTGGCCGAGGGGGCACAGGTCTCAGCGGAAGGCAAGGAGAACGAATACGTGGTCTCCGAGGGAGGACTCGACGAATTCGGCCACGTCAAGCTGGGCGGCATCGGCCAACTCGTCGCCAACGCGGTCGAGGAGGCAACGAGCTACGAGACGCGGGTTACGGTGCTGGGGCACTTGCAGCGCGGGGGGACGCCCACGGCCTTCGACCGCGTCTTGGGCACGCGCTTTGGCATTGCCGCCATCGACTTGGTGCACGCCGGCGATTTCGGCAAGATGGTGAGTCTGCAAGGCAATGAAATCGTGGCGATCCCACTGGCCGACGCGGTCAATCAGCTCAAGATAGTTGACCAAGAGCTATACGATTTAGCGACGGTATTCTTCGGTTGATAGCATGGCTAAGCGCACCATCAGAGACCTCGATGTCGCTGGCAAGCGGATCCTCGTGCGAGTGGATTTCAACGTGCCGCTCGACGACGAGGACGGCCGAATCGTCGATGACACGCGGATTCGCGCAGCCCTGCCAACGGTTGAGCACTTGTTGACGCAGGGCGCGTCTGTCATTCTGATGTCGCACTTGGGCCGCCCTCGCGGCCAGCGAGTACCCGCGCTGTCGCTGGCTCCGGTAGCCGAGCGCCTGAGCCAGTTGTTGGGACGCGCGGTGGGCATGGCTCCAGACTGCGTCGGTGCCGAGGTCGCAGCCCAAGCCGCTGTCTTGCAGCCAGGGCAAGTCCTGCTTTTGGAGAATGTGCGCTTCCACCCGGAAGAAGAGCAAAACGAGCAGACTTTTGCCCAGCAGTTGGCCGGCCTGGGCGATGCCTACGTCAACGACGCCTTTGGAGCGGCGCACCGGGCCCACGCTTCGACCGAGGGGGTGCCGCGCTGTATGGGCGCGGGGGCCAGCGGCCTGTTGATGGAGCAAGAAATTTCCTATCTCGACGAAGCCCTGCGCCGTCCGCAGCGGCCATTTATCGCCGTTTTGGGCGGGGCTAAGATCTCGGGCAAGATTGAGCTGATTGAGCACTTGCTCGACCGGGTGGATGCCCTGCTCATCGGCGGCGGCATGGCCTATACCTTTTTCAAGGCCATGGGGCTAGAGATCGGGGATTCGCTGCTCGAAGAGGACCGCCTAAATACGGCCCAGCAGCTATTGACCCGAGTCGAAACGGGGGGATTGGACCTCCAGCTTCCCGTGGATTGCGTGGTCGCCGACCGCTTTGCCGCCGATGCCCAAGCGCAAGTAGTCGCCCGCGACGCCATCCCTCGCGGTTGGCAGGGCATGGATATCGGTCCCCAGACCCGGCAGTGCTACGCCGACCAGATCGCCCGCGGGGGCACCATAGTGTGGAATGGTCCCCTCGGAGTGTGCGAGATGGCACCCTTTGCCCAGGGAACTCAACAGATCGTCCAAGCCCTAGCTGCCGCCACCTGCGAGGGTGCGTTGAGCATTATTGGTGGTGGGGACACAGCCGCGGCTGTAGCCCAAGCCGGATTGGCCCAAGCGATGACTCATATTTCCACTGGGGGTGGGGCTTCGCTGGAGTGCATGAGCGGGCGGGTCTTGCCCGGGGTAACGGCCTTGGATGACGAGGAAAGCTGAGATGCGCCGACCCATTGTCGCTGGCAACTGGAAGATGCACAAGACCGCTGCTGAGGCCGTCGAACTAGTCGAAGAGATCAAGCCGCTCGTCGCGGGGCTCGACGTAGAAGTCGTCGTCTGTCCGCCATTCACCTGCTTGGAAACCGTGCGCGCGGCCCTTGCCGACAGCGCCATTGGGCTGGGAGCCCAGAACATGCACTGGGAGCAGCAGGGAGCTTTCACCGGAGAAATATCCTCCGACATGCTCTTGGCGGCTGGTTGCTCTTACGTGTTGTTAGGGCATTCCGAGCGAAGACAGTTTTGCGGCGAGGACGACTCGCAGGTCAACCGCAAGCTAGCCTGTGCCCTGCAAGCCGGTCTGTGCCCAATCGTCTGCGTCGGCGAGACCCTGCAAGAGCGCGAAGCTGGCCGAATTGAAGAGGTCGTCCTCGGCCAAGTCGGTGGCGCTATAGCCGGGATTGAGGCGGGTGCCGCTAGCGCGGTAGTGTGGGCGTACGAGCCGGTTTGGGCGATTGGCACTGGTGTGACGGCGACGGCTGCACAAGCCGAAGAGGTACATGCGATGATGCGCCACTTCCTTGCTGGGCACCTGGGAAAAGCTGCCGACGACGAGGTGCGCATCCAGTACGGCGGCAGCGTCAAACCCGAAAACGCAGCCGAGCTTTTTGCCCAAGACAACATCGACGGGGGCTTGATCGGCGGTGCCGCGCTGGACGCCGGGCAGTTTGCCGCTATTGTGAAGGCCGCCCTTTAACCTTAAATTTATATCAATTAGGAATTAGGGTGGAGGTAACTCTTAATTCCTAATTCGCAATTACCAAAACTTGGAAGCCATCACAAGATTATGTTTGAGATCCTATTTACGATTTTTCACGTGCTGATTTGCGTGCTCCTAGTCGTGACCGTGCTCTTGCAGGCGGGCAAAGGAGGCGGCTTGGCCGGATCAATCGGCGGAGGCTTGGCTTCTTCCTCGGTGTTGGGCGGCCGTACCGCAGCCACGTTTCTGACCAAGGCCACGACCGTTTTGGCCACGGCTTTTATGCTTAGCTGTTTGGTGCAGTCAGTGGCCTTTCAGACGGCCGAGACCACTCCGACGACGGCGACGCAACGGACGATGGCCGAGGAACAGGTGCCAGCGGTGCCCACCATCCCGGAAGCAGAGCACCTGCTCGGTGAGGAAGAAAAGCCGGCTGAGACCCCGACCGCTGAGGAGTCACCGGCCGAGGCTCAGTAGCGGGCCAAACTAATTTTTGCCGAAGTGGTGAAATTGGTAGACACGCTGTCTTGAGGGGGCAGTGCCTTACGGCGTCGGGGTTCGAATCCCCGCTTCGGCACCATAATGCAAGTTGACAAAGGGACTGTATAAGCGCACAGTCCCTTTTTTTGTGCGGACGCTAGCGGAGTGGAATAGCCTCGTCAAGCAGCAGGATGGGGATTTCGTCCTGAATCGGATAGAGGTACGCGCCATCCGCGCGCACTAGGCCGCCGTCGATCTTACCTTCTACGGTTTTGCCGGCCCGATTCTTGACTTCCCCGCGTGCAATGCGGCTGTTGAGCGCAGCGATGAGGTCTTCCTCGGCGAGCGCGACCGGCTCTTTAGTCTCGGGGCAGGCGAGAATTGCCAACAGCTCTTGGTCAATCATCTGATATATCTCCTCGGCAAAAAATTAAAGATAGACCGGTCTATTTCTAGCGACAAGTTAGCAGTGCAGGTGGGTGCGGTCTGTTTTGTCAACGGTGTATAACAAATTCTCTTTTTGTAAATAAAATAATAATAAAATGTTATAAAAATGGCCTCTTCTGTGGGACATTGACATCCCCTTTTGAATTGGCTATGCTTCACCCGAGGCGATGCCCTTCCCTAGACAGTCTGGCCCGTTGTTCGGCCGCATTCTCTAAGTTCAAAGATTTTTACTAGCGCATACAGTAGCGGAGGTGATCATGGCTTCGGCTGGTTTCGTCCATTTACACGGTCACAGCGAATACAGCCTGCTCGATGGAGCTTGTCGGATTGGCGAGATGGCCGAGTTGGCGGCCGAGCAGGGCATGCCCGCCTTGGCTATCACAGATCACGGCAACCTCTTCGGCGTCATCGAGCACTACAAGACCTGCCAAGACGCTGGCATTAAGCCCATCATCGGCTGCGAAGTTTATGTGGCGATTGATAGCCGCCACTCGCGCCAAGCCGCCCGCGGCCTAACTCACGCCTCCAACCACCTGGTTTTACTGGCCAAAGACGCCACCGGCTACCGCAATCTGACCAAGCTCGTCTCCAAGGGCTATCTCGAAGGTTATTACTACAATCCCCGCATAGACAAGGAACTTTTGCGCGAACACGCCGAGGGCCTGATTTGCATGTCGGCCTGCATCGGCGGCGAGATTCCACATCTGATCCAGCGCGAGGGGCTAGCCACAGCCGAAAAGGTCGCCCGCGAGTTTATGGACATCTTCGGCGATGACTACTATTTGGAGATCCAGCGCCACGACATCGACCCTGAAGCCAAGGTGAACGATGGCCTGCTCAAGCTGCATCGCAAGCTAGGGGTGCCGCTGGTGGCCACTAACGATTTCCACTTCCTGCGCGCCACCGACCACGACGCCCACGACGCCCTGATTTGCATTCAGACAAACAAGACGGTTGACGAGAAAAATCGCCTGTGCTATCCCGACGGACTCTACATGAAGAGTCCCGACGAGATGCGAACGCTGTTTGCGGATTTGCCCGATGCGCTGGAGCGCACTCTCGAAATTGCCGACAAGTGCAATGTCGAACTCGAGTTCGGAAAAACCTATATGCCGGATTTTCCGATCCCGACTGGCTACGCCTCCAGCGACGACTATCTGACGCAACTGGCGCAGGAGGGTTTGGAGAGGCGCTACGGCACCGTCGATCCGGCAGTGCAAGAGCGGCTTGACTACGAGCTAAGCGTCATCACCAGCCAGGATTTTTCCGGCTATTTCCTCATCGTATGGGACCTTGTCAACTACGCCCGTAATCAGGGCATTTCCGTGGGGCCGGGTCGCGGCTCGGCCGCTGGCTGCTTGGCCTCGTATTGCCTCGGCATTACCAATGTAGATCCCATCAAGTACGACCTGATCTTCGAGCGCTTTCTCAATCCCGAACGCATTGAGCCACCTGATATCGATGTCGATTTTGACGACACCCGGCGCGACGAGGTGCTGCGCTATGTGGTGGATAAGTACGGCAAGGATAACGTCTCGCGGGTCATCACGTTTGGGACTATGGGAGCTAAAGCGGTGGTGCGCGATGTCGGACGGGTTTTGGGCATGCCCTTTGGCGAGGTGGATCGCATCGCCAAGCAGGTGCCGACCGAACTAAAAATTACTCTCGACAAGGCCATCGAGCGGGTGCCCGAGCTACAGCAGCTAGCCCAAATGCCCGGCAACGAGGGCAAGCTGGTCGAGTACGCTCGCAAGCTGGAGGGCATGGCGCGTCACGCCTCGGTCCACGCCTGCGCGGTCATCATCGCTCCTGGCGAACTGACCAACTACGTGCCGCTCTATCGCGCTCCCAAAGACGGGACTATAACCACCCAGTTCGTCGGCGAGACCTGCATGGACATCGGTTTGCTGAAGATGGACATCTTGGGTTTGAAGGAGTTGTCGCTGGTCGATGAGGCTGTGCGCTTGATTCAACTCAAGGAGCCGGGCTTTAATTTGGAAACCATCCCGTGGGACGATCGAGCTACTTTCGATCTTTTCGGACGTGGCGAGACGATCGGCGTTTTCCAATTTGAATCCGCGGGAATGCGCGAATACCTGAGCAAGCTCAAGCCGGATACCATCGAAGACATTATCGCCATGAACGCCCTCTATCGCCCGGGGCCGATGGACAATATCCCGACCTTCATCGCCCGCAAGCGCGGTGAAGAGGCCGTCTCTTACGATCACCCCAAGTTGGAGTCGATTTTGGAGCCGACCTATGGAATTATGGTCTATCAGGAGCAGGTCATGCGCATCGCCCAAGAACTGGCCGGTTTCACCCTCGGCCAAGCCGATATTTTGCGCAAGGCGATGGGCAAGAAAAAGCCCGAGGAAATGGCCAAGGTCAAAAAGGATTTTGTCGGCGGCTGCGTTGCAAACGGGGTGGAAAAATCATTGGCCAATAAGCTGTTCGGCGAAATCGAGATTTTTGCCGGCTACGCCTTCAACAAGTCGCACTCGGTTTGCTATGCCGAAGGTGCATACAAAAACGCGTATCTCAAGGCCAATTATCCTCAAGAGTACATGGCCGCTAGCCTGACCATTGAGCGCAGCAACACCGACCGGCTGACCGTCTTGCTAGACGACTGTCGCCGCATGGGCATCCCCGTCCTGCCGCCCGATGTCAACCGGAGTACGCTCAACTTCACGCCGACGGACGAGGGCATTCGCTACGGCTTGGCGGCGATCAAGAACGCCGGCGAGGGCGCAGTGCAGAGCATGGTCGATACGCGGATTGCAGACGGGCCGTTTACCACTCTCTTTGAGTTCTGCGAGCGCATTGATTTGCGCGCGGTCAACCGGCGCGTGGTCGAGAGTCTGATTGCTGCTGGCGCATTGGACAGCCTTGAAGGCCATCGCGCACAGAAAATGGAAGCGCTAGAGCTGGCGTTAAAGGCTGCGGGTAAGGCCCAGGAAGACCGCGAAAAGGGGCAGATTAGCCTCTTCGACGGAGGCGACTCGTCCGAGTTAGTGGTGCAGGACCTACCCGAGGTCGAGGAGTGGGCCGAGCGCGAGAAGCTGGCCAAGGAACGCGACCTGTTGGGCCTCTATATCTCCAGCCATCCACTCAAGCCCTACGCCCGAGATCTCAAAAACTTCGCGCGACCCCTAAGCGAGATAGATGGGCAACTCGACGGTGCGCGGCTACGAGTCGGCGGCCTAGTCGAGGAGGTGCGCAAGCTCTTTGATCGCCGAGGCAATCCCTTTGCCTTTGTCACGCTCAAAGACCTCAATGACACGGGCGACATCGCTTTTTTCGCCGAAGTTTTCGCCCGCCACCAACAGCTACTCGTAGAAGGCGAAACCATCCTCGTAGAGGGCCGCGTTTGCGAACGCAACGGACGCCTGAGTTTACAGGCCGACAGCGCGCTGCCCCTCAAATCGGCGCGAGCGGAACTGACCGAGTCGGTCACTTTGTCGCTGCCCTACCATAAAGTGGGCGACCCCCTGCTCAGGCGGTTGCGCCAACTGTGCGAGCGCTACACGGGCGATTGCGAGTTGTGGCTCCGGCTCCAAAACGGCGGCGAGCAGGACAAGATGGTGCGCTCAAAGACCATTCGCGTCAATCCCTGCGACGATTTGCTGATCGGTATTGAGGAACAGATCGGCCCCCATTCCATCCGGCTGCAGCCTAAAAGGCAAATAGCCGTGCCCTCCTCGGCTACTCCAATTAAGTACAGAACGTAACTATGCGAGCAATGGCGATCAAAGGGCTTGTGAGCGGGTTGGCACTTCTAATGTTGGGCTGCGGCTCCCCCGAGCCGCAAGGGGACAAGCTCTTTCCCCCGCAGGCTGCTAGGTGGAACGACTATCAAGGACAGAGCGTAGATTTGCGCGATTACGAGGGCAAGGTCGTCTTGGTCAACTTCTGGGCGACGTGGTGCGGCCCGTGTCGCTACGAGATCCCAGCCTTAGTCGAGATGGGCAATGAGTACGATCCCGAACAAGTGGCGATCATTGGCATTTCCCTAGATCAAGGTCCCCCCGAGCACGTCCTACCCCTGATAGGAGAGTTCGTCGAGCGCTTGGCCATTAATTACCCGGTGGTTCACGATGGCCAAGCCGAGTTACTCCGCGCTTTCTACAAAGAAAATTTGGCGCAAGTAGGCGTGCCGCTCACCTTTATTTTTGATCGCCAAGGCCGCGTGTACAAGAGACACCTAGGCGTGCCACGCGACAAAAGTGGTCGGCTCAATCCCCGTGGGGTATTCAGCGAGGATATCGAGACCTTGTTGGCTCGCTCGTAGGACGTCGGCATATAGACAGAGAAGGGATGGTCCCATGCGGACCATCCCTTCTTTGCATGTTGGTGATTGGGCGTTGTTTTAGTAGTTGGAGTAGTGCTCTGCTAAGACTTCCTCGCCGTGGCGCTGGACCAGCACTTCTTTGAATTTGGCGATGGAGTCGCCAGTGCGCAGGTGCGCCAGCATCTCGCTCTTGGACATGACCATCAGCGTGCCATTTTTGTAGTCGGGGAAGCGACAAAAGCTGAACTCAACCGGCTCGCCAGTGACGCAGCAGGTGTCTTCCATTTCCAACTCGATCTGCGTGCCGGGATCAAACGGAAATTCAGCGTTGTCGTCGTCGCCGTTGGATTGGACTTTTTTCCGCCTTGCCATGCTGTTCTCCTTGTGAGATGAACTTAAAAAGATAAGAAAATGCCGCCGCTGAGCAAGTTCAGTACGGCAGATCGGCAAAGCGCGACAGCACGTCCGGCCCGTCGTGGGTGACGGCCACGGTGTGTTCGTATTGGGCCGAGAGCTTGCCGTCGGCGGTGACGGCCGTCCAGTCGTCGTCGAGTACGCGCGTGTCGTGTGCGCCTTCGTTGACCATCGGCTCAATGGTAAAGACCATGCCGTTTTGCAGGCGGCGACCCGTGCCAGCCTTGCCGTAGTGGAGCAATTGGGGTTCCTCGTGGAAGTTGCGGCCAATGCCGTGGCCGCAATATGTGCGCACAATGGAAAAGCCGCGCGCTTCGACATAGCTTTGGATGGCGTGGCCAATGTCGCCGAGGCGTCGCCCGGGCGTACAGAAGGCCAACCCTTCCTCCAAGCTCTGGCGCGTGGCATCGAGTAGGCGCTGGGCCTTGGAGGTCACGCAGCCGACTTTCATGGTGACGTTCATGTCGCCGTGAAAGCCATCCTTTTTAACGGCAATGTCAACGGCGAGGATGTCCCCTTCTTGCAGGACGCGGTCTCCGGGAATGCCGTGGACGACTTCGTCATTGACCGAGACGCAGATGCTGCGGGGAAAGCCGCGATAGCCCAAGGCGCTGGCGACCGCTCCTTGGCTGCGGATGTAGCGATCCGCTATTTGATCGAGGTGGAGAGTGGTGACTCCGGGTGCGAGGGCCTCTTCGACGCGGAGCATGGCTTCGGCGGCGATGCGGCAACTAGCGCGGATGCGGTCGATTTCCAAGAGAGATTTGAGATGTACCATATAGGGATTAAAAATCGGGCATGGAGCGAAAGAATGTCAAGCTCTTATACCTACGACTATGAAAACGTAACCAGCTAGCGACCATGAAAACGCCCCGCGTATCTATACTACTGCCCGTGTTCAATGCCGCCGCCACGCTGGCGGAAACTTTGCAGAGCATCCAAGCGCAGAGCTGCGAAGATTTCGAGGTCGTGGCCATAGATGACGGCTCGGAGGACGACAGCGGGGACATGCTATTGGAATGGAGTCGCCGCGATCGCCGCTTTCGGGCGTTGCTATGCGACCACCAAGGCATTGTCGAGGCTCCCAACCGAGGCTTGGCCTTGTGTCGGGGCGCGTACGTGGCGCGCATGGACGCCGATGACCGAATGCACCCCGAGCGCTTGGAAAAACAACTCGCATGGTTGGAAGGGGATCCTGGCCTGAGTGTCGTGAGCTGTTTGGTGGAGATCTTTCCGCGCGAGGAGACTGGGGAGGGGATGTTGGTGTACGAGGCTTGGTTGAACGGCTTGGTGGATAGCGCGGCGATTGAACGAGAGTTTTTCGTCGAGAGTCCCATCGCCAATCCATCGGCCATGATGCGCCGCGAGGAATTGGTGGCCTTAGGAGGCTACCAAGATCGGGGATGGCCGGAAGACTACGATTTGTGGTTGCGCTATCGGGCGGCGGGGCGGCGTTTTGTCAAGGTGCCGGAGGTCTTGCACTACTGGCGCGAACACACCGATCGAGCGACCCATACCAATAGCCGCTACTCAGTGGAGAATTTTCTCCGCGCCAAGGCGCATTATCTTTGCGCCGGTCCGCTACAAGAGCGGGATGGGCTAGCCGTCTGGGGTGCGGGCAAGACCGGCCGCCGGGTCGCCAAGCACCTGGAGCGCGAAGGCCGCGCTCCCGATGTATTTATCGATATCGCGCCCAAGAAAATCGGCGGCACCTTGCGGCGCAGGCCCGTGATCGGACCGGACGATTTGCCGACGTGGTGGACGCGCCACGGGCGACCGATCCTCTTGGCGGCTGTGGCATCGCGGGGGGCGCGGGCACTGATTCGGGAGGCGTTGGATGAATTGGGATTGGTAGAGGGGAGAGATTTTTTATGTGTAGCTTAACGAGAAAGGAAGTAATATGACGGTGCAATACGCGCTCAACACATCGACAATTCGCCCGGCGTCCCTGATGGAGAAAATCCGCATTGCCGGGCAGACTGGCTATCAGGGCATTGAGCTGTGGAACGACGACTTGACCGCGCACGAGCAGCGGGGCGGTTCGCTCGCGGATGTGCGGCAGGCACTGGCCGACTACGGGTTGGCAGTGCCGACGGTCATTGCACTCCACGGCTGGTTGGGGGCTGAGGGCGCGGTGCGGGTGCAGGCCTTGGAGGAAGTGCGGCGGCGGATGGCGCAGGCGGTAGCGGTGGGAGCCGAGTTTATCGTCGCCAGCCCGCCGAGGGACCCCTGCGATCTGAGCCGGGGCGGGGCCGATTACCGAGAATTGCTGGAGATCGGCAGAGAAATTGGCGTGCGACCGGCGATGGAGTACTTAGGCTTTGTGCAAAGCGTGTACACCATTGACCAAGCTTGGCAGATTGCCATCGACGCCGACCATTTAGATGCCAGTTTGATCATGGACCCGTTCCACATTCTACGCGGCGGCGGCCCCATTGCGAGTATCGCCAAGGTACCTAGCGACAAGGTCGCGGTCTGGCACTGGAACGATGCCCCTGGCGACAAGCCCTTTGCCGAACAAAGCGACGCCGACCGGGTGATGCCGGGAGACGGGGTAGGGCCATTGCGCGAGATCGAGCGGCTGGCGCAAGCGCAGGGATACGAAGGGTCTGTGTCGTTGGAGTTGTTTAATCCGGGGCTATGGGAGCAAAATCCGGCGGAAGTCGCCCGGATTGGTCTGGAGAAGATGAAGGCGTATTTCGCTGGCTAAACGCAGCTCGCCCCGCGTTAAAGCCCTAAAATCTCGCGCGTTCTTCGCGGCAGCGCGCGCCAATTGGCGATTAGATAGCGGTTGCCATCGACATCCTCAATGACGGCCCGGCTGCCGGAGAGCATGCGCACATTGGTGCGATAGCCGCGGATTTCGAGTTGACGGGGGCCGCTGGTGGTTTCGATCTGACCGCGCAGCACCCCGAATTCCTCATCGAGGCTATTGAAAGCGAGGACCTGCGGTTGAAAGTATATCTTGTCGAGTTCGTCTCGTAGTGCTTGGCGGCTTTGGTCGTCGAGCTGCTGCGGGTCTTCGATTATGCCGAGTTCTTGATCTTCAGCGGCAAAGACGCCGATGTAGCGGTCGGATTCTTCTAGTGGGAAGGCGCGACGGACCTTAAGGTCGGTGTACTCCTCGCCATCGAGCTCGAGGAGCAAACTGCCGCGCTCGGAGCGGCTGAAGCGCACCTTTTGCGGGTCGAGCAGAACATCCTCGTACGAATAACTGGGTGTCTCGCTCATAGCGCCCGCACTTTCGCCATTTCGGTTTGCATATTGACTAGTCGGCGATAGACGCCGTCCTCTTTATTGAGCAACTCTTCGTGGGTGCCGACCTCGGCGACGCGCCCTCTTTCCAACACCAGCAGGCGGTCGGCGTTTTTGAGGGTCGAGAGTCGGTGGGCGATGGCAAAGGTCGTGCGGCCAGCTACTAACCGTTCGAGCGCCTCTTGGATTTCGTATTCGGTCTGGGTATCGACCGAGGCAGTGGCTTCGTCGAGGATCAGGATGCGCGGGTTGCCGATCAGGGCACGGGCAATGGAGATGCGCTGGCGCTCGCCGCCGGAGAGCCGACCGCCGCGTTCGCCGACTTGGGTGTCGTAGCCATCGGGAAAATTCATGATAAACTTGTGGGCGTTGGCCGTACGAGCTGCCTCGATGACCTCTTGGCGCGTGGCGTTGGGGTGGCCGTAGGCGATATTGCTGGCGATAGAGCCTTGGAAGAGCAGCGGCTCTTGCAAGACCACGCCGATTTGGCTGCGCAGCGCCTGTTGTTTGAGTCGGGTAATGGGCTGGCTGTCGATGAGGACGTGACCGTCGGTGGCGTCGTAGAACCGCGAGATGAGGTTGACCAACGTTGACTTGCCAGCGCCGCTGGGACCAACGATGCCAATCATCTCGCCGGGTTTGGCCTTAAAGTGGATGTGGTCGAGAATGCGCGCCGAGCCGTCGTAGGTGAAGCTGACGTTGCGGAATTCTACTGAGCCTTCAAGCACGCCGGGATCTATAGCGTCGGGATCGTCTTGGACTTCGGGATCGGTGTCGATGATCTCAAAGACGCGCTCGGCCGTTGTCGCTGCGGTCTCTAGCTGCTCGGTGAGGTTGCATAGCGAGCGCACCGGCGCGTAGAACATCACCATATAGGCGATAAATGCTTGGAGATCGCCGAGGGTCAGGGTGTTGGAGAGCACTCGAGTGCCACCAAACCACCACAGGATGATCGAGCCGACCGAGGTGGTAAAGGAGATCGTCGGAATGTAATAGGACCGCATCTTGAAGGCGATCATCTGAGATTCGCGCAGATCGACGTTGCGCTCGCTGAAACGGTCGAACTCGCGGTTTTCTTGGGCAAAAGCCTTTACTACCTTGACGCCGGGTATGGTGTCGGCGAGCATGGCGTTGAGGGTGGCAATGCGGCGCCATATTCGGTGGAAAATCCAGTGGATGCGATTGCGGTAGATAATGGTGCCGATGATCATGAAGGGGATTGGGATCAGCGACAAAAGCGCCAATTTCCAATTCATTACAAATAGCATCGCACAAATGCCGATGATGGTCAGCCCGTCAATGACGATGTCTTGAAATCCCGAGGTGATAAAACTGCGCATGCGCTCGGTGTCGCTGGTGACGCGGGTCATAATTCGACCGGTGCTGAGCGTGTTGTAAAACGTCAGCGACAGCAGTTGCAAATGTTGGAAAATTTGCAACTGCAAATCGTACACAACGCGCTGGCCGAGCCACCCCAAGGCGTACATCCGCACGCCGCTGATGATGCCGCGGCCGATAAAGACGCCGAGCAGGCCGAGTACGACCGACAGCAGGAGTTGGACGCTCGCGGTGGCGGGCGTGGTCGCCTCGCCCGGGACGAGGCCCGCGGCTTCGTATTTGACGAGGTCCGGGACGATGACATCGTCAATGAGGATGCGGTTGAGTTGGGGCGGCAGCAGGCCGATGACCGTCAGCACAATCGTCAGCGTAAACCCGATCAGTGCTTGGGTTTTATAGGGCTTGATATAGGAAAACAACCGCCAGAAGGTCTCGGTCTGGCGCAGGCAGTTGGGGCAGATTTTGGAGCCAGAGCGGAGGGCGAGTCCGCAAGTGGGGCAGTGTTCTACTACTTTGACTGGATCGATGTGCAGTGCCCCGTCCTCGTCGTCATCTTCTTCATCGACTAGGCCGGCGCCCTCAATGGCTTGGGGCACGCCAGAGAATTTGTAATACGCACTCTGCGAAAAGCGCAGCAGCTCGACGGTTTCATCCTCTAGCTCGACGACGAGGGCACCGCTACCCACGTAGTTGCGGGTCTGGATGCCTTGCACTTCGTCCAAGCCGAGGCGCACGGTCTCGGGCTTATCTGTGCCATTGGGGTGAAAGACGAGCATCCGCTCGTCGGTGAGGGCAAACCAAGAGTCGCCGTACTGCCCGTCGGGGCGAATGTCGGCGGCGAGGAGGACGATGAGTAACTCGCCGGGTTGCAATTCGCTACGGATGTGGGGCAATAGGCGTTCGGGTATAGGTTCGACTAGATCCAAAACGGCCCTATATATTGGCTAAACAGCGATTTGTATTGGGGAGGAGTGAGGCTCCAAGGAAGGGCAGAAAGTTGTGTGGGTCTCACTATGTAAAAGTTAAGGGATTTTAGCAAAAGGGCAAACGCGGTGTGCCCGAAGTGAATGATGAGTTTGCCCGGTAGTTGTTTAATGATTGTATTGAAAGCAAACAAAAAGAGAGAGGCTATGATTATTAGCCGAGAGGAACTGAAAGAGCGGTTGGCTGCCTTGCCGCGATTGCAGCTAGCGTCCTTGCCCACGCCCTTGGAGGAGCTAAAGCGCCTCAGCGCCCACCTAGCCGGCCCGCAGATTTGGGTCAAGCGCGACGATTTAACCGGCTTGGCTTTTGGCGGCAACAAGATCCGCGAATTTGAATACCAGATCGCCCAAGCCGTAGAGCAGGGCTGCGACGTGCTGGTACACTCGGCCGCTGCCCAGTCGAATCAATCGCGGCAGACGGCTGCGGTGGCTGCAAAATTGGGGCTGTCTGCAGTAGTAGTCGGTCGAGACGACGCGCACGCGCAGACGCAGGGGAACCTGCTGTTGACCCACCTCTTTGGCGCGGAGGTGGACCTGCCCGCGCCCGAGGAGCAGGCGCGGGCCGTGGCTGCGAAGATGGCCGCGCTGACCGCGGCTGGGCACCGCCCCTTCCACACCAGCTCGGATGCGCGCATCTTCCGCAGTGTAGCGTACGTCGATGGAGCGTTAGAACTTTTGGCCCAATGCGAAGAACAGGGTGTTAAGCCAGCGGCGATTTACCTGTGCTCGGGGGCGCATACCCATGTGGGACTAGTGGTAGCGTTCAAGTCACTGGGCATCGATATGCGGGTAGTGGGCATCAGCCCCTCGCCGCGCGATGATCGCGAAGCCGCCGAGGGGCACCTTGCCTTAGCGCGTGAGTGTGCTGCGGTCTTGGGCTTGGACCTCTCGCTGAAGGCGGAGGATTTCGAGAGCTACGCCGCGTTTGTCGGCCCGGACTACGGCGTGGTCACGCCAGAAAGTTGCGAGGCCCTGCACTTGGTGGCGCAGCAGGAAGGGCTGTTGCTCGATCCGTCCTATACCAGCAAGGCCATGGCCGGGCTTTTGGCGCACGTGCGCGCCGGTTGGTGGCGTCCCGAGCAGAGCCTTATCTTTCTTCATACCGGCGGCACACCCGCGCTTTTTGCGTACGCCAAAGACTTGGGCTACTAACTAATGCAACTTCCCACACCCGATCCGACCCGCTTCAAGCGCCGCGGAGACCTCATCGGTCTCCTGCTTGAACACTTGCGCGCCGATCAGATCATTCACCGCCGCGAGGACGTAGTTGCCTATGAATGCGACGGCCTGTCGGCGTATCGCCAGCGGCCCATGCTGGTCGCCTTACCGGATAATACCGAACAGGTCGCGGCCGTACTCCGGTCGTGCGCCCAACTCGACATTCCCATCGTCCCTTGGGGTGCCGGTACCGGACTTTCGGGGGGTGCCCTGCCTAGGGAAGATGGAGTCGTGTTGAGCACGGCGCGGATGCGAGCGGTCCTCGACATCGATTTGGAAAACCGCGCGGTGACTGTGCAGCCGGGTGTGACCAACCGCGCGGTGACCGAGGCGGTGGAGCGGAGTGGCTTCTACTACGCACCCGATCCTTCGAGTCAAATAGCCTGCTCGATTGGCGGCAATATAGCCGAAAATTCGGGCGGGGTACACTGCCTCAAATACGGTACGACGACCAACAACTTGCTCGGCTTGGAAGTGGTGTTGGCCGACGGCGAGATCGTGCGGGTTGGCGGCAAGGGCATGGACCAAGCGGGCTATGACTTGCTCGGGCTGCTGACGGGTTCGGAAGGGTTGTTGGCCATTACCACGGAGGCCACGCTGCGGATCTTACCCAAGCCAGAAGTGGCGCAGGCTGTGATGGCCGTGTACGATTCGGTCGCCGCGGCTGGCCAAGCTGTGGCCGAGATCATCGCCGCGGGCATGGTGCCAGCCGGTATGGAAATCATGGATCAGCTATCTGTGGAAGCGGTGGAGGGTTTCGTTGGCGCGGGCTATCCACTTGGGGTCGCGGCGCTCCTGCTGGTCGAATTGGACGGGCCGCAAAGCGAGGTCGAGTGCCAAAGCCGCGTGCTGGAATCGCTCTTGCGGCAGACTGGTGCGACCGAGCTTTCCCGCGCCACAACCGAGGCCGAGCGGCAAAAGCTGTGGGCCGGTCGCAAAGCAGCTTTCCCAGCGATGGGCCGGATTAGTCCCGACTACTACTGCATGGACGGGACCATCCCGCGGAGTGCGCTGCCGCAGGTGCTAGAGAGAATCGGGGAGCTGTCGGCCGCGTATGGCCTGCGGGTGGCCAACGTCTTCCACGCGGGCGATGGCAACCTGCACCCGCTCGTGCTGTACGACAGCAATGTCGAGGGCGATCTGGAGAAGGCCGAGTCGCTAGGGGCCGAGATCCTGAAGCTCTGCGTCGAGGTGGGGGGCGTGCTGAGCGGGGAGCACGGGGTTGGCATTGAGAAGCGGGATTTAATGCCGTGCATGTTCAAGGACGCGGATTTGGACGCTCAAGAGCGAGTCAAGGCCGAGTTTGACCCGCAGCAGGTATTGAATCCGGGTAAGGTATTTCCCACCTTGCGGCGGTGCGCCGAGGGCGGGGCCATGCACGTACATCGAGGCGAGGAAAAGTTCCCAGAGTTGGAACGGTTCTGAGGAGGCGATGCATGGCTACGGCTTTTGCCCTAGTAGGCGACCGCTATCACACGTCTGATTACATCCGCACGGCTTTGGGCCGCACCTTGGTCCAAGGCATGGGATTATCCGTTGACTTTACCGACGAGCTCACCCTACTCAACGCCCAACATTTGTCAAGTTATCGTCTGCTGATCGTCTTCCGCGACGGCATGATCTGGCCCAATGGCTACGGCATAGAGGCGGCGTCCGTCAGCGAGCCGCCCGTCCAGGCTGAGGAATCCCGTCCCGTGCAGTGGATTACCGAGGCACAGGGCCGCGCCGTGCGGAGCTTTGTGGAGGCGGGCGGGGCGGCTCTTTTCTACCACAATTCCACGTACATCGCTCCGGGCAGCAGAGACTTCCGCCACGTGCTAGGCGCTGCCACGCAAGGCCACCCGCCGGTGCGTCCCTACCGCGTGCACATCACGCGCACAGATCATCCTATCACGCGCGGCGTGGAGGACTTTGTCGTCGAGGACGAGCAGCACTTCATGCAGTACGACAAGGACCCAGCCCATGTCTTGGCCGTCAGCATCAACGACGACGGGCACGCTTGGCAGGATTTGGGCACCACGTGCAAGGCGGCTTGGGCGTACGATTACGGCGCGGGCCGCGTGTGCTATTTATCGCCGGGGCACACCATCCCCGCTCTGTGGAATCCATCCTACGAGAAGTTACAGCGAAACGCCGTGCGCTGGCTGCTGCGCGATGACTTGTAGGAATCAATCGCTCGGCAATGTTGATCCCAGTGGAATGGCTTGTCCCGCTTCCATCACCGCGCCGACCTCGCCGCACAGCCGCTCTTTGAGCGTAGTGTAACGCTGGGCGACCTTGTCGTTGGCAATGGCCAGCTTGAGGGCCTTGGGGGTGCCGACGATGACAATCATTTGCTTGGCGCGGGTAATCGCCGTGTAGAGCAGGTTGCGCTGGAGCATCACGTAGTGCTGCGTCGTCAGCGGCAGCACTACCACGGGAAATTCCGAACCCTGAGAGCGGTGGATGCTGATGGCGTAGGCGAGGGTTAGCTGGTCGAGATCGACTTGATCGTACTCCAAGGTGTAGTCAAAGCGCACGTAGAGCACCTGTTTTTCCGCGTCGATCCGCTCGATCGTGCCGATGTCGCCGTTAAAAACGCCCTTGTCGTAGTTATTTTTGACCTGCATGACCTTGTCGCCCACCCGGAACTCGGCCCCGCGATGGCTGTGCGCTTGGCCGTGCGGGTTGAGGCGCTGTTGCAGCCGCTGGTTGAGATTGAGCGCGCCGGTCTCGCCGCGGTACATGGGCGAAAGCACTTGGATGTCGTTGCGCCGATCCCACCTCCGATAGCTGGGCAGCCGCGTGGCGCACAACTCCTCCACCAGCTCGACCACCCGCTCTGGGTCGCCTTCTTGGATGAAGTAGAAATCCGCAGCTGCGTCGTTCTCGACGATGGGCATTTCGCCGCTGTTGATGCGGTGTGCATTGCGGATGATGTGGCTTTTTTGGGCTTGGCGAAAAATCTGCGTCAGGCGCACCACTGGCACTGCGGCGGAGTCGATGATGTCGCGGAGTACGTTGCCCGGCCCCACTGAGGGCAACTGGTCGATGTCGCCAACTAGCACCAGCCGAGCGTGGTCGGGCAGGGCGCGCAGGAGCGCGTTCATCAGCACCACGTCGATCATGGAAGCTTCATCGACGATCAGTGCGTCGATTTTAAGGCGGTCGTCGTAGCCCTTTTTAAACTGCCGTTCGCCCGGCTGAAATCCCAACAGCCGATGAATGGTCTTGGCCTCGCGCCCGCTGGCCTCGCTCAGCCGCTTGGCAGCGCGGCCCGTAGGCGAGCACAGCGCAACCTTGAGGCCGCCTTCCTCCAACAGGTGCAAGATGCGCCGTGTGACCGTTGTCTTACCAGTGCCAGGTCCGCCAGTCAGCACTAGCACTTTGCTGGTGGCGACCAGCTCCACGGCCTCTTTTTGTGCCGGAGCCAATTCCAGCTCGTCTTCTGCTTCTGCGGGTACGGCCAATTCTTCGGTCGGCGTGCGCAAAAGCCGCTTTAGCGACGATGCGGCACCTACTTCGGCGCGGTGGAGTGGCGGCAGATAGTAGTGTAGGTCTTCGGTGACCACGCCGTCGTTGGCGCGCAGGGCTTCTAATGCTTGCGGCAACAACTCGGCGTTGATCTCCAAAATTTCGACAGCCCGCTCCATCATTTCGACGGCTGGCAGGTACACGTGGCCTTCGTCAGCCGCTTCGGAGAGCAGGTAGCGGATGCCAGCTTGCACGCGCTCGGGTGCATCGCGGCCCAGGCCCAAGCGCTGGGCAATGCGGTCGGCGATGCGGAAGCCGATCCCATCCACGTCGCGCTCTAGGCGATAGGGATCGCTGCGCACCTTCTGAATAGCCTCTTGGCCGTAGGTCTTGAAAATTTTCACTGCGTAGCCGGTGGTAATCCCGTGCGACTGCAAAAAGACCATCACGTCCTTGATTTGCCGCTGCTCGTCCCAAGCCGCGGCAATCAGCTCGACTCTCTTTTTGCCTAGCTTGGGCACTTCCTCTAGCCGTTGGGGATCCGCGTCGATGATGTCGAGCGTTTCCGCGCCAAAGTGCTCGACGATGCGCTTGGCCGACCGCGGCCCGACCCCTTTGATCAAACCGGACCCGAGGTACTTTTGTATGCCTTCAAGGGTCGAGGGATAAACGGCCTTATAGTGCTCTACTTTGAATTGTTTGCCGTATTTGGGATGATTGGTCCACACGCCTGCGACTTCGACGCTTTCACCCTCTTGGATAGAGGCAAGCGTCCCCACGATTGCGATCCGCTCGCGCTGGCCCTCTACTACTAAGCGCGCAATGGTATAGCCGTTTTCCGGGTTGTGGTAGGTCAGGCGATCTATAAAGCCCTTATACGATTGGTTCATGTGCTGCGCTCACCATATGAAAGCACTGTACAGCAGGGCCATACTCCCCGCGCCCAGCGCACCGCCCGCGCCGATCTGCATGGGGGTATGCGCCCCCAAATAAAGCCGCGCCCAAGCGACGGCCGGCCAACTGAGTAAGAAGGGCCACGCCGCGCTACCGACGCTGATCAACAATACGCAGGTTGCCCCTCCGACACCAGCCGCGTGAATGCTGATCTTATAGAAGCGATTGATCGACCAGACCAAGAGCGTATTGACGACACAGGACGCGGCCGTGACCAGCATTAGGGGAGGGGCTCCGATCCCGTAGAGGGCTGCTCCTCCTAGGGTGTAGCAACAAGCGCCCAGCAAGAGCAAGGTAGCGCGTTTGTTGCGGTCGTCTGTATAGGCTTTGTCCAGATACCCCGAGCGCACAAAGTGCCAGAGAAGCAACCCGGGGACCACAGAGAAGGCACCGACCGCCACTGAGCCGGCGAGCCAGTCGCCTAGCACGTGCGCTTGAACGCCGAAGACCAACAGCGCCAACAGCGCGGGATTGAGCAAGTGCGAAAGGAAGCATGCGGCTCGGTGCGGATGCAGACTAAAAAAGGGACGAGCTAATTGCTCGCCCCTCGTTATTTCTTTTGCCATTTTTTTCCGCTGGCCGCGCCGCGACTAGGTGGCCTCTTATCACCCTCTAGCACGAAGCCGATAAAGCGCTTTTGTCCAAGGGTCTTCAAATACTGGAGCAGGGAGACCTCGGCCTCCTTGCGATTGAGCTGGTATTTGTCGCTGAGCTCTTCGATCATATTGCCGACTGAGTTGCGGCCATTGCACATCCGCCAGACCTCGCTGCCGACCTCGTCGAGGGTGATTTTGCGCTGTTTGGGGATGTAGAAAAACTTGGACAGCAGCCGCACCCTCCAGGTCTCTTGGCGCGTTATGAAGACCTGGATCTCGCCGTTGTCGTTGTTTTCCCAGCGCAGAGACTCATTGCGCGTTGGCCGCGACGCCAGCATGGCGACCCGGCTTAGCTTGGGTCCCTTGTTTTTCGATAAAATGCCCATCTACTACCTTGGCGACTAGCTCGTCTGCTGCGTCTTTCTTGCGGTAGAGGTGCTCGATGATTGCGATTTTGTCGATGCTGGTATCGCGCCAGACGCGCCCCCGCATATATAGGCGCGGCCTCGGGTTTATAAAGGGCAGAGGACGCAGTAGCTGACGCCAGCGGCTGCGCGGTCGTCCCTCAACGCGAATGCCCTCGTGTTCCCGCACGGCTTCTGGAGTAATATCCACCACGAAGTCGCGCAATTGCTTCTTAAAAAAAACCGGATACCAGTCTTGGATGGGCGCGTCTTTGAGCATAATCCGGGCCATGCTCAACCGATGCACCTTTAAAACTTGTTTGCCGAGGGAAAACTCGAGCTCGATGTGGCCCGACTTGAGGGAATGGCTTTGTAGCTTGAGGTCGCTGGGTGCAAAAAACCGCAAGCCGTACACGCTCCACAGATGCGCGTCCTCAGCTTCTTGATCGACGAGCGAGCTGAACACGGCCTCGGCTTGCTCGGGCAAAAACTCGTCTAGCTTGGCCAGCACTCGCAGGAGCACTACCCGCCCGGATCCCAAGGCGAGCGCTAGATTGTATGCGCGGAAGTCGGCCTCCCAGATGAAGACCTCGTATTCGCGGCCTTCGAGGAACTTCTTGTTTTTGAGGAAGCGAGCGCGGCGCTGGACCTCAAAGGGAGCATCGACCTTTTGGGCCTTCTTTTGCAGATTGGCCAAGTAGCGATCTACCAACTCGGTCAGGCGCAGGGCCTCGCCGCGGCCTTTGAGCCGCCGCCATTCGATTTCAGCACGCACGATTTCGGCGTCGTCGAGGCGGGCATAGCCCTTTTCAAAGTCCCCGTCAACTCGGCCGAGGTTCCAATCGTCGGGCACGGACATCCGCAGCCCTTGCCAAGCGAAGTCCACCCAGTCGCTCATGCTAGAAGATCAACACGGAGACCGATTTCTGGATCAGGGCGATCCCCACCGACGCCATACCCATCAACGCCATACCGCAAGCGAAGCCCACCGCCAGAACCGGGGCAAACAGCCGCCATTCCTGCCGCCCGTACTTGTTCCAAAAGTAGTAGCGAGCCAAGAGCGCACCGATGATCTCGGTGACGACCAAGTGCGGCAGAATCGTCAGCGAGCGCACGAACCCAAAGATCAACAAGATCGGTAGCCCGAGTATGGATAGCAGAATGAAGCTCACCAGCCCGAAGCCGGCCCCAAAGGCGATGACTTCTAGTTTCAGCGCCCTAAAGAGCCAAGGCACGTCGGTGGAGCGCTGGATCCAAGAGCTGGTAAAGAGCGGATCGGTATCGACCTCAAAGTAGAAGGACCATCCGGCCGGTACAGCTCGCTCGGTCTGCACTTCGAGGGTTGGGCGGGGTTCGCGAATGACGGTGTCCATAGCTGGCCCCAGTGGCGCAATCGCCGGCAGGCCCTCGACCACTTCCTCTTCGGCTAGCTGCTCGTCGCGCAGGTAGCGCTCGGCGACTATGTCGGGTGCCCCTTGCTCGAAGTACGAGTAGAAAACTTGGGTCGGCATCCACGGGCCGACTTGGCCGCGCTTGCCGTTGGAGTCCAGCCACTCCTGATCCACTAGCCGCACCCGCCAGTACCACCACTCGTTTTCGATCAGGTTTGCCGGAGTCCATCCCGCTTGATCTTTGTCTATGGCCAGTTCGCTGCGCATGGTGCCGGTGATAAAGAGACATTGCTGGTAAGCGCGCAGACGCCACATGAGCTGGGCATAGGGGTAAGAGGCCGACGGGATCGGTGCTAGTTTCCAGATATAGGAGCCGTAGAGAAAACTGGTAAAGAGCACGATGGGTACCATGAAAATCTCGGCGCGGATGATGCTGGTAAACTGGGTGCCGGTCAATTCGATTTCGCGGAACTTCTGGGTCTGGGCACCGTAGTTGCCCAAGGGAAACGGAATGAACCAGATGTCAACACCGCGATACCCAGAAAGAATAATCGTGGCCTCGCGCACGAAGGGAACGTCCACCGTCTGCCCTACCATCCCGACTAGGCGAGCGTTGACGAAGGACTGAAAGGGCGTGAATACGAAACCAAAGAAGAGGAAGAACCATATAAATTGGGCAATGCCCGGCAGCAGCCAAGCGGCGATGCCGATCAGGCCGGCCGTGGCCAAGGCGTATAGTGCCAACGCCACCCAGATGGGGAAATCGCCGCGGCCAGCGGGGGTGGCGAAGCCGCGCTTGGGACTGCCATCATTCCCGTTGCCCTTGTTAGCCCTAGCCCTGCGCACGCTCTGAACTATCTGGTAGATGCCGATGGCGGCGATGGCAAAGGTAGTGCCGAGGCCGAAGCTCATCCAGAAATCGACGTAGTTGACGAAATAGGTCTCGATCGTGCCCATGCCTTGCTGCCACAAGTTCAGGTACGGCTCCTCGCGCCACGAAGGCGTCCAGGTATAGAGCAGCGGATTGGCAACGGCGGCGGCGACTAGACCGATGAAGGTGCCAACCACGCCCCAGAACGGCACCACTAGACCGACGAAGATCGGCCCCAAGTGCGCGGTAAATCCCAGCGGAGTGGCCGGGATAAAGTTGCCGGTAACTTGCGTGAAGTCGACAAAGGGAATGGGTATGAGTTGGATCGGCTCGGTCAGCAGCGCGCCAGTAATCGCCGGTAGGGCCACGTAGATCGTGCCAAAGACCAAGCCGATCATCGCCCCTGCCGAGAATACCCGCCAGCGCCACGTCTCAAGTCCTTGGGTAGTTTCGGCCAGTGCCGTAGCACCTTGGGCGTTTACGGGCGCGAAGGGAAAGGGCAGGCGCTCGTAGTCGGAGCTGAGCCGGAAGAGCGCGTACGACATAGTGAACCAGTTGATGCGCGAGATGATCATCCCCAAGACTAGGAGTACGATCGGCATCGCCCAATCCGAGTGCAGGAAGGTGCGCTCAATGACGGCGAGAGAGTCGGGTTGGGGTGCCACCCAAGTGGGAATCAGCTTGGTGATGCCGAACTGCTTGGCCGCTGGCGATTGCACCAAGTACTGGTTGTAGAGCAAGCCCTCAAAGGCACCGGTTTCAGCGGCAATCAGCGAGCCGGCCACGTAGAACAGCACATAGACTTCTTGGCGCCGGAGGGAGGAGAAGGAACGCTTGGTGATTTCGGCGAAGAGGATGATGGTCACCCACTCGGCCGCCGCCCCCAAAGAGCCGCCGATCATCAGGCTCAAGTACATGTTGCCCGGCACCATGATGAAGGCGACGAAGAACACGCCGAGGATGGCCTTGATCGTAAAGCCGTTCTCGAAGCGGTCCGGGACCTGCATTAAATCCCGATATTCTTCGATCTCTCGGTTCGGGTTTCTGTTTTTGCTTCCGAGCACTCGCTATCCTCCCTTACGCCGAAACTTCGCTGCGCAGCCCTTGCAGAATTTCCGCGCCCTGTTGGCGGTAGCCTTCTTTGGCCTCGGCATCCACCGTGCGCCAGATGAGGAACTGTTTGCGGATGACGTTCATAAAGCGCTGGTTGACCCTCCGCCACGAGGCGTCCTCGCCGCTGAGTCGCTTGATTTGTAGGCTGACTGCGTAAATGTTGTGCTCGGCCTCTGGCATGGCCCGCACGGTGACGTGTTGGCTGACGCCCAAGTCGAACGGAGCCAGCCAGATATTCATGTCGATAATGTATCCTTCGCCGTTGGGCGTTTCTTCGCGGCTTAGCTGGGCACCGTCGGTGTAGAAGGTGCCGATGGACTCCTCGCTGTAGGAGTCGAAGTAGCCGATGAGGAATACGCTCAAGCCCAAGACCTCGTGACCGCTGACTGTAAAGGGGAACTCGAAGTCCCACTGGTCGCCGTCGGGCGGCGGCAGCTTCCACTTGCGGGTCACGTCCGGCACGGCCATTTGCGAAGCCTTGCGCGCCGGATAAATCGTCGAGAGCATGACCACGGCCATCACTAGCATACAGGAGAGCACCGCGGCCACCGAAGAGTAGTTGAGCGTGAAGCCACCCAAAAGGTCAAATTCTATGAGTACTTTGGCGATTACTTGGCCGCTGAGATAACCGGCGACTACGCCCAGTACCGAATAGACGCAACTCTCGGCGATAAAGAGCCAAGAGATGTGGCCGGGGGCTAGGCCCACCGAAGAGTAGATGCCGATTTCGCGGAAGCGCTCGTACACACTACCCATCATGGTGTTGAGCACAATCAGCGAGGCGATCAGCATGGGGATGAACAAATTGCTCATCCCGGAAAAGGAGGTCATGCCCAGCGATGAGTAGATCGACACCTTGATGTATTCATCGCCGACCTCCTTGACTCCGGCGAACAGCGTCACCGCGAGGCGCGAGAGGAACTCCTCGACCTCGCCGCGCACATCGCTGCCCTCGGGGAAGCGCACGGCTACCGACTGTAGTGGGTTGCCGCTGCCGACGTTGCGCAGCGTGTGGTAGGGAATAATCAGGGTGTTGGCTGGCTCTATGTGGACGAAGGGTTTGATGACGACCTTGGCATCCTCCAGTCCCTGCTTTTCGCGCTGTTCTTCCTCGGCTATTTCCTGCACCGCCTGACCGCCGGTGACGGCGAAGTCGGCTGGCGTCAGAATCTCATCGTCGAGGTCTTTGAGGTCCTTCATGCGCTTAGAGTCGATGACGCCCACCACCGTAAACAAGTCGCCGAAGACCCTGACTTGCGCTTGACCAACGTCGGCCAAATCGACATCGAGATGGGCTTCCTTGACCATGTCGATGGGCAGGATGCAGGCCTTGTCCTCACCCGGTTCGAACCAGCGTCCGGCGACTAGGGCTTGGTTGAGTCGAGTGACTAGAGTCTCCTCGGGCGCTAAACCTAGGACGCCGAGCGCGTTATGGGCCTTTTCCCCGTGTTTTATTTTAATGTGCGCTTTGGCCTTGTTGCTGTACCAACTGCGCGGCGCGACCGCAGCCCGATCGCCGAAATTGCTGCGGGCGTATTCGAGGACTGAATCCTCCATTGGATTCCACGCCTTGCTGCGGATGAGGATGCCCTCGTAGAGACCCTCGTTGTCGCGGCTGATTTGATTGAACCGCAAGCCCGTGCGGATGGAGGTAAAAGAGAGCACTGTGAACGTCAGCAGCAAGAGCGTGGTAAAGGTGAGGACCGTGCGCGTCTTGCGCCGTTTCATGTTGGAAATCCCGAGCTGGAAGGCCGTCAGCGAGGCCGAAGAGCGGCTGACATCCGTGTCGTGGATCACGGCTACCTCGGTGCGCAGCTTCTTCATCTGCTCGTTAAAGCGGCCGGAGATGATCGACATCACTAGCACTGCCAAGGCGATGATGATAAAGGCCAGCAGGATGACGAAGGGATTGGATAGCTGAAAGGCCGGATGCACCAGCCACAACACGATCCAGATCGCCAGAAAAACCCCGGCAAAGCCGATTATCTGATTGCGGATCGTGGCGGCCGTAAAAATGAGCCGCTCAGTGAAAAAGGCGCAGGGGATGACGAGGGCCATGAAGAAGATAATGCCCTGAATGACGTCGTTTTGAGTGGATTTGACGTCTGGATAGGCGCGCGATTCCAGCCCGAAGGCCGCACGCGTGTGGCGCACGAAATCGCCCCAGCGCTGATCGGTCTCAGCCGCGGCGGCTTGGGCCAGCTCGGTTTCGGCGCGATAGTGGAGGTCGTTGAGGCGCTGGTTTTCAATGGCAAAGCTCCGCAACTCGCGCATTCGCGACTCGTCGAGATTCCACATGTCTTGGGCGGCTTGGAAGGTCGTGCGGGCAAAGGAAGTACCGGGGCGAATCTCAAAGCCCTCGCCCTCGGCTTTTTCCTTGTCGGTTACGCTGGTGGCGTTGAGCAGGAGCGAGCGGAATCCCAGCAGGCCAGCACCGAACCCCATCTTGATGTGCGAACCGGGCCGTGCGAAGAGCACCCCGACCGGCTCGTTTTGGGCCGAGGGGCCTTCGCCGATGGTATAACCGTACTCCACAGGTGGGCCGTTCGTTTCGTCGAAGACCTGCACGTTGGACAGCTTGGTCAAATAGCGCGGATCGACGATGTCGAAGAAGTTGTAGGGCACACAGGGAAAGAGGATGACCATCCACTGCTTGTCGCGCCAATCCATGGAGACCCGCATGGGGTAGCTTTCGTCGCCTTGCACGCCGCGGTCGGGGGCGTAGGTGATGCGGCCGGTGATCGGGTCCATGTAGTAGCCCTCGATCTGCACGTTGTTGACCCGCACCCGATTTACGTAAAAGGCCCCCTTATCATCGACGACTTCGTAGTACTCGCCGCGCACGCCTTTATACGACTTTTTCTTACCGTTGCGCACCACGGCTACGGCGTCTGCACGCGGCAAGTCGGGGATGATGCTGCGGCGCGGAAAGACCATGGTCCGACCACGCAGCGAGCGCAGCGTGTCGCGCAAGCGCATCTTGAAGTCCGGGAACAGCTCTGGGTCTTCAAAGGCCATCTCGAACATGCCGGCGAGCACCCGGATCTGTTTGGCGAGATTGGCGTAGTTGACGTGCTCAGCCCGGTCTAAGGGCGTATCGACGAGGAATCGCGCGTCGTTGACAGTGACAAAGGCCAATGCCGGCGTACCAGTCGCCAATACCAATTCGCTGTTGACCGATATTTCGCCTGGTACAAAAGTCTGCCAACTCATCCCGCCTTCGGGGCTGATACCATTGACTAGCACGTCGCGCTGCTGATAATCCAACTCGCGGCTGATCTTGCGCGCATACCCCATGAAGTTCTTGCCGAAGGGCGCGAAGTAGCGCTTGTAGTAAAAGCTGGTATTGCTATTCCACACTCCGAGTTCGTCGGTTTGCGACGAAAGGTCGAGGCTGATAAAGAGCTTGACCGCGAGCGAATCGACTTTGGGATCGACCCAAGTTTTGTAGAGCGCGTGGCGCAAGTCGTCGTCCGAGCGCAAGTCGTCAACCAGTTCGCGGCGATCTTTGAATTGCTCGTCGGCGAGGTGTAATGCGCCTCCTTCTTGGCTCAGCAGCCCTTCGGCAAGGGCAGCGTCGGCAACGCGCGAGACCAAGTCGGTGTGCCCTTCGGCAACGCCCCGCACGAGGGCTTCCTTACTGGTGAACTCCTCCTCGCCGATGGCGTAGTGGATGCCGTCTTGGGCGATCATGTTCCGCGCGAGTGCAGCATCGACGACCCGCCTCACCAGCATGTGCTCGATAAAGGGATCCTCTTTGCGCAAATAGCGTTGGATGAAATCATCAATCCCGCGCAAGCCCAAGTGGTGGGCCGAAGTGGCGAGAAATACGACCGTGCGCGCCGGTGGATTTTCGCGGAAGTAGCGCGCCAGTTCCAACAGCGCAGTAATGCCGGAGGCTTGCTCGGCACCTGGGGCGAGGGCCGGCACGACTGACATGGCGTCGTAGTACGCTTCCAGCACGATCACGTCCTCTTTTAGCAAGGGATCGTATCCGGGGATCGTGCCGAGGATATTCCAGGCGGGACGCCGCTCCCAATCCATGCGGTACTGTAGGTGGAGCGTCTGCTCGCCCTCGGTCGCCAATTGGCGGCGCAAGCGCTGACCGACTTGGCGATTGACCCAAAACCTCGGCAGGTCGAGCGGCATGGTGAGGAACTTCTTTTCGCCCTCCAAGTACACGGTGGAGTCCGGCTCGATAAAGATGATAGCTTGCGCCCCGAGGTAGGCGGCATTGAGCCAGGCGTCGCCCGAATTGAAGTCCATCAGGGCCACAGCCCCTTCGACTTGCTTGCCGTCCATGTCTGCGTACTCACCCGCGCCAGCGTCGATCAAGCGCTTGGTCACCCCGTCTTCGGGCAGCGTCGAGGTTTTGACGAGGTTGGGCCACAGGCCGTGGATTGGCACTTGCTCGTCGCTGCCAACGACTTGCAGAAATCCGCCCTTATCGACCGGAATAGAGACATCGTATTCGTGTACTGTGACGTCGTCGAGGCCGATGGCACGGAAGCGCTCCTGCACGATCTGGGCCGCTTGGTCGGCACCTCGATAGCCGGCGACTCTAGACCCCAAGCCGGCAAAGGTGTCCATCGTTTGCTGCACGCGCTCGACCGGGGCCGTGCGCGCCAACTCGGCAAAATCGACTTCGGTCCAAGCCGGTGCTACGCCGACCAGAATCCAGCCGAAGGCTATCCATCGCATCGCGAACTTAGGCATAGTTAGTGCCTTTCTCAGATCCAGAAGACCACATTGTCGGTCATGCCCGTAAAAAAGTCGATAATCAACCAGAGCCCCGCGATGAAAAACTGGCCTATGATTAAGCCTAAAAAGAAAGGACGCGCCCGGCGAAAAAGACCAGGACCGCCGTATTTCATCGCCAACAACTTTAAGAGCCAAGCGATGGCAATGCTAAACCATAACTGGTCCATCAGCCATACGGCACCAATCGGGTAGCCGATGGGATGCAGAGGCCACCACAAGAGCCGCTGGCGTGCCCACATGAGCAGGGCCATGATGCCCCCGCCGACAAAAGTGTGAATCCAGCCATCGATATTCGGCTCGGTGGGTGCGCTTAACTTGGTGGTAATATAATCAAAAGGGGCACGAGTTCCACCTCCAAAAAACCACGGGTTGAGGTTGATGCCGCCGTATTCGTAGGCGAGGTACAAAATCGTCGCGACCGAGCCGACGATGCTAACAACAATCGCCAGCAGTATGTACCAAAAAAGCGGGCGCAGCCGCGGCCCTAGTCCCTCACCCAACTTGAGACCGTGTGCGCAGGAGGCCATGACAAAGGTGCGGATATCCGCCGCCCACACGAATGTGTATGCGAGGCCGACTATGCCGGCCGGGCCGATCGCCGAAGAGCCTACGGCCGAAACCAGGACCGTTGGAGAAATCATCGGCCCGACCGCCGCGGCCACGCCTCCTTCTACTACCACTCGAGTTAGGCCGACGAAGATAAGGATGGCCAGCATCAGGGTCAAAAAGGCCGCCCACAGCGGCAAGCCAGACTGCCACAGCCAGATGGTCATTACTGCGATGCCGGAGAGCCAAGTTAAGACCGCTACCCGATAGGAGAGCATCTCGCCGCTGTCGTCGATGCGGTTGTCGCCCCGGAATGCCTTGCGCAGCACGTCGCGCAGGTGCTCGCGGCCGACCCACAGGCCGAAGGCCACTAGGACGATCATCGCGCCCTGTCCCTGATGGGCGAGGATCGGCTCGCTAGCAGCGCCGTAAACGAGCTTTTCAGTGCTGCCAACCCCTAAAACTCCCAGCCCTCCTCGGATCAACTTGGCGATGGTGTTGAAAAACCACAGGCTGAAGGCGATGTCGAGGTTGATCAGATACGCGAACCCGATCATGGGAAAGCTCAGGCGGAAAATCAGGCTGACGGTGTTGCGCAGGATCGGAATCGAAGAGACGAGCTGGATGGCGGGGATGAAGTTGAAGTACGCGTGTAGGGCGTTGAAACTACTGACGAGTACGGGCAGGGCAAAGCCGACCCACATGATTGGATTTTTGAAGAAAGGGCCTAGGGCTTCTCCGCGGCCTCCGCTCTGCACCATGGCCAGGGGCACTTGCACCAGCGGATAAACTAGCCGCTCTCGCTCTACCCACTGGCGGCGCATAATGACCATAGACGAGATCATCACCAAGTACAGGGCTACAATCAGAATGGCCCAATAGCACAGCGGGCCGCTCCAGGCGGCCCAGGGCACCCCAGTGGTGCGCGGCGCTCCTTCGTAAAACCACTTGATCGCTTCGGGATCCTGCGGGGCGATCCACTCGGGAAGGTGCGGCAGGATGAGCAAGGCCCACTCGTTTTCCGGGGTGGCGTAGTACTGGGCACCGGTGATGATCGTCAGCCAGTACTCACTGAGGCCCATCGTGGGGATGGCCGAGGCCGTGAGCATCATAATGTACGCGACGATAAGCTCGCAACGCCCGAGGGCCACAGGAGCGGCGAAGCGCGTCAGCAAGGCATTGAACAAGCCCGTTAGCAAGAAGAAGAGAAACAGGGCACCCGCTGCGCTGAAATCAATCGACATGTAGGAGCCGCGGATGACCATGTTGCCGTACGGTGCTCCCACGGCGATGCACAGCGACCCTAGGGTGCCCGCCACCAGCGCTTTGGCGCTGAAGACCGGCTTGGTTTGCAAAGTAGGCTTTTGGGGCAAGTCCATTGAAACGATCTAAAGTTCATGCATTTATAACTGACCTTGGTCCAACCAGCCTATTTTCGCCAATTGTTCCAAGGTCCACCAAGCCAACAGGCCGATCGCCCCTCCGCTCACCAAAGCGCTGAACAAGGCCAGCGGCAAAAGCGCGAATAGACCGCTGTGGCCGATGTAGCCAGCGGCGAGAACGAGCTGGCTGAGTTGGTGCGTCAACGCACCCCAGATGCTCAGACCCACAACGCTGAAAAGTCGCGCTCCCATGCGGCGCACCGCAACCATGACCAACCAACTCGCCAAGCCAGCCCCGCCGCCAATGACAAAGGCCGGACCGGCAAATCCCCCGCTGAGCAAGCCGCCGACTACCAGCTTGATGGCACTAACGGCCAATGCCGGGCCGCCGCCAAAGCTCACTAGCGCGACTAAAACCGGTAAATTGCCGAGTCCCAACTTCATCCAAGGCAAGGGTTTGGGTACCAGCGATTCAAAGGTGAAGAGTACAATTGCCGCACTGGCCATAAGCCCCAAACGGGCCACGTCTCTAGGGCGCGCAAACATCAGTGAATCATCGCGTCTATGGGCGCGGCCCCAGCGATCCTCAGCACTAGGCCATTGGGCACGCACGCGGCCACGTCGCCTGCCCGCTGCATCCAGCCCCGCCGCATGCAAATTTTGTGGATGCAGGGTGCGGAAAGCACCCGCACCCCCTTGGGGCCGATCTCGATCTGGCTCGCGCCCAAAGGTCCTACAACCGGCAAGACTCCGTAGTTGGAGAGGGCATGCATGGCAGGCGTGTCTCCGGCCAACTCGACGATGAGTACGCCGCCAGCTTCGGCTGTATAGCGGCCGTAGAGTATCAGCCCGATCGCACTCAAGCCCACGACGAGTGCGAGGATTTTATCTGCTCGCGTCAGCGCCGGTGCGTTTTCGGTATTTAGCCACCACATCCTGAGTCCTTTTCTCTTCCCATTTAATTTAACTTCTACTACGCGTGCAAACGAGCGAGAAACTTCTGCTTGTATGTACTTGTTTTTTTTTTATATGCTTGTTTATATTGACGGGCAACTAGAAAATGCAGGATCCCATGGCCGAAACCACTCCCACACATCCTCCGGCTCCTACTTACTTGGACGAGCTCGTCAAGCAGGCAGGCGACGAAGAGCGGCTGGAAGCGCTGCTGATCGAGGTCGCCTCCTGCAACGACCAAGCCGATTTCGCGCTGATCAATCGCGCCTACCACTTTGCCAAGGAGCATCACAAGGACCAGGTTCGCAAGTCCGGCGAGCCATTCATAGCCCATTGTGTCGAAGTGGCCCGAATTTTAGCGCAACTCCGCATGGACCACACTACGGTCGCCGCCGGGCTCTTGCACGACGTCATCGAGGATACGCCGGCCACGTATGCGGAGGTCGCCGAACAATTCGGCGAAGAGATCGCCGAACTGATTAACGGGGTTACCAAAATCGATCAGATAACCTGCGAAAGCCGCGAGGAACGCCAAGCCGAGACCTATCGCAAATTGCTGATCTCCATGTTCAAAGACATTCGCGTCATATTCATTAAGCTGGCCGATCGCTTGCACAACATGCGCACGCTCCAATACCTAAGCCCCCAATCCCGCGAGCGTACCGCGAGCGAAACGCTCGAAGTGTACGCACCGCTGGCTCACCGCTTTGGGATGGCGCGGATCCGCTGGCAACTGGAGGACCAAAGCCTCAAGTTTCTCGAACCCGAAATGTACCGAGAGTTGCGCAACAAGGTGGCCATGACGCGCCAAGAGCGCGAAGACGATATAAAGGAATTTCACATCCCTCTCGAGGAACGCCTGCACGCCGATGGCATTAAGGCCGAGTTTACGAGCCGCGCCAAGAACTTCTACAGTATCTACAATAAGATGAAGGTACGCGGCAAGTCCTTTGAGGAAATCTACGACCTGCTGGCCGTGCGCATCATCACCGACACCGTGGGCGAATGCTATCAAATCCTCGGTTTGGTCCACAACATTTACACCCCCAACAACAGGCGCTTCAAAGACTATATATCGACACCCAAGAGCAACATGTACCAGTCGTTGCACACGTCGGTGCTCGGCCCCAAAGGTCAATACGTCGAAGTGCAAATCCGCACCGCGCAGATGCACGACACGGCTGAAATCGGCATCGCCGCCCACTGGCGCTACAAATCCAACAACAAGGTGCCCGGTGCCTTCAATCTGAGTTGGCTGAAACAATTTGGTGACTGGGAACAGGAGGCCCCCAACCCGCTCGAATTTATGGAAAACCTGAAGGCCGAGTTGGCGTCTCAGGACGAGATTTTCGTCTTTACCCCCAAAGGCGACCTACATCAGCTACCCAAGGGGGCCACGCCGGTCGACTTCGCCTTTGCCATCCACACCGACATTGGGCTGCACTGCGAGAGGGCCAAGGTAAACGACCAAGTCGTGCCACTAAGTACGACGTTGAGCAGCGGTGAAATCGTGGAGATTGTCACGAAGCCGCAGCAAAAACCCACACTCGCTTGGCTAGATCAGGTCAAGACCGCCAAGGCTCGTCAAGCCATCCGCCACTGGCTGAGGAAGGAGCAATACGACCACAACGTACGTCTTGGCAAGGATGAGCTCGACAGAGGGTTGAAGTCCTATCGGCCCGCCGGCCCACCTGATCTCGATGCCGTGGCTAAGGAGTTCGGGTTCAGCGACGCCGAGCACCTCTGTGCGGCCCTCGGCAACGGGGATCTGTCAGTTGGCAAGGTCATCAGCAGAATAGCCCCGCTCAAGCCCATGCGGCGCGTAATACGGCCCCAAGACCGCAGAGACATCCGCATCCAAGGCATGAAAAACCTGATGATCCAATTCGGCAAGTGCTGTGATCCCATCCCGGGCGACGAGATTGTTGGCCTAGTCACCCGAGGCCGCGGCGTCACGGTCCACCGCACCGACTGTTACAACATCGGTCGGATTTCCGCTGAGCCAGACCGCCTGCTCAAGGTGGATTGGGAATTGGATGGCGAACCGGCTTTCACCGTTTATCTTCGCACTCGTAGTCGGGACCGCAAGTCCTTACTCGCGGACATCTCGGGAGCGATCAGCACCGTCGGCTGCAACATCCGCGAATCCAACACCCACACCGATGGCCACATCGCCGAACAGGACTTCTGGATCGACGTCGCCGACAACGAGCAACTGCGCCAAGCCATAGACCAAATCGAGCACATCGAGGGCGTTTTGGAAGTGCTGCGCGTAGATGAGCCGACAAACAGTTAGTCGTGTCGGACCTGTTCCGCCCCAATATCGCTCGCCTGCGCGGGTACGTCCCTGGGGAACAGCCCCGCGAAAAGGGCTATATCAAGCTCAATACTAACGAAAACCCCTACCCACCCTCCCCCTTAGTGCTCGCGCGGCTGCGCGATGCCTGCTCAGCTAATCTGCGCCTCTATCCCGACCCAGACGCTTGGGCCCTGCGCCGCAAGTTGGGCGAGGTGTTCGCCATTGCCCCCCAACAGATCATGGCCGGCAACGGCTCGGACGAACTGCTCAACGTCATTATCCGCAGCTTTGCCAGCGAGGGAGACAAAATCGCCTATCCCCATCCCACGTACGGCTACTACAAGCCGCTGATCGATATCCAAGGAGCGGAGGCGGTTCCGGTCGAGTTCGGCGAGGATTTCTCCCTGCCCGAGGGCCTAGCTGTGTCCGGGGCTCGCATCACCTTTCTCGCCAATCCCAATGCGCCCTCGGGCACCCTTGTGTCCTACGACGAGGTCGCCGCGCTCTGTGCACGGGTTGACGGCGTCTTGGTCGTAGATGAGGCGTATGTCGATTTTTCGCAGGGCGGCTGCATTCAGCTCATCGCAGAACACCCCAACGCCATCGTCGTGCGCACCATGTCCAAGTCCTTTTCCCTCGCCGGTATGCGCATTGGATTTACCTTTGCCCCAGCCGCACTGATCGAGGGGATGTGGAAGGTCAAGGACCACTACAATCTCAATCGGCTGAGCTTGGTGGCCGCCGAGGCTGCCCTAGAAGATATCGACGCAATGCGCGCAAACGCCGCCCGCGTCTGCGCGACGCGCGCGCGCCTGTGTGCTGAGCTGCGGACGTTGGGTTTTTACGTGTGGGATTCGCAGGCGAACTTCGTGCTCGCTAGGCTCGGCGAATGCTGGGTTAGCTGCGCCGCTGCCAGACTCTACGCGGAACTCAAAGAGCGCCGGATCTTGGTGCGCTACTTTGCCACACCGCCGCGCTTAGCGGACTGCCTGCGAATCTCGGTGGGTACGGATGCAGAGATAGACGCGCTGTTGGCGGCCCTAAAAGAGCTATCACCCATTTAAGCGCTCGGCAATGCGCGGGGTGCGCCCGCCGCGCTGGTGCATGCTGGCGATCATGTCTCCCAAAAAGCCGATGGAGAAGCACTGAATGCCGACGATGATCAGCAGAATGCCCAGCATGAGCAGGGGATGGCGGTTTTGGATGTTGCCGTGCTCGTAGCGCAGCAAGGCCACATAGGCGCAGATGACCGATCCGCAAAGCGTGGAGATGAGCCCCAAGCTGCCGAAGACGTGCATGGGCATGGTCATAAAGCGCACGACGAAGGTCACGGTCAGCAGATCTAAAAACCCGTTTAGCAACCGCTTGGCTCCGAATTTGGAATGGCCGAAGCGGCGGGGATGGTGCTGCACCGGGATCTCGCCGACTCGATAGCCCATCCAGTGGGCCACGGCGGGCAAGAACCGATACAATTCTCCGTAGAGATAAGGCAACACATCTTCGGCCACCTCGCGCCGATACGCCTTGAGGCCGCAGTTGAAATCGCGCAGGCGCACCCCGGAGACCAGCGAGGTAATCCAGTTGAACAAGCGGGAGGGGAGGGTCTTGCTCAGAGGGTCGCGGCGCTTGGCCTTCCAGCCCGAGACCAAGTCGCAATCGCGGTTGAGCTCGTCCAGCAGCCGAGGGATTTCGCGGGGGTCGTCTTGCAGGTCGGCGTCCATGGTGACGATGACTCGGCCGCGCGCCTGCTTAAAACCAGCGGCGAGGGCTGCGGCCTTGCGGTAGTTGCGGCGGAAGCGCAAGGCGCACACCTGCGGATGCTGCTTGGCCAACTCGCCCAAGACGGCAAACGAGCCGTCCGTACTCCCGTCATCCACGAAAATGGCTTCCCAGGCCCATTCCGCAGGCGCCAGAGCGCTAGCGATCTGGACCCACAGGTGGGGTAGGCTTTCCTCTTCGTTGAAAACGGGAATGACGAGGGACAGAAAAACATCCCCTGCCGCTTCTTTCTCTTGGCCCATAGTCTCCTCTCTTGCAAGCAAGTGCCTCCACAATAAAACAATCGCCGATTGCTGAACACAAACCGGCCGATTCCCTTGACACTTGCGTTCCTCCAACGGTATATACGGTCATGCAGCTTCCATTGGGTTCCCACATTCACTTGATCGCTGCTTGCGGTACGGCTATGGGATCTTTGGCCGGCATGCTGCGCGAGCAGGGGTATCGCGTCACCGGGTCGGACAGCCACGTCTATCCTCCGATGAGCACCATGCTCGAGGATTTGGGGATCGACGTACGGGCTGGCTTCGCGGCGGATCACCTAGTGCCGACGCCAGATTTGGTCGTCATTGGCAACGCAATCTCGCGTGGCAACCCAGAAGCCGAGGCCGTACTCTCGCGCCGGATCCCGTACTTGTCGCTGCCGGAAGTGCTGCGCGATTTCTTCATCCGAGGCAAGCGCTCGGTGGTGGTAACTGGAACCCACGGCAAGACCACCACTACCGCGCTCATCGCCCACCTCTTCACCGCTTGCGGCCTAGATCCTTCCTTTCTCGTCGCCGGGGTGCCGCAAAACTTCGACCGCTCCTACCGGCTCGGTCAAGGCGAGCACTTCATCGTCGAAGGCGATGAATACGACAGCGCCTTCTTTGCCAAGTGGGCGAAGTTTTTCTACTACCTCCCCGAGGTGCTAATCGTCAACAACATTGAATTCGACCACGCCGACATCTACCAGGACCTTGCCGAAATCGTCAAGGCCTTCCGTCAGCTCGTCAACATGGTGCCGCAAAACGGTTTGATTCTAGCCAACGGCACCGACCCCAATATCGCTGAACTCCTCCCCGCCGCGCTGGCACCGGTGGAGACCTTTGGCCTCGAAGAAGGCGCATTTTGGCGCGCCACCAACCTTCAGGCCAGTGCCGAGGGGACGCGCTTCACCTTGTGCCGGTCGGGGCGGGAGGTGGGAGTTTTCGACTTGCCGCTGAGCGGCGATTACAATGTCTGCAATGCGCTCGCTAGCTTGGCCACTGGTTTCCACGCTGGCTTGACTGCCGGCGATCTGCGCGCGGCCCTAGCCAACTTTGCTGGCGTCAAACGCCGACAAGAGCAGATTGGCCTGATTGACGACGTTCTCCTCATCGACGATTTCGCCCACCATCCCACTGCGGTCGGCCATACTCTAGAGGGACTGCGTCGGTCCCATCCCCACCGCAGGCTCGTCGTGGTTTTCGAACCGGCCAGCGCGACCAACGCCCGTGCAATCTTTGAGGATCGCTATGTCGAGGCGTTCGCCTTGGCCGACGTTTTTGTCGCAACTGCGGTCCCCCGTCCCGAACGCGCCCGGGACGACGAGCCGTTCTCGCCCGAGCGTTTAGTAGAGCGTCTCCGTGCCACCGGCAAGCCAGCGCATTACCTACCCGATGTCGAATCAATGGCCGCTTTTTTAGCTGCGGAAGCCCGTCTAGGCGATTTGGTGGTTTTTATGAGCAATGGCGGTTTCGGCGGTTTGCAGCAGAAGCTGTGTGCGGCACTCATAGCCCGTGCGCCCTGTATCGACTAGGTGTCAGAACTGTTGCCGAATAGACGCACTGAGTACGGGTAATACGCGCAATGTAAATTTTGTATTTGTATATTTTACAATATGTTATAAAAAGTAAAAAATATAGGCACGCATATTGCATTAAGCGCATGGCAATTGCCATCTCACCCCAACCTGGAGGCTGCCATGCGTCCTTTTATTGCCTTTATCTTTTTTGCTCTCGCCGCACCTGTCGCGGCCCAACCCGGCCCAGTCGTCATATCCGAGTTGATGTGGTCGGGTAGTACGGCATCTACTGCCGACGAGTGGATCGAACTCTACAACGCCAGCAATGCGGCGATTGATCTGGTCGGCTGGACTTTGATCTACCGCAGCGGCGACGAGGACAAGGTTATGTTCGTGCTTGACGCTGCGGTGATCCCCGCCGGACAGACCTTTCTCATCGCTAACTACGCTGCCAATCACAAAAACTCCCTCCTCGCCGTCGAGCCTCAGCGCGTTGATGCCGCCGTTTCGCTGCCCAATACCAAGCTGCTCTTACAGCTATACGATGGCGACCCGCAAGCTGGGGGCCAGCTCATCGACGTAGCCGACGATGGCCGCGGGGCCCCTTTCGCCGGTGACTCAGCCAGCAAAAGCTCCATGGTGCGCATCGCCTTTGACCAGCCCGGCGACCAGCCCGAAAGCTGGGCGACTGCGACCGAACAAAGCGGCTGGGATGCGGGTGCCAGCGAGTTGGGTACGCCGGGATCCATTCCTGCGTACCTGCTCCCGGAAGGGGGTGAAGCGCCCGAGCCCGTCGTGGGAACGAACATTTTACCGATGTCTTGGGCTTCAGTAAAAGGGCATCTATATCCGTAGTGCGGATTGCAGAACAAAGGGCACCTACTTGCGGTAGGTGCCCTTTTATCGCTAAAAAAAGGCCGTGGAAGCTGAGATGCGCTTCGCACGGCCTTTAACGATGGTGGGCAATCGCAGATTTGAACTGCGGACCTCCGGTATGTGAGACCGGCGCTCTAACCAACTGAGCTAATCGCCCAAGAGCGTCTTTAAATTAGTCTCCAACGGCTACTGAGTCAATGTCCCTTGTGCCCGGCGGCAAAGTGGAATTTCGGCAGGACTACTTCAGTTGCCAACGGGTGACCCTCGCGCAGGCGGTACGCTCTGTCGAGATTCAGTCCCTGCCAGCGCTGCGCCTGATGGGTCGTCGGCCAGATGATTTCCACGAAGACCAATCCCGTGGCGTTCCCCAGACCGAGGTGCGGAGCGAGCGGGTTGGCCCCAAAGCTGCCGCCCGAACCGATGAGGTGGTGGATGTCGCGGGTACTGCCGTCTGGTCGCCGCACGCGCACGCGCACGCGGCCGCCAATAGCACCTCGGTTCGACTGCACGCCCTGGGGAAACAGCCGCAGCCAGCGATTGCCATGTCCGGGATTTTCGTAGAGCACATTCTGGTAGAGGTCGCCTTCAAAGGCTCCGCCCATGACCTCGAAGACGTCTTGGTCCCCATCGTTGTCAAAGTCGGCAAAGGATACGCCGTGCCCTTTCTGCACGTTGCCGAAGCCGCCTGTTGTGGTGACGTCCAAAAACCGCGCGCCACCGTCGTTGCGCAACATGCGGTTGGGCGTGAGGGAGCGCAGATCGGGAATCCCAGTGCCGACGTAGCAGTCGGGGAACCCATCATTGTCCAAGTCGCCGTAGTTGGCACCCATAGCTAGTATGACTTGGCCAAAGCTCCCCAGCGCTTCGGTGACCTCGTTGAAGGTACCGTCGCCGAGGTTGCGATACACGTGGGCGCGATCGGCGGCAAATTCCTCGCCGAGGTAGGCACGCGCCATGTCGCCGAGGTCGTCCATGTTGTAGCCGCCGGCAAACAAGTCGAGCCAGCCGTCGTTGTCGTAGTCCCAAAACCAAGTGGGAAAACTCTCGTTCGGCCCCGGTGCGACGACCTCCGCCCCAAAGCGCCAGCCCGCTGGTGTGTCGCCGAGGTTGCAGTAGAGGACGTTTTCTTGGTAGAACTGAGATACGTATAGGTCGATCAAGCCGTCGTTGTCTATATCGCCCCAGGCAACGCCCTTCACAAAGCCCACGTGATCGACGCCAACTGCGGGAGCTACATCGACAAACGTGCCATCTCCTTGATTGCGAAACAACTGGCATGGATGGGGCTGCTTGCCGGACTCATTGCCGACGAACAGATCCAACCAGCCATCGTTGTCGAAGTCGGCAAAGGCCGCTGCGTGGGTTGGGTGCAAGGAGAACAAGCCGGTGCGCCGCGTCACATCCACAAAGGTGCCGTCGCCGTTGTTGCGCAACAGAGAGTTTGGCATGCGACCCTCTTCCCCCATCCAAGCACCGCGCAAAACGAGCAGATCGACATCGCCGTCATTGTCGTAGTCGGCCTGTTCGAGGTTGATCCCCCCGATTTGCCCGGTCAGCCCGGCCCCTGTCGTGGCCTCGGTAAACGTGCCGTCGCCCTCGTTGTGGAAGTAGCGCAGTGGATCGCGCAGTCCCCACGAGGAGACTGCAATATCGAGCAGACCGTCGCCGTCGAAGTCCTCGACCGCGCTGCCGCCCGCTAGGCCCACAGCCGCGACTCCGGTCGCCGGTGCCACGTCGCGGAAGCGCTGGATTCCGTCGCTGTGGCTGTCGAATACGCGCGGGGGAATGCGCCAAGGTTCTGGCACCCCTTCCGGGTATTCGCCCAAGGTCATGTACGCCAAGTTCAACAACCAGCGCGTTCCCAGATCGCTTGGGCGCTTGTTCAAGTTTATGGTGTAGTGCTCGATGGCGCGGCGGGAGCCTTCCTGCAAGCGGTGGATGCCGTCGCCGCGGATCGGCAGCAAGCAGGAATCTGTGGTGTGGTTGTGCAGGCAGTTCTCCAACTCACCAAGGCGCAGATAGGCGATGGCGAGTTGGTCGTGCAGCATGTAGATGAAACCCTCGGTCGCCGGCACCTGCCCTTCCTCTACGGCCGCCAGAACACTTTGCATCTCTTCGATGCCCGCGCGCAAATCCCCGGCCCGCACCCGCTCTTGGGCAATCCGCAGGCGCATGTTCAGCCGCTTGCCCGCGCTCATCGGTTGTCCCAGCAGGGAACTGAGGCCTTCGACGCGAGCTTTGTTCAGATAGATGTTGGCAATGGGATCGGCCCGCTGGGCGAGGCGCGCCAACACCGTCGCCATAAAACGCGAATCCCCGCGATCGACGCCGGCGTCCGTTTGCCCCCAGACGGCTGTGGCCCATAGCAGGATGGCTATAACGCTCTGCATAAGAAAAAACGGCTACAAAAATTGGCTGCCCAATCCTCGTAACCGCGCATGTGAGAAAAGTAATGGTGGGCCCAGTAGGACTCGAACCTACGACCGACGGATTATGAGTCCGCTGCTCTAACCAACTGAGCTATAGGCCCCGTAAAGTAGTTAAAAACCTAGGATTTTTCCCAAGCAGGTCAAGAGCTTTGTTGGGCCGCGACCGCTTGGCGCTCTTGATTGAGCGCGACGAGTTCGGCGCTGAGGCGTGCAATTTCGCCGTCGTCGGATGCCGTTGCGAGAGCCTGACGTGCGTTGTCGATGCGCTTTTGCAGCGCATTTTTCTGAAAGTAAAGCAAATAGTCGCGCCATTGCCGCTCGACTTGTTCCTCGTCAAAACCTTGGGCCGCGCATTGGGCGGCTAGGCGTGCGAGTGCGTCGTCCTCTAACTCGCTGATGATCATGCCAAGGTCGATGGCTTTGCCGTGGGCATGGTGGTCGAAGAGGGTACGACACAGGGCTTGAGTGCGGGAGTCGCTTAGGGAGTCGGGGGCGAATCCCTGGATAGTTTGGGGGATGAATTGCGGGAAGTTGAGCAACAGCCCGATGAACTCGAGCTCGTGGCGCGGTGGCGCGGGCGTGGCTATCGGGGATGGCTCGGCAACTGCCTTGCGCGGTTGTTGGGGACGGCGGATGGAGGCTTGCAGATCGTGGCGCAGGGATTGCTCATCAACCGAGAGGCGCTCGGCGACTTCCCGCAGCAGTAGGTCGCGGCGGACCGCATCGCGGGGCTTGGCTAGGAGAGGTTTGAGCCTTTCGACAGCACGCGCTTTGCCTTCGACGCTGGAGAGATCGTGCTGCTTCGCGAGTTGTTTGAGGTAGAAATCGAGAACCGATTGGGCATTTTCGGCTCGTTTGAGCAGCGCGTCCGAACCGTGCGTTTGGACGAAGGTATCGGGATCGTGCTCGGAGGGCAGCGAGACGACGCGAGCGTCTAGGCCAGTACCTAGGAGAGCTTCGCAGGCTCGCATGGCGGCTGTGGAGCCGGCCGCGTCGCCGTCGAATAGCAGCACGACTTGGCGGGCGTAACGAGCCAACAGGCGGCAGTGGTCCTCGGTCAGGGCCGTGCCGGAGGTGGCGACTACGTGCTGGATGTCAGCTTGCGCTAGGCTGATGAGGTCCATGTAGCCTTCGACGATTAGTGCAGCATCTTGGCGGCGAATGGCGTTGCGGGTGTCGGCTAGGCCGTAGAGCACCCGACCCTTGTGGTAGATGGGTGTCTCGGGCGAGTTGAGGTACTTGGGCTCTTGGTCGGGCTGGAGGGCGCGGGCACCAAAGGCGATAGTCCGATCAGAGAGATTGGCAATGGGAAAGGCGATCCGGTCGCGAAAGCGATCGTAGTGGCCGCTGCCTGTGGAACGCGGCAGAGCCAACCCGGCCCGCTCCAAGATTTGGGGACTCAAGCCTCGGCGACCGGCTACTTTGAGCAAGGCGTCCCACTCCGGCGGCGCATAGCCCAAGCCGAAGCGCTCGATGGTTTCGCCTGAGAGGCGGCGGGTCTGTAGATACGTGCGGGCACTAGCGCCAACATCGTCGTTGAGCAACAGATGGCGAAAGTATTTTTGCGCTAGGTCGTTGGCCCGGTAGAGGTTATCGGCGGCCTCGGTCTCTTCACGCGATGGACCCGAACGCTCGGGTAAGGCGACGCCAGCGCGATCGGCGAGGAATTTGACCGCTTCGACAAAAGTAACGCGGTCAATCTCTTGGATGAACTTGAATACATTACCCCCGACGCCACAGCCGAAGCAGTGGTAGAATTGGCGGTCGGGGTCAACGCTAAAAGAGGGAGTTTTTTCGTCGTGAAAAGGGCAGAGGCCGGAGTAGTTGCGGCCCTTCTTGACGAGCTGGACGTGTTCGGAGATCAAGTCGACGATGTCGGTGGCGTCGCGGATGCGTTGGAGGATGTCTTCGGGGATGCGTGGCATTGCTAGCAGGGGGCTTTTTCTCTATATTAACAGCGCTATTGAGCAAGATATGGCGGCCCATTAACCGGGTCAAGAAAGTCCATTAGCGACGCTAATTTGCGTTAATTCCTTGAGTTTACAGCGAACTGTTGGTATTATTGGTAAGTTAAACGCTTATTTATGGCCTATACTGGGGCCAAATCAAAATTTTGACCCATTGAGGTAAGAGGAGGAGATCAGATATGTCGAAAGGCATAAAGGGAGCTATCGCGAGTTTGGCCTTGTTGGGACTCGGCGTTTTTCTGTGCGCGAGTCCGGCTGCAGCGCAGTTGGCGGTCTCTGGGTCTACGGCGGATACAGACGATCTTGCACCTAGTCCTGTCGGCGCAGTACAGGCTGAGTTCAACGAAGGTGGAAGGAGCATCACCGTCACTTGGCCCTTGTCCGACGACGATGGCGTGCGCCAGGTCCCGACGAGTAGCGACTTTACGACGGGCGGCACCTTTAGAGAAGTCAACGATGTGGCTGGTTACAATATATGGCGTCGTCTCGCCGATGGCTCCGGCAGCTTGGCAATAGTCGGCACCGTTGGTGCCGGCGTGACATCCTTGGTTGATGCCTCGATCAACGTGAGCCAAGGGAGTAGGCGGTACTTCTACATGGTCTCGGTCGTCGATGAAACTGGCAACGAGAGCGCTCCTATCGAGTCTGCCGAAGTCAGGAACATGTTGCTCCTCGGCGACTTCGACTATAATGGCAAGGTGAACCTTTTAGACTACGGCATTTTTCAAAGGAACTTCGGCCAAGCCGAATTCGATCCAGTCACAGATCTCGACGGCAATGGCATGGTTGATCTCGATGACTTTTTCCTTTGGGCCGATAACCTCGGTGCTAATTTGTACGAGTAGGTACCGGCCGCAATATGGCTTTGTATTTCATCTTTTTACAAGGAGTATAGTTCGATGAAAGGGTATATTCGCATCGTCGCACTAGCTGCTTTTTGCGCAGTTCCCGCGGCCGCTCAGTTGACCACCTCTGAGCCCGTAGCTTCCGTCGATAATATTCCTCCTGCACCTGTGACTAACCTACAAGCCACAGCCAGTGATGCTTCATCCGTGTCGCTCTCTTGGACGCTATCAGCAGATGACGCTCGTTCGTTTACGACCTTTGGTAGTCAGGTGGTGCCCAGGGGTGACATACACGGCTATCGCGTGTATCGCACGGATTACTTCCCACCCGTGGACGATAGCGGCGAGATAGTACTTGGCTGGTTTACGCGCGAGGGGAATAAGGTTGACTTTGACGACTTCTTCCTCTTGGCTGATCGCTTCGGCTCTTCTGACGCTGGTGGGGATTTTGAGTTGTTCTTCGACATAGTGCCCAATGGCCAAATTGATGTCGATGATTTTCTGCGCTTCGCCGATGATTTCGGCAAGGCCGTAACTCAGGAACAGGGCAGCGAAAGGTTGGTTGCCACGCTGGGGGCAGGTGTCTCCGAATTCGTCGATAATGACGTCGTCAGTGGGGCCTCCTATATCTATGACGTGCGAGCCTTTGACAGCGACAACGAAACGGGCGTTGTCGCACCTTTTGCTTCCAATGAAGATGTAGCTCGGATGGCGATGTCCGTTGGTGTCGATCAATAAGGGCACGAGAAGTTACAAGTTGCAGAGACAGGACGCCTGCTCAACTAGCGGGCGTCTTATTTTTTTATTCTAGTACGCCTTGACAAACAAAGATATTATCTGTATCCTTTAATCTCTTTCGCATCTCTCCTTTTCCAATTAAATACCTCAGCGGTTTTATTCCGCTTGAAATTCCACTCTCCTTTTAGATATTCTTCGCGATAGACTTTCTGTAGCTATTAAAGAATTTTGCCAAGGTACGGCATACCTTAGGTAGGTTTTTAGTGTTTTTAGCAGTACTACCGCATGTACTCCAATCCTCGTAATAGCTCTAGGTGCTTACCGTGCCGTAGCGCACTCGAATATTCCCTTTGTATTCCTGTACTCTAACCGCAAGAAAGGTTGCAAGGAAGAGATGCCGCCTCTCAATAGAACGCAGAAAATGAATATTGTCGAACTCCAGCGCATGAACATCTTGGATCTCCAAGAGCTAGCCAAGAAGTTGGAGGTTGTAGATTGCACCTCTTTGCGCAAGCAGGAGTTGATCTTCTCCATCCTCAAGCACCAGACCGAGCGCAGTGGGCTGATCTTTGCTCAAGGTACTTTGGAGGTGCTGGACGAGGGGTTCGGCTTTCTCCGCTCGCCGAGCTATAACTACTTACCTGGTCCTGACGACATTTACGTTTCTCATTCGCAGATTAAGCGGTTTAGCCTGCGCACGGGCGATACGATCTCCGGTCAGATCCGCCCACCGAAAAACGACGAGAAGTACTTTGCGCTGCTGCGAGTCGAGGCAATTAACTTCGACGACCCAGAAGTCACCAAGAACAAGACGATCTTTGAAAATCTGACGGCCTTGCATCCCACGGATCGCTTCAAGTTAGAGCACAATCCCAAGGACATGACGACGCGGATTCTCGACTTGCTCTCGCCCATCGGCAAAGGGCAGCGCGGCCTAATCGTCGCGCCGCCCTTCACTGGTAAAACCATGCTGCTGCAAAAGGTCGCCAACGCCATTACCACCAATCATCCCGAAGCGATTCTCATCGTCTTGCTCATTGATGAGCGCCCCGAGGAAGTCACCGATATGCTGCGTTCGGTGCAGGGCGAAGTCGTCAGTTCGACCTTTGACGAGTCGGCTACGCGGCACGTGCAGGTGGCGGATATGGTGATCGAGAAGGCTCGGCGTCTAGTCGAGCACAAGCGGGATGTGATCATCCTGCTCGATAGCATCACGCGCTTGGCACGGGCCTACAATACAGTGACGCCGCACTCGGGGCGGATCCTTACCGGCGGTGTTGACTCGACGGCTTTGCAGTGGCCGCGCCGCTTTTTCGCCGCCGCCCGCAATCTCGAAGAAGGCGGCAGCCTGACGATTATCGCTACGGCCCTAGTAGAGACCGGAAGCCGCATGGACGAAGTGATCTTTGAAGAGTTCAAAGGCACGGGCAATATGCAGGTGCAGCTAGACCGCCGGCTGAGCAACCGCCGCGTCTATCCGGCCGTTGACGTGACGGCGACGAGCACCCGCAAAGAAGAGTTGCTACTCACGGAGTTTGAATTGAATCGCTCGTGGGTACTGCGCCGCATACTCAATCAGATGGGCGTCATTGAGGGCATGGAGTTCCTCCAAGAACGCATGCAGGGCACGGAATCCAACGAGGAATTTCTCAAGGCTATGAACGACTAGTCGCCTTGTTTTTTGAGCTTCAAGCCTCTATTTTTATTGACTCAGTAGCGGATTTCACCGCCAAGAAAACAGAGGAGTGCAAAGGTGCAAAAAGACATGCATCCCCCGTACCAAACGGTTATCTTTCTCGACACTAGCTGTGACTACAAGATACTGTCGCGCTCGACGATGAAGTCCGAAGAGACGATGGAGTGGGAAGACGGGAATTCCTATCCGGTGATCCGACTCGAAATCAGCTCGGCTTCGCATCCTTTCTACACAGGCAAGCGCCAACAGATCATGGATCGAGGCGGCCGCATCGACCAGTTCAACCGCCGCTACGGCAAAAGCGAACAGCAAGCCTAGCGATCCATTCCGCGCAAAGAGGTGATAGGACGCCCTCTCGAGGGTGATCGTATCGCCTTTTTCGTGTACGCGAGTCCATGGACAGAGAACAGCTCACGCAAGATCTGCCAGTCGGCGGCCAAGCCGTCATCGAAGGGGTGATGATGCGCGTGCCCGGCAAAATCGTCACCGCGGTGCGGGCGGCTGACCACCAGATCGTGGTGCGCGAGGAAGCGTACGATCCTCTGGCGCAACGCTATCGCCTGTTGGGTCTGCCCATATTACGCGGTGCCCTCTCTTTTTTTGAAATGATGCTCATTGGGCTGAAGGCCCTCAATTTCTCAGCCGACGTCGCCAGCCAGGAAGAGGGGCTGGTCGAGCAGCGGGAGGAGAGTTGGCGGGAGCAATTGGCCTTGTGGGCGACGATGATTTTTTCCGTGGGGCTGGGCGTGGGCCTGTTCTTCTTTTTGCCGCTGCTAGCTGCCCAGTTCTTGGGCTTGCAGGAGAACGCCTTCGAATTCAACCTAGTGGCTGGTGCGGTGCGGGCGACGCTTTTGATCGTCTATCTTTGGGCGATAAGCCAGTGGCGCGAAATCCAGCGAGTTTTTCAATACCACGGTGCCGAGCACAAAAGCATCTTCACCTTAGAGGCCGGTGCCGAACTAACGGTGGCCGCGGCGCGGGGCTTTGGTCGGCTGCATCCGCGCTGCGGAACTAGCTTCATGCTGATCGTAGTGCTCTTTGCGATTTTGATCTTCGCCTGCGTAGATTCGCTATTCCCGCTCGTTTTTGGGCACACGCAGAGCCTTTTTGAGCGCTTTGCCACTCATTTTGCAGTCCTGCCCTTTATCGCGGGGACGAGCTTTGAGTTGCTCAAATTCTCGGGTAAGAAGCGCAATGCCCCGCTGGTCCGGTTGCTGAGTACCCCAGGGCTGTGGTTGCAGCGCATTACGACCCGCGAGCCGGACGACGACCAGTTAGAGGTCGCCTTGTTCGCGTTGCGCCGCGCCCTAAATGAAGAAGTCGAGGCCAATCCATCGTGTTAGATAAATTGAACGAATACGAGCAGCGCTACGAGGAGCTAAGTGAGCTTATGGCCGATCAGGCCACCAGCCAAAACCCGGCTCAGTATCAGAAGCTGGCGCGGGAAATGGGCGACTTGCAGGAGGTGGTGGCTTTGGCAGGCCAGTACCGCGCCGCGCTGGAACAGCTTGCAGAGGCTGAGGAAATCATCGCCGATGGCAGCGATGCAGAGCTAGTCGAATTGGCCGCGGCCGAGCGAGACCAACTAAAAGGAAAAGTAGCGCAACTAGAGGAAACACTTAAAGTGCTGCTGATTCCCAAAGACCCCAACGACAGCCGCAATGCCATCGTCGAGATCCGCGCCGGCACCGGCGGCGATGAGGCTGGGCTTTTTGCCAGCGACCTGTACCGCATGTACCACCGCTTCGCCGAGCGCAAGGGTTTGAAAACCGAGGAGCTTTCGGCCAGTCAAAATCCGGCTGGCGGCTTTAAGGAGGTGGTGTTCGTGGTCTCGGGTACGGATGCCTTCGGCCAGCTCAAGTTCGAGAGCGGGGTACACCGCGTGCAACGGGTTCCCAAGACCGAGGCCTCGGGCCGGATTCACACATCGGCGGCCTCGGTGGCGGTTTTGCCCGAAGCCGAGGAAGTGGAGGTGGAGATCGCTCCCGACGATTTGAAAATCGAAGTGTACCGCTCCAGCGGGCCTGGCGGCCAGAGCGTCAACACCACGGATTCGGCCGTGAAAATCACCCATATCCCAACGGGTATTGTCGTCTCCTGCCAAGACGAGAAGTCGCAGCTAAAAAACAAGAACAAGGCATTAAAGGTTCTCCGCGCCCGGCTCTACGATAAACTGCAGGCCGAGCAAAAGGCCGAGCGCGACGCCGCCCGCGCCGGTCAGATCGGCTCCGGCGACCGCAGCGCGAAAATTCGCACCTACAACTTCCCGCAGGGCCGAGTTACCGATCACCGCATTGGCTTGTCCCTCTACCGCCTAGAGGAAATCCTCGATGGTGATTTTGAAAAATTCGTCGAGCAGTTGGCCCTCGCATCGCAGCAGGACGCGCTAGCGGCAGACCAATGAGCGGACGCTCTTGGCGGCTGCTCGATATCCTCGAAAACACGAGCCGTTTTTTCGCGTCAAAGGGGTTGGAAAACGCCCGCCTACAAGCCGAGTTGCTGCTCGCTGCGGTGCTAGGTGTTAACCGCCTCGATCTCTACCTGCAATTTGAACGCCCCTTGCACCGCAGTGAAGTGGATCGCTACCGGGAATACGTGCGACAGCGGTTGCAGCGCGTGCCCGTGCAGTACATCACGGGCGTGGCCGCCTTTCGCCATCTAGAGTTGACCGTGACGCCCGCGGTGTTGATCCCGCGCCCTGAGACCGAAGTGCTCGTCGATGTGGCCTTGGATCTTTTGCCCGAGGGCGGTCGGGTCCTCGACCTGTGTTGCGGCTCTGGCGCGGTCGCCCTGTCGCTGGCCCAAGAGGCGGCAGCGGCCGAGGTGGTCGCGGCTGACGTATCGGCTGCTGCTTTAGAAGTGGCGAAGGCCAACGGCCAGCGCTGCGGGCTAGCCGAGCGCGTCGAGTGGCACTGCGGCGATTTGTTCGCACCTTTCCGCGGTACCGAGCCTTTTGACCTCGTCGCGGCTAACCCACCGTATGTGCGCCGCAGCGACTTGGCGCAACTCGCGCCGGAAGTGCGCGACTACGAGCCGCATCTCGCGTTGGATGGAGGCGAGGACGGCTTGGCGTACTATCGGCGCATCGCGCAGGAGGCTGCGGACTTTATTCGCCCCGGAGGTCATCTGCTGCTAGAGGTAGGAGACGGCCAAAGCGCGGTCGTGGAGGGCCTACTTGCGCGGTCTGCACGCTTGACTGAGGTTCAGATAAGACCGGACTTAAACCAGATTCTCCGAGTCGTTGTCGCACGTGCGGCTACTCAGACGAGTTGAGGCATGGCCAAGAAGAACCGTTCCGCTTACGTCTGCCAGTCCTGCGGCCACAGTGCTGCGCGCTGGTTTGGGCGCTGTGTGGCTTGCGGCGAGTGGAACACCTGCGTCGAAGAGCGGCCCCAAGCACCCGACAGTCGGCGCGAACATCTAACGGTATCGCCCCGCTCCCAATTGCTGCCGATTACCCAAGTCGATGACCAAGACCACGAGCGGCTGCAAATCGGCATTTCCGAATTCGACCGGGTCTTGGGCGGCGGCATCATGCCCGGTTCGGTCGTCCTAGTCGGCGGCGATCCCGGCATTGGCAAATCGACGCTCCTGTTGCAGATGGCCGGACAGCTAGCGGCCTCTGATTTTCGCATCGCGTACATTTCCGCCGAGGAGTCGGCCGCGCAGATTCGCCTGCGCGCCGGCCGCTTAGGCGCGTTGTGCGAAAGCCTGCACGTGATGGCCGAGACCAGCCTCACGGCCATTCTCGACCAGTTGCAATCCGCCAGTCCACTGGCCATCATCATCGACTCGATCCAGACCATTTACATGCCCGAGCTGGAGAGCGCGCCCGGCAGCGTGACCCAAGTGCGCGAATGCGCTGCGCGGCTCGTCTATTTGGCCAAAGAGAGCGGCATTCCCACGTTTTTAGTGGGGCACGTGACCAAAGAGGGCACGGTCGCCGGGCCGCGAGTACTGGAGCACTTAGTCGATACCGTGCTCTATTTAGAGGGTGAGCGGCACCACCACTTCCGCATCCTGCGCGCCGCCAAAAATCGCTTTGGTTCGACCAACGAGATCGGGATTTTTGAGATGCGAGACCAAGGGCTAATCGAGGTCACCAATCCCTCCAAAATTCTGCTGGCCGAGCGCGCTGAGGGCGTGTCGGGTTCGGCCATCGTCTGTAGTATGGAGGGCACGCGACCGCTCTTGATCGAAATTCAGGCCCTCGTCTCGCGCTCTAGTTTTGGTTATCCGCAACGGGTTGCCACCGGCATCGACGCCAAGCGGCTCTCGATTATTATCGCAGTACTCGAAAAGCGTTGTGGTCACGACCTGTCGAGCGAGGATATTTTCGTCAATGTCGTAGGGGGCATTCGCCTCGACGAGCCGGCAGTGGATATGGGGGTGGGGCTGGCGATTGTGTCGAGCTTTCGCAACAAGCCAATTGACGCGCAGACCGTGGCCATTGGCGAGATTGGGTTAGGGGGAGAGATCCGGCCGGTGAACCAGATTGACCGGCGGGTGGCCGAGGCGCGGAGTTTGGGGTTTGAGCAGTGTTTGGTGGCGCGGAGCAACCTGCAGGGGTGGAAGCGACCGGAGGGGATGGAGGTGGTAGGGGTAGGGGGTATGGAGGCAGTCGAAGCGCTCGCTTTTGGCTTAAGCTAGCCCCTTTTCTTCACAGCGCTGTTTCGCGCAGTTGCCAATTTTTGCTTTTCGCATCTTTCTTCTCCTTTTTCTAACATATTATTAAACAATAAATTGCGCATTTTTCTGCCGCTTGGCACAGTATTTGTTATAAGTAGGTAGAGCAGTTTAATCTGCTTCAATGAAAAAATGCTTGACACCTGAACATTGATTCACTATTTTTTTGTTCAGGTGGCGGTGTTAATGAACGTCTCATAGAACGCGCGAGGAGGAAATCATGGTAGCGGGCAAAGGCAGGATCAGTGCCAACGGCAAACCCTTAGGCGAGGACAAGAACAAGGCCATCGACTTGGCGCTCTCCCAGATTGAACGTCAGTTTGGCAAAGGGGCCATCATGCGGTTGGGCGAGTCGGCGGCAATGGACGTCGATGTCATTTCCACGGGGGCCATTTCGCTAGATGCAGCCCTCGGGGTCGGCGGGGTGCCCAGAGGTCGGGTCATCGAGCTTTTCGGGCCTGAAGCCGCAGGTAAAACTATGCTGGCTTTGCACATCGTCTCTCAGGCGCAAAAGACCGGCACGGCGGCTTTCATCGACGCCGAGCACGCACTCGACGTAAATTTTGCCCGTCGGCTAGGCGTCGATATCGACAATTTGCTCGTCTCGCAGCCGGATTCAGGCGAAGAGGCCCTAGAGATCACGGATACGCTGGTGCGCAGCGGTGCCCTCGATCTCGTCGTTATTGATTCGGTGGCAGCGCTGGTGCCCAAGGCCGAGCTCGAAGGCGATATGGGCGACTCCCACGTAGGGTTGCAAGCGCGGCTGATGTCCCAAGCCCTGCGCAAGCTCACCGGGTCGTCGCAGAAGTCCGGGACCACGGTGATTTTTATCAACCAGTTGCGGATGAAGATTGGCGTGATGTTTGGCAGCCCCGAGACCACCACCGGCGGTCGTGCCCTAAACTTCTATTCCTCGGTTCGCCTCGACATCCGCGGCATTGGCGCGATCAAGGACGGCGACGAGATCATCGGTCGCCGCACCCGCGTCAAGGTCGTCAAGAACAAGGTCGCCCCGCCCTTCCGCGAGGCCGAGTTCGACATCATGTTCCGCGGCGACGACGTAGGCATATCGCGCGAGACTGATCTGCTCGACTTGGGCGTCAACAGCGGTTTCGTCGCCAAAAGCGGCACTTGGTTTTCCTACGGTGACGAGCGGCTGGGCCAAGGGCGCGAGAACGCGCGCATCTTCCTCCGCGACAACCACGAGATTCGCACGCGCCTAGAGACCGAAGTGCGCCAAGCCCTCAACATGAAGGTCGCAGAAGTGCCCGAACTAAAAGAAGCAGAGGCCGAACTAGCCTAGCTTCTGCGCTCTCGCGGGTCGAGGTGCCAAGGCGGCTTTGGTGACCCCACGCCAAGGCGGCCACAGCGCCTCGTACCCGCGCGTACTCCTTAACTCCCCCAAGGAGGTGAATTATGCAGACTCTAAGCCCCGCAGCCATCCCCTTGCAGGCCCGCATTGGGCAAGCCCGCTCTTGGGCCGACTTGGAGTTGTTGTGCGAGCACATCGACGCTGCCTATCAGCGCGGCGAGCTCGATCCGTCCAGTGCCGACGAACTGAGTGCCTTGGTTGCAGCTACCGCCCTGAAGGTGCCCAAGCAACCAAGCATCCCCGCTGAGGCGCTCTTAGGTCGGGAGCCGGAAATCAACACCCGTCAAGCCGCCTGACCAAGCCGCGACACAACCCGCCTTTAGGGCGGGCCAACATGGGCATCGGAGTTTTTGCTCCGGTGCCTTTTGTTTGCAAAAAACAGTCCATGCCGTATAATCAAAGGCATGCCTCGCAGTCCGTTGGAAACCCCTGCCTTAAAAGTGCTGATCGAGCGCCAGCAAATAGAACGGCGCATCGGCGAGTTGGCCCAGGAACTGGCCGCCGACTACGCTGGGTCGTCTCCCTTATTTATCGGCCTCCTCAACGGAGCAGTGCAGTTTATGATGGCCCTGATAGACCGCTTGCCCGAGGAGTTGTTGGCGCGGTTGGACTACGACTTCATTGATATTTCGAGCTATCAGGGCACGGAGAGTACCGGGCAGATAAAGTTGACCAAAGAATTCGTTGTCGCAGCGATCGGACGGGACGTCCTAATCGTCGATGGCATCGTCGATAGGGGCCGATCCCTAGATTTTGTGCTGGCCAAGATAAAGTCGCAACAACCCCTTTCACTCAGAGTATGTACGCTGCTGAACAAACCTGCCCACAGGGAATTTCCAGTGCCGATAAATTACTGTGGTTTTGAAATTGAAGACGAGTTCGTCGTTGGCTACGGTATGGATTGCGACCAGCGCTACCGAGCCCTGCGCCACATTGCTGTAATCGAACACGCCAGAGGAGAACTAGAGCAATGGCCCCTAAGAAAGTCTTAATTACCGGCGTCTGTGGATTGATCGCCGGAGCCGTGTATCGGCATTTGCGCACCCAACCCGACCGCTATGACCTCTATGGTCTAGCGCGGCGGTCCCAACTTTCGGAGCGGACGTCTAAAGACGCAGAGTTGGGAATTCCCGAGGAGAAATTCATCCTCGCAGACCTGACCGACTACAACGCGATTGCCGAGGCCGTCGCGGGCATGGACGTGGTCGTGCAACTGGCAGCCGACCCGCGGCCAGACGCTAGTTGGGAGAGTCTGCTCGGCAGCAATATCGTTGGGCCGCGCAATGTGCTGGAGGCCGCGCGCCGTGCTGGCGTCGGGCGCGTGGTCTTCGCCAGTTCGATCATGGTGTCTTGGGGTTACCAGCAGGAGGACCCGTACAAGGCCATCTCCGAAGGGCGCTTCGACGCGGTCCATGCCGGTCAGGTACAGGTCGTGACGCACGAGTGGCCGCATCGGCCCACTGGCCTCTATCCAGCGACTAAGATCTGGGGCGAAGCCCTAGCGCGTTACTACGCCGACGTACACAATATGTCGGTGCCCTGTCTGCGCATCGGCTGGGTCAATGCCGAGGACCATCCGCGCGACGAGCGAGGCGGAGCCATCTGGTGCAGCCAGCGCGATGTCGTTCAGCTCGTGCAGCGCGCCATCGAAGCGCCTGCGGACTTGCGCTTTGATATTTTTTACGGAGTGTCCAACAACCGCTGGCGCTGGGTCGATATCGACCATCCGCGCCAAGTCTTGGGCTATATCCCCGCAGACAGCGCCGAAGAGAAGTTAGGGCTGGCCTGAGCCAAAATGGGCCGAGAGCCTAAGACCAAAACGGACCTATTGTCCGTCAAGCTGTTCTTCGTCGTCCTAGGGGCTATTGTCGCCTACAATGTCGTCAATTGGATGCGCGGCGAGCCAGAATGGGAAGAGCGAACCTATGAGCCGGGGGCCTTCACAGTGCAGACGGCCGGCCGACCCAATCTGCGCAAGCTGCGCGAGCCGTTGTCCTTTGGCGAGGTAGAGTTCCAATACCTGATGTTCGAGCGCGCCGACGTGCAATACGCCATTGCCTACGGGGATATGCCCGAAGCCGTCCAAGCTGATAGTGCGATTGCTGCGCGTCGAGATGCTATCTTGCAGAAGGTGGAGGGAACGATCCTGTCGGAGGCCGCCGTTGAGATGGACGGGCATCCCGCTTGGCAGACGCAGATACAAGCTGCCGACGAAAGCCTCCTGCGAATGCAGAGCCTACAGGTGGGCCAGCGGCTCTACAGCTTGATGGCGGTCGGAGCACCCTCTGCGTTTGACGACCCCTCGGATATCGAGCGATTTTTCTCGTCCTTCAGGCTCGCCAAGCCCTGATGATAAGGAGTATTAAGTGAAGCTGCTCAAAGAGCTATGCGAAAGCGCGGGGGTTCCCGGCCGGGAGGATCGGCTGCGCGAGATCGTGCGGCGGGAGCTTGCGCCCCTGACCGACGAGATGCGGGTGGATGCCTTGGGCAACCTGATCGCCGTGAAGAAGGCGAGCAAGGGCAAAAAGGCCAAGAAGCTGATGATCGCCGCGCACATGGACGAGATCGGTTTCGTGGTTTCGCACATGGACGAGCGGGGCCTTTTGCGACTGGTGCCCCTAGGCGGACACGACCCGCGCAATATGGTGGCCCAAAGGGTCGTCGTCAGGGGCAAGAAGCGCGATCTGCCGGGCCTGCTCTACCCAGGTATCAAACCGCCGCACATCCAGACGGAGGCCGACCGCAACGCCAAGCTGGCCATCAGTGACTTTATCGTCGATCTCTACCTGTCGCCAGCCAAAGTCAGGCGCGAGGTCGAGCTTGGCGCGATGGTGACGTTGCAGCGGGATTTCGCTGAGATCGGCGACGGGGTTTCTTGCAAGGCCATGGATGACCGCGTCGCACTCTACGTGATGATCCGCGCCATGCAGCAGGCCAAGACCTTTGGTTGCGAGACCTATGCGGTGGCCACTGTGCAGGAGGAGGTCGGCTTGCGGGGCGCGCAAGTAAGCGCGTTTGGAGTCGAGCCAGACCTAGGGGTGGCTCTCGACGTGACGCTGGCGGCCGATATTCCGGGGATACCTGAGCACGAGCAGGTAACGCGCCTAGGACAGGGTGCGGCGATTAAACTGCTGGACTCGTCGGCGATCTCGCATCCAGGCTTGGTGGCCCAACTCAGAGGGCTGGCAAAAAAAAGAAAAATCAAGTGCCAATTGGAAATCCTCCCCCTCGGCGGCACGGACGCCGGGGCCATGCAAGGGGTGCGGTCCGGTGTGCCGGTGGCGACGATTTCAGTGCCGACGCGCTACATTCACACTTCGGTCGAGCTGGTTGACAAAGGCGACTTGCAAGCCGCCGTGGATTTGCTGACCGCCTTTCTCGAAGAGGGCCATCGAGCCGACTTGACGCTCGTCTGAATTAATGTCTCGCGGCTTTGTAACCTTGTCTGGGGATGTAGGGTCTCTTTAAACCGTCCAAAACCAGAAATCGGCCGCAACGCAGCCCTCTTACCTTAACGCGATCTTTGGGCTGTTTTATTCATTTTGCGCTCTCCGACAGAGGTACGGCAACCGACCTGCCGGTCCTTCCTGCCTCGTGAATCGCCTCGACCACTCTTAGAGCCTGTAGTCCGTCGCGGCTGTGCGGGTCCACACCGGGTGCGCTCTCGATGACCTTCTTTCCCTGGATCACATCGACGAAGTAACCCGTCAACGATCCTTGGTGAGAGGGGTTTTCGACAGGTTCCCATCCAGAGGGCCGCGCCATTGTGAAAAGCAGGTCGCGTTCAAGGCGGAAGCTCTTTTGTGCGCTGTAAACCGTGACCTCATCCTCGTATTCGTCACAGTTTTTGATACACAGCAGGTGCGCGCACAATCCGCCAGAAAAATCCAGCCGCACGTCGACAAAATCCTCAACTCCACCTGCCTCTTCATAGGCGACGGTCCCAGCGACGGCCACGATACGCTGTCCGACGAGCCAAGGCAGTACATCAAGGATATGTACCGTCCGCGTATGCAACATACCGCCGTCTGCCAGGTTACCGCCGGCTCTGCGCTGAATCGCCGTCATGTACTGAATATCATCGGAACTAGAGGCTAACTGACTGCGTACATACTCTGTGCTCGCCATGAAACGCCGCGTGAAAGCTGTCATTAACAGACATTCTTGTGACTGGCTGATAGCGGTCAATTCTTTGGCGTGTGCTACTGTGACTGTCGTCGGCTTGTCGACGAGAACGGGTATGCGCCGTTCTAGCGCGAGCTTGCATTGTTCATAGTGATATTGATTTGGGGTGCTGACGACGACACCGTCCACGAGATCGGGGTCAAGCAGGTCGCGGTAATCCCGACTGGTCTGGCTGGCGCACAGACTCTCCGGCAGGTTGTCCAGACGATCCTGCGAGATGTCACAGACTGCTGTGATCTCCACGTCCCTCCGCTGGATGAGATTCGGAATGTGATAATTAGGACAGAAACGTCCCACTCCGATCAGGCCAATTCTAGTCTGTTCCATGGCGTGTCAGTTCCAATCTTGGCACCAATTAGAGACATACTCTCGACTGTGCAATCACCTATTCCCGATAGCCGTGCAGTGCAATTCGATCCAGCAGGATAACCTGGTCTCTGTCGCCAAACAAAAACGCCACCCGGACATCTCTTACATCTCTGCCAGTATGCGTGTACTCAATCGTATAGTCCCTTTTTGCGTTCGAGATTGTCACCGGCGTGGAGGTCCAAAACCCATCGCTCGAACCGGAGACGTCGGCCAATCGCACCTTGAGAGTTCCCATCCCACCCACGGATTTGGCTAGGAAGGATATCTTATAGAGCCTTCCTTGTCTCAGGGAGATCAGATACCTACCCGGAGGACTCCACTTTCTCTTGGGGGTTTCCTGATAGATTGCGGCCCGGTCTGATTTTTTGCTTTCTACTTTGAGTGCAGCCAAGCCGCTCAGGCCTGCGTTCCTCGCCACGGACGTCTGCACGGGCCCTTCGCTGGTCCAGTGAGCGGTTCCGCTGCTGAACTCCGAATTGATAAGTGGCGACATAGGGGAGGGCGGGGGAGCCGTGACTTCCGTAAGAATATTAAGTGCGTCCTGGTTCCAACCGTCCTCGGTATTGAGAATGTTGAAGGCCCATTGGTTGTTGAAACCTGCACAATAATACATCCAGCCGATGTTGTGTTTCTTGCATTCGTCGGCCACAAACCCAATATAGGCCTTGAAGTCTTCAACCGTATGGCAGGGCGGCACCCAAGCACCCCATTCGCTCAGAAGCAGGGGCTTTCTCCATTTTTTCGACCATGCCACCGGGTGTGACATCTGCTCTCTCACTTCATCCTTCCACTTAGGAACTTCGTCTAGCCCAGAGGTTCCATGCGTGAACTTGTGCGGTTGATACATGTGAAAGATGCCGATGATATTGGCGTCGTCCGCAAACCCTGAGCCGTCTTCCAGCCTGTACGTCAGATATTCCGGTGTGACGAATTCCTCGAGTTCACGACCCCCGTTAAAGCCGGGGCCGCCGATTCCGAGGATGCGGTTTGGGTTGGTCTTCCTGATGATGGGGATCGCCGCGTTGAGGTATTCCATAACGGTTTTGCCGTCCTTTATTCCCTGAATCCCTCCCGGTTTCACTATCAGCCCCGCCGGTTCGTTCCAAAGTTCAAAGACAAGGCTGCCGGGGTAGTCCTTGTAGTACTTGGCAATTCTATCCCAAATTGCGACAAACTCCTGTAGCCCCTCTTTCGGCTTCGATGCCCATTGACCGCTCCCCCACAAGCAGATCACGACAGCAAGGTCCCGGTCAAACGCGTCCTGTATCCTGGTTTTGTAGATAGCCGGATCTTCCCCAGCAACAACGAAGAAGCGGATGCTTTGGAATCCCGCGGCCTTGACGGCATCATACTGGGCAGGATCGTACAACACTTTTTCGGGTGGACCTCCTTCAAGATGGGAGACATCCACGTTGATGCCTTTGCCGATCCGCTCGAACACGATCTCCCCTTTGCTCAGCTTCGTCGTCGACTCCCCCAGTAGGGGAAAGCCCAGAATGAGCGCTATTGCGATTTTACGGAAGTGGATCTCTTTCAATTTTTCTCCTGAAGTTTGCTCAATAGGAGCCGTAGTTGTAAGATACGCGAACTTTGTTTAGTTTGCCGCCGTAGCGGTGTTTTCGGCAGATAGCATAGCCGCGAATGTTGTGGGTTGAGTGGGACAGAGAGATGCCAGAAAACACCGTCCACCCTCCAGAATCCATCGAGGTCTAACTATGGGCATTGACACCTACACCGTGAACCACTGGAACGAGGCGGCGCACGCACACGAGCCTTCGATCCTTACCATAGAGCAGAACTTCACCTTCGACGCGCTCGGGTTCGTCGTGCTGCCGCAACTCCTCAGCCAAGCCGAGCTGTCCGCGTGCCGCGACAGCGGCGATGGGCTGGGCGATCTCTGCAGCGAGGCCGGTGCCGTCGGACGCTACGTGCGCGAGCTATGCGGCGATGGCTTTCGCCAAGACGGCCCTGCGAGGCATGTCCCTGCTGCCGCCGCAGGAGGGTACGACGAAGCCTCGCTGCCACTGGAAGGCGGGGCGCACACGCTGGACCGGGCGTACATCAACCTAGCGGGGTGGAATGGTTGCAACGCCGACGGAACTCCGCTCACGCGGGCCGGCGGTGCCTGGGAAGAGGTCCGCATCCGGCAGTGCCAAGGGCTGATGGTGGCCATCGCCCTCACGGACTCCGCAGAAGGCAAGTGCCCGCTGGTGGTCGTGCCCTCCTCGCACAAGAGCGGGCTGCCGGCCCCACCGCTTCCATCCTCCAGCCGCTTCGCCGAGCGCCCGGCGCTGGCAGCGGGCGATGTGCTGCTGTGCGCCGCCAGCACGCTGCACGGGGTTTGCCCGCAGGGTGATGCGGGAGAGCTACTCGTGGTAAATTTCATCTCGCGCACGGCTCGGCCACAGGGGCCACCTGACCAGCAGGACAAGCAACCCCTGCCCGCATGGGCGGAAGGGCTGGGCGAGGCCGAGCAAACCGTGCTAGCGGGCGGCGACTCGCGTCGTCTGCTCCTATCGGACGGCACTACCACCTGGCTCACCTCCGCCGCCGATGCCGACGCGGCTCAGAGGGCCTCCTCTCCCCTCGAGTTCGAACGCCGCGATGATCACGCCGAGCGCTGGGCGTTTGATACCCAGGGCTTCCTGTTGGTCGAGGGCGTCATGGACGATGATTGGATCAATGCGGCCGTGGCCGGCATCGACGCCAACCTCGACCGCTTGGTGTACCGGGGCGTAGGCGACAACAAGCTTGACGGGGACGTGACGCTTGCCGACATCCCTGGGGCACCGACAATCTCGGGCACAGGCCGGCCGGACCTGAAGGACTTGTTTCAGCTACCGGTGCCGCACAATGCGCCTTTCCTCAAAATGTTGGCGCATCCGGCCGTCATCCAGCGCCTGAACTGGATGATTGGACCAGGGTACAGGGTAACCCAGAACACGGCCCTGTGCCACGTCAAAGGCTCGAGCGGGCAGATGCTGCACTCGGGGAACGCCAACCCGACCTGCATCGGCAAGCACTACGAGATAGTAAACGGGCGCGTGCACACGAGGTCGGGCATCAACGTCGCCTGGCAGCTCAACGACGTCGGGCCCGACGATGGCGGATTTGTCGTAGTGCCGGGCAGTCACAAATCGTGCTACCCCTTGCCGCATTCGGTGCGGACCTGCAACGAGCGCGCGCCGATCCGCCACATTCCAATGCGTCGCGGGTCTGTTCTCTTCTTTTTGGGCGGGACGGTCTGTCACGGGGCGTACCGCTGGGAGGCTGAGTCACCGAGGCGGACAGCGCTCTTCACGTACGGGCACGACGGCCGGCACCCTTTTGCATGGCCCTCGAGCAAACTGTGAGCTCCTAGCGCCCAATGCCCGCGCCCGAAGCCAGACCGCGCCCGGGCCGCCGTCCTACACAGCAGTTACCGCGCCTAACGCTGCTCCCTGTTATGCAATGGTCTTGCCGACAATGCGTTCCTTCGCACCTTTCATCGCCGTATCCGACTGCCACCGGTCGAGTCGAGCTCGAAGCGCTGTGACGCGGTCCGCGCTCCCGCCATCGCCAATCAGGTTCTGGAACTCCCGCGGGTCCGCGCTCAAGTTATAGTACTCTCCTGACTCGTCTCCATAGACATTCAGCTTCTCGCTCTCGGTCCGGATCATCTTGATATCCCCGATCTGACTGAACACGGCGTCCCGCCAGCCTGGTCCAGGGGTGCCTTTGCGGATACTCGGAAGAAGGGAACGACCTTGGACGCTGTCGGGGACAGCGGCACCAAGCAGATTGCAGATAGTCGGGAACAGATCGATATGTTCAGTGAGTTCGGAGCGAGTGCCCGCGGCAACACCCGGCACGTCGATAAGGAGCGGGACGTGTACGGATGCCTCCCGCATGTTGAATTTCAGGAACATTGCGTGTTCCCACTGCTGATCCCCGTGATCGGCCGTCCAGATCACGACCGTCTCCTCGCGAATCCCAAGCCGGTCGAGGGCGTCGAGGACCATGCCGCAGTAGCGGTCGACGAGATGGACCATACCGTAGTATCCGGCCATCATCTGACGAATCTCAACCTCGGTCAGATGCGCCCACTCCCGTTGCATCCGGCGAATGCGATCGTGCGGGGGTGGCGCATCCCGAGGTGGGTGCTCGGGCAGGACGATCCGCGATTGGTCGATCTGCTCGTAGATGTCTTTCGGCGGGAAGAACGGAGGATGCGGCTCGGTAAACGACGTCCAACTCAGGAAGTTTTCGCCATTGGCCACGGCCTCTTCGATCTGCCGTATCGACTCCGTCGCGACGTGATACCCCCAGTATTGCTCCCGGGTCCGCGGGCTGGGGCCTGCTGTTGTCCGGCGCGTTCGCCCGTCATTCTCCCAATCGTAGCGTTCAAGCACGTCGTCGGGCATCGTTTCACGCCACATCGCCGCGGTGATCTCGGGCTCGTATCCGTTGTCCATCTCCCGATCCGTCCAGTGCATATGCCCGAGATGGAAGCGCCGATACCCGAGCGGCTGCAGGGCGTGGGCGATCGTATGCATGCCCGGATGCGGCTGGTGGCGGTTGGTGATCACGCCCTGGGCGTGGGCGTAGCGTCCGGTAGCTAGGCTATGTCTGGCGGGGGCGCAGACCGGAGACTGGCTGTAACAGTTTTCAAATCGCACGGACCGCTCGGCCAGCCGGTCGAGATTCGGCGTGTGCGCAAGCGGATTCCCCAGACAGCTAAGTGCATCGAATCGGTGATGATCGCACATCAAAACTAGGATATTCATAATCATAAGGTCCTTTCAGTCGCCCAGCGGCTGGACGCAAATATTGCCTCCCGAGCGCAGAGGGCGTATAATGAGGGCAACAGAGGGTGTTTCGACAAGGCGGTTTAGACAACCAGGCTGTCTATTATTCTCCCGGATGGCCTCCTAACGCAAAGGATCGGCCTTGATGAAACCCAAACATCTGCGCTGCGCCGTGCTGGCGCTCGTCGCGGCTGCTCCGCTCAATGCCGAGGAATTGCGCTTCGACAATGCCGCCCAGTGGCGCCAGTGGACCCTGCCCTTGGGGATCGTCGAACTGACGCCCCAAGGGGTCGTCCGCCCTTTGGCAGTTCGCAAAAAAATCAATGCCGCACTCGATGCCCTAGACCATGGCGGCGGCCTCCGCGACGCCGGGTCCAACCGCGCCACCGCAGCCCTAGTCTTTGACGGCGACCCCGCGACCGGCTGGCAGCCCGCCTCGGGCGACCTCGAAAAGACGGGCTGGGTCGAGGTGGACCTGGGCCGCGGCGTGCCGGCTAGCCGTGTCTCCCTGGTCTTCGACGACGCTGCACCCCCTTTTGAGATTTTCAACCTGCTGCTGTCCACCGGGGAGCAGTTCATCGACGTAGCCGATGTCCCGGTCCCCGGCACCCTGACCTACCGCATCGCCGAGCGCTTCGGCGCAAACAGCGCCCACCGAGTCGACTTCGCCATTCCCGCCATACCCCCGACGCCGATCCAGTTCGTGCGTCTCGAAGCGCTCAAGGCCGAGGCCGAGGCGCGGCTGGTCGAAATCGAAGTGGAAGCCCTGGGCGACAACCTGGTCTCAGACTTGCGCGAGCGGGGCGGAGCCGTCGAGATCATCATCGGCACCGGCGGCACAGATTTCGTCGAAGCGACGCTGACCAATGCCCTGCTGCTGATCGACGGCCGGATCAACACCTGGTGGCGCAGCGGCCGAGTCCCGCGCGCCTCCAACGATGTCTGGGCCTGGATCATCCTGGACCTGGGCGCCGTCTACTGGGTCGACCAGGTGCACCACATCGGCCATATCGATCGCGGGCGGCATTTCAGTATGAACTTCCACGAGATGATGACCTCGGACGGCTCGCTGGCCGCGGACGGCTCACTGCACTGGACCAAGCACTTTTCCGGCGTCCTGCCGCGTGCCACCCGGCGCCAGGGCATGGTCGCGCACCACTTCGCCCCCATCCCCACGCGTTTCCTGCGCATCCTCTTCAAGACTTGGGACGCCAGTTGTACCACCGCATCCGGCACTAGCGCGCCCGATTGCTACTCCAGTGGCCACACTGCGGAGATCATGGTCTTCAGCGAGGGTTTTCCGCGCGAGGTGCGCTTCCACTCCCCCATCCTCGACCTCGGAGGCCGGAAGAATGTCAACGCCCTTCGCTGGGGCGCCGATGTGCCCGTCGGCACCAGGCTCGAACTGCGCAGCCGCTCGGGCAACGAACTGGAGCAGAATTTCACCTACTACGACAAGAATCTCAAAGAAGTCACCGCAAGGAGGTGGGACAAGCTCATTCCCTCTTTCCGCGGCCCCATCGATACGACCTCTACGCCCGGCGGCGACTGGAGTCCCTGGAGCAATATCTACGCGACCTCCGGCCAGACCTTCCTCTCGCCCTCGCTCAGGCGCTTCGTCCAGCTCGACGCGCGTCTGGTGAGCGACTCCCCCCTGCGGGCACCCTCCCTAGACTGGGTAAGCCTGGACTTCGCCGATCCCATCGCCGAACGCGTCAGCGCCGAGGTTTATCCCTTCCAGGTCGAGCCGGGCACCGTGGTGACTTTTTCCTACTGGCTGCGCGCCCCTGCTACTCGCGAAGGCTTTGACCGGCTAGCCATAGAGGCCTCTACGCCCCTGCGCTTTATCGACACCCGCCTCAATGGCGCGCCTATCGAGGTCCAGGCGCAAGAGGACAGCGCTGGCTTCCGTTTGCAGTTCCCCCGCCGGGTGCAGAGCGGCGAACTGGTGGAGATGCGCTTTGAGGCCGCCGCTTTCCTGCAGGCCACGCGTTTTGACCTCTTTCTCGAAGACAGCGAGTTGGGTCCGGACGTGCGCCAGCGGGTCGAACCGGGTGACGCCAACCCACAGGTCGAAAGCAGTACCAATATCGTCGAGTTGCCCCTGGACCGCGCCCTCTTCGCCCATCTCTCCGTGTACCCCAGAGTGCTCACACCCAATGGCGACGGCATAGGGGACCGCCTCTTCATCAGCCTAAACCTGATCAACGTGCTGGAGTACAGACCGCTGAAATTGGAGCTTTTCGACCTGGCCGGCCGTCGGGTGCGCCAGATTTCGGCACGAGCGCTGGCCGGTGCCCAGGAACTAGTCTGGAACGGACGAGACCAATCGGGCGACCTAGTGCCGCCCGGCCACTACTTTCTACGGCTCAAAGTGGAAAGTGACGCCCGCAGCCAGAGCGTCAGCCGAATGGTGTCGATCGTCTATTGACAAGCAGGTTGGGTCGACCAGTGTTCGCGAATCGGGTCCGATAATGCTCACGCTCTGATCGCAGATGGTGAGACATTGAAAAACCCATCCATCTTCGAGTGGAGCTAGAAACAGCGACGTTCCCTTTTCGATCTGTGGATAGTGCGAGGTATTTGTCGCGCTGTGACGAAGCGCAGAAGCAGGAACATAGATCGCTTCAATCTTCTCGGCCCAAGGGGAGTTGCTGGCAGCGAATTGGGCGTGGACATGTTGCAAGGCAGTGAAGCGATCAGGATCAATCTCTGTAGCGGTCACGACAACAAAATCAATATCGCTGCTGCGCGGGTTGAAATCGCCCAAGGCGAGAGAACCGACCAGATAGATGCCCACGAGCTCGCTGTCCAAGGGTGCTTGAAGCTGTGAGCGGAAGTGGTCAAGGACAAAATTGACGTCGGTAAATGGTGTAGGAGCTAGGCGATGGTTCATTGGACGTTTCGCTTGCTAGAGGCGGGCTGAGATCCAAGAAGCGGTCTCTGCCAGCGTGTCATCAACGCTCATACCGGTAGTATCCAATACCGTCCCTCGGCTCCTCTCGTCAGCCTCATCTCTTAAGATTTGAGTGGCCTGTAGCGCCAT
>JAPPEG010000295.1 GCA_028875345.1 Gemmatimonadota bacterium
AATAGACCCAGCCTTCCCCGACGGACGCTACCTCAAGTGCATCTTCGCCCGCGTCCATCGCCCGTCTTGATGCCGCCGGGCGAAAGGCATATCCTCGTTGCAATAGCCAACCTGTATCCTTTTCTGCTGAAAATTCGCATCGCCCCTTTTAAGGAAGCCAAAATGAAACAGGTGCTCGCGTTCATTTTCCTGTCGGTACCGCTGGCACAAGCTAACGACGAAATCACCATTGAGTTGCCGGGTGGAGTGCCGCTGGAGATGGTGTGGATCGAACCGGGCAGCTTCACTATGGGCTCGCCGGAAGTAGGGGTGACGCCGAGAGAAGTGACGATCTCTCAAGGCTTCTATCTGGGCAAGTACGAGATCACTCAAGAACAGTGGCAGGCGGTCATGGGCACCGCGCCGTGGTCGTCTGATGACTACCAAGGACAAGGAACTCACCCAGCCATCGGCATTACCTGGCATGATGCGCAGGCCTTTACCCAAAGACTGAACGACCACTTTGGCGAGGACTCCTACCGCCTGCCCACCGAAGCTGAGTGGGAGTATGCCTGCCGGGCAGGCACGACGACGCAGTGGTTCTTTGGCGACGACGAAAGCCTACTGGCATCCTACGCATGGTACGAAGCTAACTCCTTGTTCGATGTTCAGCCCGTCGGCGCGAAGCTGCCAAACCCTTGGGGATTGTTCGACATGTACGGAAACGCTCATGAGTGGGTATACGACTGGTTTGGCCCTTACGACCGGTATGGCCTTGAGGACCACGACGACACACCGCAGACAGATCCGTCAGGGCCTATATGGGGCTACTACCGCATACAACGAGGCGGAAGCTCCTTCGAGAGTGCTATAGTCGCGTCGTCAGCCGTGCGTTGGTCAACCCCCCCAGGGTGGTATAGTCTTGACGTTGGTGCGCGTCTTCTCAAGGGGACACCACTCAACGTACCCATCCCCACGCCCTTTCCCCAAGATGGCTCAGGCCCGTTTTTGCCGGTCCACGAGGGCAATATCTGGATTATGTCATCTCATTCCCATGGCTATGGTCCGCCGAGCGTGGGTATCTACTCCTACACATTAGAAAGTCAGATCATAGAGGGGGAGCAGTACTGGGAGTGGAAGGGCCGGGCACTCCCACTGATCTCTGGCTCCTTCCGCCTAGACGAAAATGGCAATATCTGGGAACGACATGATGGTTGGGCATCCGATGGCATACGCAATTTCCTGAGAGACATGGACGAGCGTCCCGAATTGCGACAGTCACAGTACTACCAGCAGTCCTCTCGCTTCAAAAACTTGGATCCCGACCAAGAGCATCTATTGCTCTACGATTTCGATGAGGTTGTAATCGACCCAAACTCACCGGTCCCGACCCCGGAGTTAGATTATGAGGTCCTTGATCTATATGCACTTTGGGTAGACGACAGGTTCATAATGAGGGGCGAAGACTCTGCCCCCAATCAGCGATTGTTCCGCCTTTCATGCTGTGGCAGTGAGTCGCATGGAGGTGAAATTATTTTCCAACGCGGTCTAGGTCCAATTAGAATTACTTGGTGGGATCCCCACACCACCAGACGCACGGACAGAGACTTACTATGGGCGCGTATTGACGGCAAGGAATACGGCTTGCATCCCGGACCCGGCTATCCTGGCTATCGAGAGGCCATAACGGCGGTCGCGTCTCCCGAGCTAACATCCGCCCAGCCAACCACTAGCAGCCTAGCCCCTAACTTCCCCAACCCCTTCAACGCCAGCACCCGGATAGTCTACCGCCTCGCCTCCCCCGGCCCAGTGCGGCTGACGATCTACAATACCTTGGGCCAACCCGTGCGCACGCTCGTGGATCAGTTCCAACCCGCTGGCTCCTACCAAATCCGCTGGGACGCCCGCGACCAGCGAGGCACGGCGTTGGCGGCAGGTGTCTATCTCGTGTACCTGCACTATCCCGGCGGCGAGCAGACCCGGCGACTGCTCCTACTCAAGTAGCTGACGAGTGTGCGGAAAGCAGTATGAACGGCAGATGTACATTTTGTGAACGCAAACTCGCCATGTATCTTTTCAGACACGTATAATTCGTGAACGAGGGGCTAAAAATGAAAGATATATCTGTAGAAAAAGAAATTCTCGACGAGATCCATAAATTGGGCAAAGGCCAACAAGCAGAGGTGCTGGAATTCGTTCGTTCGTTAGCAAAGTCCGAACTGGAAGGTGTACCCGGCAAGACTCTGCTGCGCTTTGCAGGGACAATAGATAGAGAAGACTTGGACAAGATGGCTGAAGCGATCCAAGCCGACTGCGAAACTGGATACCAATATCGTTATCGCTCTGTTTGCTCAAGAGGAACTAATTCAGGAGCGCCTGAGCCAAGCCGTTGAGGTTTTCTTGTCCAGCATTGTCTTGGGCGAGCTGTATTATGGCGCTGAGCGATCCATTCGCGTGGATGAAAACATGCAGCGCATAAATGAATTCGCCTCCACAACGGTGGTCATTGGCTGCAATCAGGAAACGGCTCGACAGTATGGCCAGATAAAGAACGCGCTTCGGGCAAAGGGTCGTCCCATACCGGAGAATGATATTTGGATAGCTGCTCAGGCCCAGCAGCATCAAATGACTTTGGTCGCACGAGACGATCACTTTCAAGAAATTGACGCGCTTTCTCTGGAACGGTGGGAACGCAACTAATCTCGGCGTCTATTCACCCGCCTGCACTACCCCGGCGGCGAGCAAACCCAACGACTCCTCTTGCTCAAGTAGCTGCCAAACCCGCATCCCTCGCCCGTCTTGACGCGACCCAGCAAAACGCATATCCTCGTTGCAATATGTCAACCCACATCCTTTTCTGATGAAGAACCTCTCCGAAGATCTGCGCCTCAAACTCGACGCCCTGCCCAACGAATCCGGCGTCTATATTATGAAAAGGCGCGACGGGCAGATCATCTACATCGGCAAGGCCAAGAGCCTGCGCGACCGGGTGCGCTCGTACTTTCGCACGTCGGGTGGCGATGGCCGGCGTCAGTTCAAAGCCTTAGTCCGCAACATCGCCGACATCGACTACATCGTAACGGGCAACGAGCAGGAAGCCCTCATCCTCGAAGCCACCCAAATCCGCACGCACAAACCGCGCTACAACATTCTGCTCAAAGACGACAAGAAATACCCCTACATCCGCATCACCGCCGAGCCTTTCCCCCGCATCTTCGCCACCCGCGACGTAGTCCGCGACGGCTCGCGCTACCTCGGCCCGTACAGCAACGTCCGCGCCATGCACACCACCCTCGACATGCTGCGCAAGGTCTTCCCCATCCGCTCCTGTAACGCCGAACTGCCCTCAGACAAAGTGCCGCTGTGCCTCGAATACCACATCAAGCGCTGCGAAGGCCCCTGCGAAAACCTCGTCTCGGCTGACGACTACCGCAAAACCGTCGAGCGGGCCGTGCGCTTTTTGCGCGGCCAAAACGCCGAAGTAATCCGCGAGCTGCAAAAGCGCATGACCGAAGCCGCCGAAGACATGCGCTACGAAAAAGCAGCCCGCTTCCGCGACCAGATCCAAGCGCTAGAATCCATGCGCGCGCGCCAGAAAGTCGTCCTCGACGACCAGATCGACCGCGACGTCCTCGGCATGGCCCGCAGCGACGACGAAGCCTGTTGCAGCGTCCTCGAAATCCGCGAGGGCCGCCTGCTCGGCAAAAAGCACCACTTCCTCGGCGGGGTCATGGAATCCTCAGACGGGGAAATCCTCTCAGCCTTTGCGCGGCAATTCTACCTGCAAAACGACTTTGTCCCGCCCGAGATCCACCTGCCAGCCCAGCTAGCAGACGCCGACGAAGTGGCCGCTTGGCTGTCGCAAAAGGCCGACGGCAAGGTCGAGTTGGCCACCCCCCAGCGCGGTGCCAAGGCCCAGATGCTCGACATGGCCGCCAAAAACGCCACCCAGATGCTCGCCGAACGCCAGCTCAAGCGCGAGCTGAAGCGCGACCGCATCCCCCAATCGGTCTATGCCCTCCAGCGCGACTTGCAGCTAGCGGCTCCGCCCCGCCATATCGAAGGCATCGATATCTCCACCTTTCAAGGCGCGAACCCGGTCGGCTCGGTAGTCTGCTTTATCGACGGCCGAGCCAAGCGCAGCCAGTACCGCTACTTCAAAATCCGCGACCTCGCGCAGCCCGACGACTACGCCGCCATCCACCAAGTAGTACATCGCCGCTTCCGCGGCCTAGCCGAGCGCAACGAGCCGCGACCCGACTTGCTGCTCATCGACGGCGGGCCGGGCCAACTCGCCAGCGCGGTCGCCGCCTTGTGCGAGCTAGACATAACAGACCAAGCCGTCGTCGGCCTCGCCAAGCGCTTCGAGGAAGTCATCCTGCCGGGCCAGCGCGATCCCCTGCTGCTGCCCAAGACCTCGGCCAGCCTGCGCCTGTTGCAGATGCTGCGCGACGAAGCTCATCGCTTCGCGCTCAAAAACCATCGCCAGCAACGCGCCAAGAGCGCGCTCAGCTCCACCTTGGATCACGTCCCCGGCATTGGCCCGCAAAAGCGCAGGGCACTGCTCGTTGCCTTTGGCTCGGTCAAGCGCATCGCCGCCACGCCAGCCGAGGAAATCGCCGCCCTCCCCGGCTTCAGCCGCAAACAGGCCGACGCCTTGCTCGCCCATCTCAACAGCCCGGATCATGGCCCGCCCAAAATCCACTCCTGAACGCCCGCTGCCAGCGGCCCTGTCCGTCCCCTGCGAGCGTTTCCTCAAGGCCATGGAGCGCGACAATGGGCTGGCGGCCAATACCCTCGACGCCTATCGCCGCGACCTCAACCGCTATCTGCACCACCTGTCCGCCCAAGGCGTCGAGCGCCTAGAAGCCGTCCAACACCAGCACATCGCCCACTTGCTCCACTCGCTGCGCGACGCCGGCCTAACTGCTTCCACCATGGCCCGCAACCTCACCTCAATAAAGCGCTTCCACCAGTATTTACTGCTCAAGGGCGCAACGACGCACAACCCAGCCGAACTCCTCGACCCGCCCAAACTAGAGCGCCGCCTGCCCGACGTACTCTCAGTCGAGGAAATCGCCGCCCTCCTCGCCGCGCCCGACCACGACGAGCCGCTGGGCCAGCGCGACCGAGCCATCCTCGCCGTGCTCTACGCCACCGGCATCCGCGTCTCCGAACTGACCGCACTGCAACAGGAAGCCCTGCTGCTGGCGCGGGGCCTCATTCGCATCCGCGGCCGGAGCGAGCGCATCGTGCCCATCGCAGCCAAAGACGCTCGCACGCTCAGACACTACCTGCGCCAAGGCCGTCCCCACCTCGCCCGTCCCGACTCGGGTGACCACGTCTTTCTCAACGCCCAAGGCGGCCCGCTCTCGCGGATGAGCGTGTGGAAGATCATCAAAACCGCCGGCGACAAGGCCGGCATCGGCAGGGAAATCAGCCCCCACACCCTGCGCCACTCCTTTGCCACGCATCTGTTAGAAGGGGGTGCCAACCTCCGCGCCGTGCAGGAGTTGTTGGGTCACGCCGACATCTCCACCACCCAGATCTACACGCATCTCGACCTCAGCTACCTCAAAGAGGTCCACAAGACCTACCACCCCCGAGGTTAGATGGAGTCTCAGCTAGTCGTCGCCGCAGGACTCAACAAGTACTTCCCCTCTGGAGTGCAAGCCCTACACGACCTCAATTTGGAAATCAGCCGCGGTCAATTCGTCTCCATCGTCGGCCCTTCCGGCTGCGGTAAATCCACTTTCCTCCGCCTCGTGGCTGGCCTCGACCAGCCCACGAGCGGCGAGCTGCGCGTGGAGGGTCACGACGCGCTTGGCCTCGCCTTCGTCTTTCAAGACGCCACGCTGCTGCCTTGGCGATCGGTCGCACACAACATCACCCTCCCCTTAGAACTGCGCCACGAGGATGCTGACGAGCGCGTCACCCAAACTCTTGAACTGGTCGGCCTAACCGACTTTGCCGATGCGTACCCGGCCCAGCTCTCCGGCGGCATGCGCATGCGGGTCTCCATTGCCCGCGCGTTAGTAACCCGCCCCCAAATCCTGCTCCTCGACGAACCTTTTGGCGCACTCGACGAAATCACCCGCCAGCGGCTCAACGAGGAGTTGTTGCGCCTGTGGCAGGAAGACCACTGGACCAGTCTCTTCGTCACGCATAACGTCTCCGAGGCCGTGTTCCTCAGCCAGCGGGTCCTCGTGATGAGCGCACGCCCCGGCCGCATCCTCGCCGACATCCCCATCCCGTTTCCCTATCCGCGCTCAGCGTACCTGCGCAGCACCCCTGAATTCATCCGCATAGCCAACGGGATTTCGCGCCAACTCGCCCACGCCGACGACTCATGAAACGACTCCGCTCCCTAACGACCAACACCCTGCCTCCGCTGCTGTTTTTCGCCTTGGCTCTATGCGCTTGGCAAGGCGCGGTCTCGCTTTTGGCGATCAAGCCTTTTCTGCTGCCCGGTCCCCTGCTCGTGGCCCAGGCCATCGCCGACAACTTGCCGCGCCTGCTGTCGGCTACTCTGCTAACGGCCATAGGTGCCATCTTGGGCTTTGTCCTCAGTTTTGCCTTTGGCTTCTTGGTCGCCCTGCTGTTTTCCCAGTCGCGCCTCATCGAGCGCAGCCTCTACCCATACGCGATCTTCCTGCAGACCATGCCCATCGTAGCCATCGCGCCCCTGATCATCCTGTGGATCGGCTACGGTCTCCAAGGCGTGGTGGCCGTCTCCTTCATCATCGCCCTCTTCCCAGTCATCGCCAATACCACCGACGGCCTGACCCGCGTCGATCCCCACATCCTCGACTTCTTCGCGCTCAACAAGGCCAACCGCTGGCAAGTGCTGTTCAAGCTCCGCGTCCCCGGCGCTGTCCCCCAGATGCTCGTCGGTGCCCGCATCTCCAGCGGCCTGTCGGTCATCGGCGCGATTGTCGGCGAGTTCTTCGCTGGCTACGGCACCAAGGACTTTGGCCTCGGCTACTTGATCATCCTCACCAACGGCCAAGCCAAAACCGACTACCTGTTCGCCTGCATTCTGTTTTGCACCTTGCTCGGCTTGGGGCTATTTACCACCGTGGGCAGCTTGAGTAATTTCTTGCTCAGACGCTGGACGGGTGCGCCCGAGTGAAATGGCGGCGCGCCAACTTCCACCACAATCACTAGGAGAATTCCCGTGATGTTCAAATACTCGCTCTTGGCGGCTTTCCTCGCGCTCGTCGCCTGCGCCGCAGAAAAAGAAGTCCCCACAGCCGAGGCCCTACCCAAGGTTCAACTCGCGCTCAATTGGTTCCCAGAAGCCGAACACGGCGGCTTGTACGCAGCAGCCGTCCACGGCTACTATGAAGAAAACGGCGTTGAGGTCGAAATCCTCGGCGGCGGCCCGGACTCGCCGGTCGTCCAGCGCGTGGCTACCGGCGCGGTAGCCTTTGGCATAGTCAATGCCGACGACATCCTGTACGCCCGCGCTCAACAAATCCCCGTAGTCGCGCTCATGGCGTCCTACCAGATCAACCCGCACTGCATCATCGTCCATGAGAGCTCGGGCATCGACTCCATTTCCCAAATCAAAAACATCACTTTGGCCTTGTCGCAACGCCCGGCCTTCTCGCACTATCTGCGCTGGAAATACCCCTTTGAAGGCGTCACGATCGTCCCCTATCCCGGCAATGTGGCCCAATTCCTCGTGGACGAGAATTTCGCCCAGCAGGGTTACGTCTTCAGTGAACCTTTCGTCGCCAAGACCAAAGGCGGCGATCCCAAAGCCCTGCTCGTCGCCGACACCGGCTTCAACCCCTACGCCAGCGTGCTCATCACCACCGAAGAGCGCATCGCCGCCGAACCTGAACTCGTCGGTGGCGTAGTCCGCGCCAGCGTCAAAGGCTGGGAGAAATACCTCGCCGAGCCAGAGGCGACCAACCGCCATA
>JAPPEG010000293.1 GCA_028875345.1 Gemmatimonadota bacterium
AACGCGGCGAGTAGGTCTTCTTTTTGCAATGGCATGTTTAACCTCAACTGTGTTAGGTGACGATGAATTCAACGCTCGGGGGCGAAGCGGCTCATGTCGCGCCCCGGAGTTCCCTCGGCGATCCAGCGGGCGACGACCTGGCCGGTAATCGGGCCTAACAAGACGCCGTTTTTGTAGTGCCCAGAGGCCACAAAAACGCGCGGCGCATCCGTCAGCGGACCGATCAGCGGACGCCCGCCCCGGGGCTTGGGCCGCAGACCGGCCTGCTGGCGCGACAGCGGCAAACACCTCCCCAGTGCAGAGCGTACCTCCGAGGCAAATTGCGCGGCTGCTGCACGGGTCGTCTCCAACCGAAAGCCGACCTCCTCCGATGTCGCTCCCACAATGGTTTCGCCGCCGTCTGGAATGAAGTGGCGTCCGTTTATCCTCACCAGATGGCGCAGCCGGGCACCGGCAAAACGCGCTTGTTGGCCCCGCACTGGGCGCAGTGCGACTCGGGCACCAAGTTGGGCAGCCAATCCGCCGGTCCACGCCCCAGCCGCCAACACCGCAAAGTCGGCGCGGTGAGTTTCGCGATTAGTGGCGACCTCGACGGTCTCACCCGCTTGGGCAATGCGCCAGACGCGCTCGTCCCAAGCGGCAGATGCGCCCTGCCGGACGGCCGCCGCCCAAAGCACTGCGCCCAACTTGAGGGGATCCACCCGGTGGTCGTCGGCAAAATATAGCCCCTCACCACCGCCGTCCAACCCCGGCTCCGCATCGCGCAAGGCCCGCTCGTCGAGCCGTTCGACCCGACAGCCGCGCTCGCGATTGAAGCGCCATACCTCCTCTAGCTGGGCTGGGTCGGCAAAAAGGTCGATGCCGCCGAGGGGACGCCAGCCCACGTCTGCATCTAAGTCTTCGGCTAGGTCGCGGGCCAGCCGAGCGTGCAAAGCGTGGCCGTCGCGGAAAAGCTGGGCGTAGGGATTGTCGCCGCCGTTGCAGTGGGTGAGGACGCCCAAAGAAGCCCGGCTCGTGAGCGAGCCTGTTGGGATTCCCTCGTCGAGCAGGACGACCTGCGCGCCTTGCCGGGCGAGGAAATAGGCTGTCGAGCGGCCGATGATACCGGCCCCGACCACCAACGCGCGCGCGCCCGTCAGGGCCATCTAGCGACCGACGATCGGCGGCAGGTTGGTCGCCGGGCAGGCGCGGGGGCCCTGAACTGGATAGCCCATATCCGCGAGGACGCAGTTGATTTGGGCTTCTAGCTTGATCAGGTACTCCTGCTCGGACGCGCTACTCGACGCGCGCGCTGGGCCTACGTCAAAGCCACGGGCCGCCACGCCGGTCTTAAAGCCCTCTGGAAAGTTGACCCCGAGGAGCATCAGGTTGATAAGATCGAGGATGCGGTACTGCAGTTCGCGGGCCCGCTCAATGTCGCCGCTTTGGGCCTTTTCATAAAGCTCGACGATCACCTCTGGGACGATGCCCGAGGTGGCAATAGTGCCCCCACTGGCTCCCATGAGCACCGAGGGAAATACGAGCTCCTCGCAACCGGTCATCACCACGTAGTTGGGGCGTTGTTGGCGCAGGCAGTTCATGGTGTTGAGCAGCCTCGGCAGGTCGCGGCTGGAGTCCTTGATGCCGAAGATCCGATCGTAGGGCAAGAGCCGCTCCAGCAAATCTATCGACAGCTCTTGGGTAAATTGCGGGATATTGCACAGCAGGATATCCAGCGGCGATTCCTCGGCGATTTCGGCGAAGTACTCGAAAAGGCTCTCGGTGGAAATCTCGTAGTAATAGGGAGGCATCAGCGCAATGGCATCTACGCCGAGTGAGGCGTAGTATTCGGCCATCTTGAGCACGTCGCGCAAGTTGGCCTCGCTGGCTCCAGCCAGTACGGGTACGCGTCCCTTATTGACCTCGCAGACCAGCCGCACCACGTCTTGGCGTTCCTCCTGCGACAGGCGCGAGAACTCGCCCGTGCTGCCGTTTGGGTACAGCCCGTGGACCCCAGCCTCGATCAGCCAGTTGATGTACCGCTCCATCTCGGCGTGGTTGATCCTGTTCTGGCTGTCCAAAAGGACGATATTGGGGCAGAAGATGCCAGCAAATGCTTGGCGGCCAGCCGCGCGAGGAGCCGCTGGCGTCGGTGCTGGTGCCAGTGTTGTCGTTGGGGGAGCTTGGCCGCTGGCTTCCCGGCGCACGATCTCAACGCCTTGGGCGTGCAAAAAGTCTTGTGCCGACGGCGTCAGCTTAGACCCTGGGCCGATCTCGACCTGCCGCTCGCCCTCCAAGCGGCCCTCCAAGGTCTGCGCGGTAATTACTGCATCGTCAATCCGAATCATTTTTCGCGTCCTCGCTAAACGTGCGGCAGGCGGCCTTCGAGGCCGCTGTAGGGCTGCGGAATTGCGTAGGCCGAAACCAGTTCCCCGTGTTCAACGGCCTCCTCCCGACCCGCATCTATCGCGACCTGCACGGCACCGACATCGCCGCGCACGACCGCAGCCGTTAAGTAGTACCCCACCTTATAGGACCCCTCGTATTCGACGGCCGCAGCCTTGAGCATCCGATCAACAGCCCGCACCAAGGCCACAGTGCTGCGCGTCTCAATCAACCCCATGGCCTGCCGCGCACCCGCGCCAAGGCCCTCGGCCGCGGTCGCAAAACGGGCGACTAGCGCGGGATCGGGCCTAGAGACTACGGCCGAGGCGTCGAGCTCTCCCAAGGCCGTAGCAGCCTCGGCCCCAGCGCGCACTGCGGCCTGCACATCGTCGAGATGGCCGGTGGCCAGCGCGGCAATTCGCCCGCCGCTGCCAATGCTCAAGCGCTCGATTTGGACATCTGCGGCCTTGAGCATGGCGTCCGCGCTGCCCACGACCGTGGCGTAACCAATGGTCTCTATGAGGCCCAAGGCACCGGTGGAGCGCGACGCAACCGCTGGCGCAGGCGGCAACAGAGGGCCTAGTCCCTCACTGGGCTGGGGCAAAACAAGAGTCGCGTACACGGTGCCAATCCGCTCGGCTGCTTGCCGGCCGACTTCTAGCGCCGTCTGCACGGCCGCTACATCGCCAAAGATCGGCGCATGGCACAGGGCACCGCCGATGAAAGCCCAACCCCCTAGCTCCACCTGGGCGGCCTTGAGCATGGCATCGGCACCGGCCACTAGCGGCGTCAGGCCCTGCGTCTCCAACAAGCCAATCGCCTGTGGCTGTACCTGCTCGGCACCGAGGCCGGTTGCGTGGGGCATGGCGTCTGTGGCGCGCGCATCCGGTCGCGGCACCACTTGCGTGCCAATCAGTTCGCCGGTGCGATTCGCCTCGACCTCGCCGACGCGGATGGCCGCTTCTACATCAGCCACTTGGCCGGAGATTACGGTGGTGAGCCAACCCGAGCCAATGCCGTGCCGACCGCACAGTTGCACCTCAGCGGCCTTGAGCATGGCATCGGTAGAAGCCATTAGCGACGCCATGCCGCGCGTCTCCAGTATGCCGATCGCTCCGCTAGACACCGCCACCTCCCATCGGCGCGGCGTATGCAGCCAAGACTTCTGGCCTCGGCTGTGGAATCAGCGCCGTGCCCAGCAAGTGCTCGCAGTCCGCGAGCAACTTTCGCGCGACGGCGATGGCTTCGTTGACGGCCCCTACGTCTCCCAAGATTAGCGAACACACCACGCGGTCGTGGATTGTCAGCACGTTGATTACCTCGACGGGAGCCGTCTTAACCATCTGATCGTTGGTGTGAATGTGGGCCCCATAGCCGCGCGTCTCGACCAATCCTAGGGCACCAGCGGGAAAGTCGCTGTCGGGCTGGACCGGAAAATCGACAAAATGGCGGCAAGCGGCAGCGGGTTGGAGTAGAGGAGCAGCCACCACGTGTTCTATCACGCTGCGGGCCGCCTCTTCACCGTTTTGCAGCGCCGCGGCCACATCGCTGATCGATCCGGTGAAAAAGGCCGTAGTATAACCGCCGATTGACGACCAACCTGCGAGCTTAACGTCCGCGGCCTTGCAGGCCGCATCCGCACCCACAATGGCAGCGGCCACGCCCTGCACCTCAATCATGCCGACTGCCGGGTCGCCCGCCATAGCTTAGTCTGCCAGCCGGTGAATTACTAGCTCGGTGATCTGTTCAACTAAGGCTTCTGGATCGGTGGCTTGGCCCTGCTCAATTTGTTGCAAAAGCGTCTTGTAGCGGTTGCAACCCTCGCAACTCGCCTCGGGGTCTCCCACCTGCTTGCGCTGGTGGACGGCGCAATCGCTGCAACGCGCTGGCTCGACGTACCCCGAGCCGAATTCCTCGTGCTCGCAGCCGCAGGCGCGGTCGGGATGCTCGCACCGGCCCGCGTCCGCAACGCCCTCGGCAGCGGCAGCTGCAACGGCCTCGCCACGACTTAACTGCAAGCGGTGCTGGCGGATGTAGTCCCAAGCCGTCGGCGTCAAGATGGCGCTGGGGGACACGCTCAGCGTCCGCTCGCCCTTGTGCTCGCGTCCGAGCAAATCGCCGGTTACTACCGGGGCGTCAATGTGCAAAGCCTTGGCCACCTAGCTAACCAAGTTGATCTGTCAGTCCCTCAGTCGGACGGGGAATCACGTGAACGCTGCGCAGTTCGCCGATGCGCTGGGCAGCTTGCGCCCCTGCATCTACGGCTGCTTTGACTGCGGCTACGTCGCCTTCGACTAGTACGGCGATTAGGCCACTGCCCACGCGCTTTTGGCCCGCATAGCTCACGTCCGCGGTCTTCAACATGGCGTCGAGGGCTTCGACGACGCAGACCAAACCGCGGGTCTCAACCATACCCAATGCTTTCATTTTTCTCTCCTCTACAAGTACAGCGCGACGAGATCGTCGTGGGGGCGGGGGATCACGTGTTGCGACACGAGCTCGCCTACGCGCTCGGCCGCCTCGGCACCGGCGCTGACCGAAGCCTGCACCGAGCCGACGTCGCCGTTGACTATAGCGGTGATGTACCCGCCGCCGATATCCTGCAGCTTGACGACCTCCACATTAGCGGCCTTGCTCATGGCGTCGGCTGCTTCGATCACGCCGATGGATCCCTTCGTCTCAATCAGACCCAAGGCGCGGACGCGACCATCGCTGTCATCGCTGTCGCCGCGCTCGGGCACCACGGCCGTCAACTCGCTGTGCGGGCGGGGAATCACGTGCACCGAATGCACCTCTCCGACCTTGGCCGCCGCAGTCGAGCCAGCATCCACGGCCGACTTGACGGCCGCCACATCCCCTGAGCAAAACACAGTCACCAAGCCAGAGCCGACTCGGTCCCAGCCCAAAAGCTGGACGCTAGCGGCCTTGGCCATGGCGTCGCCAGCCTCGACGACCCCGACCAACCCCACGGTTTCTACCATGCCTATTGCATCCGACATCCCTTACCTCCTGAAGTAATTGTGCGGATTCTTGCTTTCAACGCTCTAAATATACCTTGCGGGCGTGTACCAAATCAATCGCATTGCCCTCGTCCGTATCGATGTGAACTTCTAGGTGCTCACGCTCGCTGACGCGGCAGATCAGCCCTTCCAACACCCCACCCTGATCGCCTTCTACTACCAGCCGCAGCAAGTCCCCCGGGCCGACTCCGTAGTACGCAGCCTCTTCCGGGTTTAAATGCACGTGGCGAGCGGCCCGAATCACCCCGTGATCCAATTCCAGCCCTCCAGCCGGCCCCACCAAGTAGCATCCCGGCGTCCCCTCGATGTTGCCGCTGAGCCGCACCGGCGCGTCAATACCCAAATAACGGGCATCCGTAAAGGCCAGTTCCACTTGGTTGTAATCGCGCAATGGGCCGAGGATGCGGACATTGGGAATCACCTGCTTGCGCGGGCCGAAAACCGATACCGTCTGCTCGGCGGCGAAAGCACCCTCCTGGTACAGGGCCTTCTGCACAGTCAACTCGGCACCCGCGCCAAAAAGCGCGTCCAGCGCCTCTTGGTTGAGGTGGACGTGGCGGGCGGACATATTGACGACTAGCCTCGGGGCTGGAGGTGCCTGCTCTAGCTGAGCGTCGGGCAGGTGATCGTACACCACCCGACGCACCAACTTCTCAATCTGCTTGCGGTCCAATTCAGCCGCTGGTGCAATGTCCATCGCCTACCCCTCGCGGCTCAGTTGCCGACAGTCGAAGTCCTTGCCCATAGCCTGTAGCGAATCGACGATCCCGACGATTACCGCGTCGGTTGGCACGTCGCCCAAGTTTGGGGCGATCCGCGACGAGCTGCCCTGCACCAAAATCACCAACTCGCCCTTGCCCGCTTGAACCGCGTCGATACAGACCATATCCCGCCCCGTCAGCACCAACCCATGCTCGCGCACCGACGCGATTTCGACCACTAACAGCTTCTTGCCGTGCAGGCTCGGGACCTTGGCCGTGGAAATTAGGTGCCCTTTGACTTGGCCCAAGAGCATCAGGTGATGCGGAAGTAATCGACGAGAGCGCAGCGGCGCTGGCGGGTAAAGGTGCGCGGCGACGTCAGGCCCTCGCCCGTCGGCCCGGCAATCGAGTACGTCCCAAACCCCTCGCCGCCCAAGCCAACCCCGGCGTAGGAAGGACCGTTCTTGACGAAAATGGTGGTATCCACGGCGCAAGCCATGTTGTGCATGTTTTCGATGTTGCGCGAATGAATCACGGCCGTGTGCCCGTAGCCGTGCTCGGAGATGACGGCCTCGCGGATGGCTTGGTCGACGTTGGGCACCCGCACGATCGGCAAAAAGGGCATCATCTGCTCCTCGCGCACGAAAACGTGGTTGGCGTCGGTCTCGCCAATGAGCAGGCGCAGCGACGAGTCGAGCCGCAGGCCAATGCGCTCACCTAACACGGCGGCGTCACGCCCCACCAGCTCGCGGTTGGCTACGAGATGTCCGTCTGGCCCATCGACAAAAGCCACCTGCGCGAGCGCCTCGATCTGCCGCGCATCGAGCTCATAGGCATTGTACTGGACCATCAGCCGCTTGAGCTCGTCGGCAATGGAAGCGACGGCAAAGACCTGTTTCTCGCCGATGCAGAGAATGTTGTTGTCAAAGCCTCCCCCGTCGATGATGTCGCGCGCGGCCTTGGCCAAATCGGCCGTTTCATCGACGACCACGGGCGGATTGCCTGGGCCGGCGACGATGGCCTTTTTGGGGCTGCCCAGCGCAGCCTTGGCCACGCCTGGGCCACCTGTGACCAGCAGCAGGCGGATGTCCGGGTGGTTGAACAATTCGCTGGCCGTCTCAATGGTCGGCGTTTCGACCGCGGTCACCAAGTTGGCTGGCCCGCCAGCCGCGACGATGGCCTGATTGATCAAGCCCACCGCGAACATGGAGACCTTTCTGCCCGCCGGATGTACGTTGAAGACGACCGAGTTGCCCGCGGCGACAATGCAAATGGCGTTATTGACCATCGTCGGCACGGGATGCGTCGATGGGGTGACCGCGCCGATGACCCCGTAGGGAGCCATTTCGACTACGGTCAGCCCGTGGTCGCCGGTCCACGAAATGGCCTCTAGGTCTTCGACGCCGGGCGTCGTATCGGCCGCGACTTGGTGCTTGATAATCTTGTCTTCCAATCGCCCCATGCCCGTCTCGGCCAAAGCCCGCCGCGAAAACTCCTCGGCGTGGGCGTGCGCCGTCTGCCGGAGGGCTTCGACGATCTTTTTGCGCTCCTCCAGCGACAAGGTGACCAACTGCTGCTGGGCACGAGTCGCGCCTTTGACGGCCGCGTCAATCGTCGCGAAGACACCGGTGTCCCCGCCCTCGCTGCCGTCTCCACCGCTGACGACGCGCTGCACCACTTCTTCGACTATTTTGCGTACGTGTTCTTCACTGACGTTTTGGGACACGCTTTTTTCCTCGCGTAGGATCTAATATTTAAGAATGGGGAAAATAGGCGGCCCCACTCTGAGCGTCAAGGTCATTTGACGGGCTG
>JAPPEG010000277.1 GCA_028875345.1 Gemmatimonadota bacterium
GGGCGCGGAAGCCGTGCAGTTGGTCGGGGCCGCAAAAGTGCTGTTTGCCCGAGAGGACCACATCGTAGCCAACGGCGCGCAGCCGGTGGGCCCAAGTGACCGCATCCGACGGCAGGGGACTGGCATTGTCAAAGGCTCCGATCTGGTTGATGTAGCGGCCGGTCATAAACGACATCCGCGACGGCAGGCAGAGCGGAGAGTTGCAATAGGCATTGGCAAAGGTCGCGCCCTCGGCGGCCAATTGATCCATAAAAGGCGTCTGCACGAGCAGATGTCCGTAGGGGCCGCTGTACATGGGCGCGTGCTCGTCCGTCATAATGAGCAGGATGTTGGGGTGACTCACGGGTTGCTCCTAGTTTGCAGGTTTGAAAAGTTGCGGCGAAGATAAGCCAAACAGATTCCGCTAGCCATCGGCCCGCACGCCCAAGCCGTGGATATAGACTAACTCGCTGCCGCAGTAGCCCGTCCACAAGACCAAGCCGCCGATCAGGACGCCGAGCCCGATCCACGCATAGAGCGGCCATCCTTCAAGCCGCCCCTTGAGGTGCAATGGCAAGCGCCCGAGGACGGCCCCCAATCCCAACAGCAAGGTCCAGGTAGCGAGGGAGTCGTGGGTGGCTAACGGCTCAGCGGCCGGCCCATCCCAAGCCTCGGTTGCGGCTGCGTTGCCGCTGAGGACGGCGGCGGTTGCCGCTAGTACGCCCAATACCAGCAAGCCGTACGCTAGGTGGTGCCCGGCGCGGCGACCTAGCCACAGCGCGCCTAGATCGCACAGCGGACTCAGCGACAAGAGCGCGATGGGGTAGTGGACGATGAAGGGATGCCAATCCATAATTGTCTCCAGGGGCCTGCTTGCTTGCGGCCACAATACTGTGGCCGGACTGCTAGCTGGCAGGGGGATAAGGAAGGCTTTTCTGACGGGACCGAAGTGCTCTTTAAAGAAAAGCCAAAAAAAGTACGTCCAAACATTGATTAGCTCTTGAGGCTGTTATGTCAACTTTAGACATTATAGTCATGCAACGGGCATACCGATTTAGGCTTTATCCAACCCAAGAACAGGACGACCTTCTCAACGTCCTCCGGTACCAGTCTTGCGCCCTCTACAACGAGGCGTTGGATGTTCGCAAGAAAGCTTATCGGACGAAGGGACAGACGCTCAACTTTGTCTCCCTCTGGAGTCGCTTTAAGGCCGACAGAAAAGAGCGGCCCGAAGACTTTGGGCTCTTGAATGCAACGCAAGTCCAACAGCTTCTGCGTCGCCAAGACAAAGCCATGCAAGCCTTCTTTCGCAGACTGAAAAAGCCGCACCCAGACGACAAAAAGCCCGGATTTCCGCGCTTCAAGCCCTTCAAGCGTTTTCGCTCCCTTGAGTATCGGCACGGGGACGGATGCAAGCTCGCGGACGACACGCTCTATGTCCAGCATGTTGGCCTCATTAAGGTCAAGCTGCATCGGGAGCTTCCTGAAAGCATGCTCAAGCAGGTCGTCCTTACTCAGCGATTGGGACGTTGGTATGTCTGCTTTCTCGGGGACGACGGCCAACAGCCTAAGCCGCTGAAGGCTGGTCTCGCCGTTGGAATCGACATGGGACTGAATGCTCTGTTGGCTTTGTCGGATGGCACGCTCATTGAAAACCCGCGCTGGTTGAAGCGTTCGCTTGCCAAACTTCGAGTCGCTCAAAGGGCGCTGGCGCGCAAAAAGAAAGGCTCTCATCGCTTTTACGAGTCCAAATACGAAGTCGCCCGTCTGCATGACAAAATCAAACAGCAGCGCCAAGACTTTTGGCATCGGCGGACGCACAAGCTGACCCAAGACTATGCGCTGATAGCGATTGAAGACTTGCCACTGGCTTTTATGACCCAAAGCAAAACCCTGGCTCGATCCGCGGCTGATGCAGGCCTTGGGATGTTCAAAGCTATGGTCGGTTACAAGGCTGAAAGTGCTGGTTGCCAGCTTGTAGCGATTGACCCTAAGAACACCTCTCAGCAGTGCTCTCGATGCGATGCTTTGGTTCAGAAGTCTTTGGCCGTTCGTGTACACAAATGCTCTTGTGGATGCGAATTAAACCGCGATGTCAACGCGGCCAGAAACATCTTGAAAAGGGCCAGATGCTGGCCTACGGACGCCAACGTAGAGGAAGGGATCTCAAGCGTAGTCCGTGAAAGCTGTCTGCTTGCGTCGCCTGTGCAAGGCGACGAGAAGCGAAGCTGACAGCGGCTTACATTGTATTGTTAATGAAGCTTAGGAACGCGACACCTCAAACCGGAGCAATGCCCCATGGCCACGGATCTGTCCCAACACATCGCCGACACGCTGCTAATCGACACGCACGAGCACCTGCGCAAGGAGCGCGACTGGGTCGAGAACGGCCCGGACATTTTGCAAGACCTTTTTGGCAACTACGTGCCCGCCGACTTGATCGCCGCCGGCGCTACCCGCGAAGACTTGCAAAAGCTCAACGACGCCTCTGATCCGGACTTGGGAGCACGCTTTGACGGCATCCGCTCGGCCTTTGCGGCTATTCGCTTCACTGGCTACGGCGAGGCCGTGCGCATCCTCGCGCACGAGATCTATGGTATGACCGATTTTAGCGGCGACGAGTTGCACAAGGCGCAAGAAAAGCTCAGTGCTTGGCGTCAACCCGGCGGGCGGCACGAGCTGCTCAGCCAAATAGGCCGGCTGGATCACGTGCAGACCGATGACTTCTCTTGGCCCTGTCTGCCCGACGAGTCCGGTGTGGACTTCTTTCTCTACGACTTGTCTTGGGCCACCTTTTGCAACGGCCAAATCGACGCCGAGGCCATCGAGCGAGAAACCGGCGTGGCCGTTACCGATTTAGCTAGTCTCAAGCAGGGCATGGAAGCCATCTTCGACCAGCATGGACCCCATGCCATCGCAGTCAAAGCTCAGCACGCCTACAACCGCACGCTGCGCTGGGAAGAGCGCGCCGACGCCGACGCCGAGCGCGTGCTCCAACGCTCGCTCCAAGGCGCGGAACTTGACGAGCCGAGCCGGTTGCTGTTGGGCGACTGGTGCTGGGCGCGGGGCACCGAGCTGGCGATCGAATACGAGTTGCCGTTCAAGATCCACACTGGCTACTACGCTGGCAATGACCGCATGCCCGTTGACCGCATCAAAAGCGGCAACCTCTGCCCCTTGCTGGCCCGCTACCTCGATTGCCGCTTTGTGCTGATGCACATTGCCTATCCCTATTCCAACGAATTGGTCGCGCTGACCAAGCATTACCGCAATGTGTACGCCGATCTCTGCTGGGCGTGGTCGATTGACCCGTACAGCTCGTGCGATTTTGTGCGCCGCTTTATCCACGCGGCTCCCGCGTCCAAGCTCTTCGCCTTTGGCGGCGACACTGGCTGGCCGACCAGCTCGGTGGCCTACGCGATTCAGGCGCGCCGCTGGCTCACCCGCGCCCTCCAAGGCGAGATAGACGACGGCCTGCTGACCGAGACCGAGGCCATAGAGTTGGCGACCCGCTTTATGCGCGGCAACCAAGAGGCTTGTTTCGACTTAGCTGGGACGCGGCAGGCGCTGCGCGAGACAGCTTCAGCGGCTGGCTAGGTTGTGCCAGAGCAGGAACGCCAACAGACGCAATGGCATAGCCGATGAAGCGTACGACGCCGTCGTCCGTTCGGCGCGCAATCTAGGTCTTGTAGTCTAGATACGAAAGGTTGAGAGCGAAGAAAAGCTAGACTTGAAATCGGCGTTGTAAACATTAGCACATTCTGTTAACTTAATTCTGCGATAATAACTGATAGCCTTAGCAAGACTGGATGATCGTAGCCGACGCTTCCCCATTAATCGTCCTCGCCAAGCTCCAGCGCCTGGGGCTCTTAAACGACCTCTATGGCGAAGTGCTGATCGGACCTGTCGTGAAGGCGGAAACAATCGATACTGGTCAAGCGGTTCGTGCCCAGGGTGTGGAGCAGCTTGAGGCCGCCTTGGCAGCCGGCTGGCTACAGACGGTTCACGTAACCGCACAGGAGCGTGACCTGATGCAGCGTCTGACGAGACGCTCCCGGCTAGACCAAGGCGAAGCCGAGGCCATCGCGCTGGCGAGTGTGCGGGACCTGCGGCTGATCGTCGATGACAAGGAGGCCCGGAACGTGGCTGCGGTCGCCGGAGTAGAATACGTAGGCACAGCCGGTGCTTTGTTGGAAGCGCACTTGCGACAGTGCCTTGACTTGGGAGAATTGGAGGCCATGCTTCGGGACCTCAGTCAGATCTTGTGGATTTCCCCAGCCGTCGTAGCGGAAGTATTGAGACTTGCACGGGAGGCAAACAGATGAAGAAGGAACAGATGGTCGGCACTAGGCTCCCCTCAGAGTTAGTCCGAGAATTGGCGTTTATCGAGGAGGTTGAGCAGTCTGATCGCTCAACCACTGTGCGCCGGCTACTCTCGAAAGCGATCCAGCAATGGAAGCTCGAGCACTACGTCCGGCTGTACGGAGATGGAAAGCTCACGCTGGCACGAGCTGCGCGCGATGCTGGAGTCTCCTTGTGGGAAATGATGGATTATGCCCGTGCCAGAAAGGTGCCTGCCCAATACGACCTCGAAGAGCTCCAACGCGACTTGGGAACCATCCACAGAAGTCCGAACCAGTAGTTATGGCTTTGGCGTTTCCCTATGTACTCCTACCGCTTGCGTTAGTGAGAAGAACGCCCAGAGCTTTGTAATCCTCCCGACAACTCCTGCGCTACGGCTTGAGGAATCTGGACTTCATTGCACAGAATGGGTAGACAACTCAGGGCGTCGATGAGATAAAGATACAGCAACGGTTCCTGAAGTGTTGCTGATGAACTCAGACATGCTCGCGTTCTAGGTCATTCAACTCCGTCTCAAGTGGAAAGACCTTGTAGCGATCAAGCGTCAACAGAAATTCTACGCGCGCCATCCCGGCAAGCTCCGCAGCCCGCCCGGATGAAAGACGGCCAAGTTCGTAGAGCTTGACCGCAGCTAGCATACGGAGTTCACGTGCAAAGGCACGCTCGTCGGTCTTCTCGGCTAGCAGTATGCTCTCTGGAACATTGATTGCGATTTTCCGCGTTGTCATTTCTCCTTATTCCTTCGAGCACCTCGAAAGACTGCGTAAAGTCAGTCAATTAATAAACAAGGCAACGGTGCCGTCATGTATGTCTAGGAATAGGCGTTGGTTATCGCTTGGTCAATCAAACTCCGCGGCGAGGGTTCACCTCTGACCTTCCTACCAAAGATATTCTTATGAGTCGCCAACAGACTGTTCAGCCTGTAAGTTTTTTCCCCACCCTTGCCAAGATACTCTAACTTAAACCAATCATTTAGGTTAGGATTGTCTGCAAATCCTTCTTCTTTAAACACCGAATCCTCGGATTCTTGACTCATGTATTCGTCGATCACCTCAATGGCAGCGTCGAGCATCAATTGGAGGCTTTCTTGGTTATCCTTTTGAAGCAGTATATGAAAAGCCTCAGTTACTCCTCTAGCCGAGCGGTCATGACCTCCCCGGATCAACACGTCTCGCAACAGTTCGATAGCTACAAAATAGTAGAGGTATCTGGTCTGACTCCGACTTTGCTGTACTGTCCCCCCTCGTCCAAAGTTAAATTGCTTCGCCAGCTTATGTAGTTGGTATGCAGCGTAGAAATCCTTCGCATTGATCGGTTCAGTCTCTGTTATACGTCGGAAAACCGAACCACCGGGGAGAAAAGGCCTGCTGCGGCCGAAGGCATGGCCTGGTTCGCAAAGCCAACCAGCCCCGTAAACCTTTATCAATTCAAAGGCGTTGGCGTATTCAGTGAACTGCTTAGAGTTTGGATGAGATTTTTGGTACGCGCGCTGTGAGTCCCATCCGCCCCGTTGTATCTCTAGGAAGATGTCGTAGCGAGCCGCCATGTCTTTTGCCCATTCACTGAAGTCACTGCGTAGCGCGAGAAAGTCCTGTTCACGTACGGCGGTCTGGGAATTGGTGTAGCGAGTAATGTTGTTGATGCTCGCACTGTCTCCCTTAACAATCTTGGTTACTACCACGCCTCGTTCGGCCTTCACGCACCAGTCCCTTATTGCGCTGCTGTCTCCAGTGCCGCCGGCTTCCAGATACTGGCTCAGTACTTCCCATATGGTCCTTGTTGTTTGGCACCCGTTCACAACGTAAGGGTTAAACAGCTCACAAGAATTGCCAGCACTGTCGGTTGAGAAATCAGAGACCACTATGGTAATGCCGTTGTTATAGAGACCGAATATCTCCGGATTATCGTTCAGAGTGTCGGCAATTCCTCGATTGATTTTCCTACGTCCGCCCAAAAATTGGCGGACGTTCTTTTCGTATAGCTGATCCAAATTGCCAGTCTTTGTTCGGTACTCTTTCAGGAATTCGTATAGGTCAGTCAAAGAGACAGTACCGACACGCAGGCCGGAACTAGGATCTACAAAGGTTCCCTTGATGGGCAATGAAAGGACTGGCTCGGGTGCTGGGGGGCTGGTCGCCCAGATGGTATTCAGCGATACCTCTTCAACCTCGAATAAACCACCGATACGCTTCTTTCCCAAAACGCGCAAGTCGTCCAAAGTTCGCCGGTCAGATTCAGACATGGCACGCTCGGTAGCGAATACTAATACAATCCGGTCTCTTTCTGATGCCTGTCTCCTAAAGGTGCTCAACCGTCCTAATAACTGGCGTGTCGATTCGGCTAAACGACCGTTCTCCTCTGTGAGCGTAGCAATAACTTTCTGGCCTTCCATGAGGATCGTTTCCGGCCCTTGGAAGGCAGATCCGTATTTACTCTGGAACAGATACCAAATGTCGCCACTGACGGACTGGCTATCCCGTGCTTTATCATCGTCGGTATCGACATCGGACCGGCGCAGGTATGCGATGTCTATACCGCCGTCGCCGCTACCATCGCACATCACTAAATCTTCATCATCTCCATTCACGTCTAGCCATTGAGTGACTATCTTGAATGCGAAGCGCCGTCCTTTCTCGGTGGACGACAAACCCTCCTCCGTGAACTCCTGAAGCCACTCTTCGCAGAACTGATCGAATGTTACTTCTGTCTGGTCCGACAATTCTTCTGTTGTCATACTATTTCCTCCTCCTTAGATAGAGTTCGTTGGACATATAAGCATAATCTCAAATTAGGGAGATTTTTACACGTTTGCATTTTTTGTTCCTATACCGGTTTGTTACTGAAACAACTGCACCGTCGGCTTGATCACCAAGAGAGGCACGCAGGCGCGGGGAGGCAGCGCGGCGACGAAGAGTGCGGCTTGGGCCAGCTCTTCGGGTTGCAGCATGGAGGCCCGGCGTTCGGCGCTGACGGGTTCGGGCCGCTGGGCCAAAATCGGGGTTTCTACCTCGCCAGGGCAAATTGCGCAGGCGCGGATGCCGAACTCGACTTCCTCCTCGTTGATCGAGTTCGTCAGGGCCACTGCCCCGTGCTTGGAAGCCGAGTACGCGGCACCGCCCAGCTTGCTGGCCCGCAGACCGGCGATGGACGAAATGGTGATGATGAGGCCGTCGCTTTTTTGCCGCATTCCCGGCAGCACCGCCCGCACCATGTTGTACACCCCGGTGAGATTGATGGCAATGGTCTGGTCCCAGTCCTCGGGTGATACGTCGCCGACCGCGCGCGGATTGGTGTTGATGCCGGCGTTGTTGACTAGCACATCGATAGCACCCCACTCGGCCTCGACAGTGGACGCTAGAGTCTCAACAGCGCTGCGGTCGGATACGTCGCAGGAGTGGAGCATGACCCGATCATCATCGAGGCCAGCGGCCGCAGCGGCGAGCGGTTCAGGACGTCGCCCGACAAACGC
>JAPPEG010000033.1 GCA_028875345.1 Gemmatimonadota bacterium
ACACGTCGAACAGCGCGCACGGCGGCGCACTCTCCAAAAAGGTCAGCGCAACCCGGCGCGCAGCCACGGCTCGTCCCAAGTCGATCTCGATCCACCAATCGTCTAAGTCGTCGACCAAGTCGGGACTCCAGCCGGTCAGCCGATCCCCGTCAATGGTCCGCGCCGCAGCCAGCGCATTGGAGCCAGCCGCGCGAACCCCACCGCCAAAGGCCGCGGCATCGCGCACTGGATTGACGTTTTTGCGGATTTCGACCGGGCGGAGAACTCCAGCGTCGTCGAGTGCAACAATCCCCAGTGGCAAGCGCCAAGTCCGCCACTCATCAACCGCGTCAAAGCGGAGTTGCTCGGCGGCTAGAGAACCGGCTAGCCATAGCACAGCGACGGCGTGGAGGAATACTTTGCAACCCATGGTGTCTCCTATGGCATCGGTCGCCTCGGCTGGCGTTTCCCACCGCAAGCGACGCGAAGCCATAGTATATTGAATCGCACTTCTCCATCCAATCCGCGCTTGCCTCTTATACATGGCCCTTGTTATTGTAGAGACAACACACGCGTCGTCCACCAACCGCGCACCCATCGGAGGAAAAACCATGCCCGCGCTCACCCCCAGCCAACTCGATCACTTCGCTAGCGAAGGCTACGTCGTCGTCAAAGGCGTCCTCGATCCGGTCACCACCCTCGACCCGGTCATCGACGAATACGCCACCGTCCTCGACAGCTTGGCCGACGATCTCTACGCTCAAGGCGAAATCACCTCGCGCTACGAAGAGCTCGAGTTCGGCGATCGCTACATCCAGATTTGCGTTGAAACTGGCCGCATCCACAGCCAGTTCTTCGACTTCTCGCTGCCCTTCCAAAACGTCCAGTCCGACACCCCTTTCTGGGCCGGACCGGCCGTCTTCCGCGCCTTCACCGACCCGAACCTGCTCGACGTCGTCGAGTCGCTGATTGGCCCGGAAATCTACTCCAACCCCGTCCAGCACGTGCGCATCAAACCGCCCGAGCACCATCTGCCCAAGAACCAGTTCGGCAATGCCGTCCTCGGCGCCACCCAATGGCACCAAGACCACGGCGTCGTCACCGAGGAAGCAGACGATACGCAGATGCTGACTATATGGTTTTCCCTGCAAGACACGCCCATCGAGAAAGGGCCGCTGATGGTCGCGCCCGGCTCGCACAAAAGCGGGCTACTGCCGCACTGCTCCAACTACATGGACAACGCACCCCAATTCGCAGGTGCGACCCAAGTGCCGGAAAAGCTCTTTGCGGCCGATCGGGCCATCCCCGTGCCGGTCGAGCGCGGCGACGTCATCTGCGTCCACAAGCAGACCGTCCACGGGTCCTATCCCAACATCAGCGACGAGGTCCGCTGGAGCTTTGACTTGCGCTACAATCCCACCGACCAGCCCACCGGGCGCATCGCCTTCCCCGGGTTTGTCGCGCGCAGTCGCCGCGATCCAGACAGCGAACTGCGCGACCCAGCCGAGTGGCACCAACTGTGGCTGGAGGCGCGGGCCAAAATGGCGACCATCAACCAAGACGGCCAGATTGACGTCCCCTTCCGCCGCGAGCAAATGGAAATGGCGCATCCCCTGTGTGCCTAAACTCCATGCAGCCATTCGCTAGCTACGCCGACTTACTCACCTGTATCCAGGACAACGGCCACACTCTACAGATCCTCGGCCGCGCGCCCGACGGACAACCCATCGTCGCAGTCAAGAGCGGCGGGGACAAAACACCGGCCATTTTCATCAGCGCCGGCAGCCACGCCACCGAACAGGCCGGCGTCAGCGCGGCCTGTGCCCTCATCGACGAGATCGAGACCGAGCACCAGCTCTACACCATTCCCAACCGCGACCCCATCGGCATGAACGGCCTCGCCTACGCACTCGGCCTAAGCCTAGACGAAGCCCCAAACCTCGGCAGCCTCGACGACGTCGCCCTCTTGCTCAAAAAGCACGGCGAAGTCCTCTATGAAGAAGGCGATACCGTAGTAGCCCTGATCGGCGAGTATGGCTACGCAACGAGCAACCTGTACAACCATCCAGTCGGGGACTGGATCGAAGCGCTCAAGGGCCGTCGGCTCTACTTCCCCGCTAGCAATCCCGGCGTCGAGCGCGCGTACACACTGGTAATTGACCCCACCGGCGAAGTCCTCCACCTAAACCGCTTCCACGACACCTCCTGGGCACCCGTCGAGTCGCGTTGTACCCGCGACCTAATGGCCGCCATACAGCCCGGTTTGACGCTGGACCTTCACGAGCACGGGGGCGACTTCTTCTGGTTTTCGGCGCGGCACCAGCGCACTCCCAGCGACCAGCAGTGGGAGGAGACCATGGCCAGCGAGATGATCGGCGAGGTCGCGGCCTCCGGTGCGCCCCTCGCCCCGGACAATTATTTGCCCGGATCTTTTTTCACCAAGGGGCTGCGCAGCGTGTTCTGGCTCAACCCCCAACAACGCGGCGAGGGCCTCAACCTCGCCGACTTTGCCGCGCACACCTACGGCTTGGCCTTCACCATTGAGACCGGCATGGAACTGCCCTTTGCCGAGCGGGTCCACACCGCAAAGATCGTCGTGCAAAAGGCCGTCGAGGTCTTTGCAAGACGCCACGCCGGATGCTCATCGGCCACGCCCTAAGCCGCTTTCGGCTGCGGGAATTCAACCGCAATGTCCGGCTGTTTTTCGCTTTTGGCACCTCAATCAACGCCGGCATGGCGCTCTTTTCCCTGCTGTACAACCTCTATCTACTGCGCCTCAGCTACCAAGAGGATTTCATCGGCCAAGTCGCCAGCATGGCACCGTTGGCAAGCGGCCTGCTGGCGCTGCCCACCGGCATCCTGAGCGATCGCTTCGGTCGTAAGCCCTTCCTCATAGCCTCGGGACTGCTGCTAGCCATCTCCCAGTTGGGCCTGTGCTTGACCACGTCGTCGGGCGCGCTGCTGGCGTTCTCATTTGTCGGCGGCGTGGCTATGGCCTTCGTCTGGGTCAATCACGTGCCCTTCCTCTCGGACAACGCCCATCCAGCGCGCCGCGCCGAAGCCCTCGCCATCTGGTCGGCTCTGCAAATAATCGTCCGCATGCTCTTGAGCCTAGTCGGCGGATTCATGCCCGGGGTCATGGGCTACTTCCTCGGCCTTTCCACCGAGGTTCCTGAGCCTTTCCGCTATGCGCTGTTTTTCGGCGCGGCGTGTTCGCTCATCGCCGTCGTGCCGCTGTTGTACGCATCCGGTCAAACCCACCGCGAAAGAGCACCCGCGCCAACCCGGCGTCGCCCTGAGCACGCCGAAGCTCGAAAGTCGCCGGACGAGACCGAGCCAATGGCCTCGCCGTGGCGCGTCTTTGCCGCTATTACCGCCTTGAGCGGCACGCGCGGCTTCTCTATGGGGCTGACGTACCCGTTCTTCAACGTGTTCTTCGAGGCCGAGCTAGGCGTCGGTCCGGCTGCGATCGGCGCGATCTTCTTCCTCAGCCAACTCGCCGGCCTACCAGCGACCTTCGCCGCACCAACGCTAGTGCGCCGCTTCGGGCCGACGCTGACCATTCTCCCGTCCCGCATTATGGGCGGCAGTGCCCTCGGGATCATGGGGGCCTTTATCAGTCTGCCGTTGGCCATACCCATGTTCCTGCTCGTGCGCATCGGCGAAGCCATCGACAACCCGTCCGACCAGCACTTTTCCACCCAAGTGCTGCCCCGTCGCTTCTGGGCGCGGATCCAGGGTCTCCGCGTCTGCGGCTTCCAACTTTTGAGCTTCCTCGGCAGCCTCATCGGCGGCACGCTCATCCTCGACTATGGCTACGGGGCCGTCTTTGGCTTGGCCTGCGCGTCGCGGATTGCCAGCGGCTTGATCATGGCAGCTTTTTTCGGACTGCGGCCAGCGCGTTCTCTTGCAGGGGAGCGCTAGTGTCAATCACTCGCGTGGGAATCTAATAGAGCACTTCCCACACAACGACGAAGTTTCTATTGACACAGGGACTCCGTTCTGGTAGTGGTTAGGGGAAGTTTCTGTTGGCCACTAAAGCCGCTAAGCTGCTGAAAATCTCCACAAGAGGTCCCCCATGCGATATGCGTTTGCCCTTGCATTAATGCTAAGCGGTCTATCGGCGCGTTCATGGGCAGTAGATGAGTTTCGCCTCGGCGGCACCGAGCCGTGGGCGGAGTGGACGTGGCAAAACAGGATGATGGACGACGCGACCGACCCGTCCGTACTCCAGCCGCGCGAACTCAAACCCGGCGAGAACTTGTTCCCCCAATTAGGGCCTTGGTATCGCTGGCGATCCCCCGGAGAATCCACGTATCGCTTGGGGGATGTCCGCATCTGGCGCGGCATCAATTACCTCCGCCCACGCGCTGAGCCACGCGACTTTGTCGATGGCGACCCCACGACCTTCTTTGCGGCGCAAACCTACTCCGAGTCCAACGAATTCTACACAATCGACCTCGGCGTGCCCGTGCCAGTGGATCACTTTGCGTTCTATCCACCCGAGGGGCGAGACGCGCTCACCCAAGAGCCGTATCGCCCCAACTTCGCCTTTGCCAAATACGAACTCTCCGGCAGCCTTGATCCAGTGGGTGTCGCAAGGGAAGAGGGCACCCACTACCGGCCCTTGGACATTCTGCTATCTAGCGTCGATCTGAACACCGAAGCCGTCGTACATATCGAGTTCCCACTGCAATACCTGCGCTTTCTGCGCATCTACTTCTTCCCAGACATCGGCCGGTTCTACAACAAGTTCGCCTTAGCCGAGCTTGAAGTGTCCGGCCGGGGATTCCCGCCCCGAGCGATCTGGACATCGCAGGTAGCCGACCTCGGCCAAGTGGTCAACATCGGGCGCGTGCGCTTTGGCGCGAGCAAGTGGCGGCGCGAAGGCGACCAACTCGCGGCTGCGCCCAACGCACCCACATCCGCGCAAGTAGAAATCAAAACTGGCCTAGACCCCACGCCCATTGGCTATCACGGGTACGACGACATCGGCCAACTCGTGGAAGTAACGCAAAGCGCATACGAACGGCTCAAGCAGCGCACCTGGCCTTGGGATCCCCCGGCCGTGGGCTGGCGCGGCCCCATCATTGACGACGCGGACAACTGGAGCTTTTGGTCGCCACCGCTACGCCGTTCCGGCGAACTGCCCCGCGTGCCGAGCGGCCGCTACCTGCAACTGCGCCTGACCTTAGCAACCGAAACACTGTGGGATTTTACGCGCTTGGATTCGCTGGCGATTGAGTATTCTCCACTGCTGGCCGAGCGGGTGGTAGGCGAAGTAGCCGCGGCCAGCGACCTACAGCCCAGAGGCCACATCGCCGAGGTGCCAGCCGGGCAAAAGATCGAGTTGGTCTGCGACCTGCGGGCCGAGTTCGCGGCGGAGCAAGCTGGTTTTGACGCAGTGCGTTTAACCCTGCCCAGCGCGGGTGCTCTGCTCGGCTTGGAGATGGGCGATCCCCTACAGCCCGTGAATGCCGACAGCGTAATCGCCGAACCCGAGGGCCTAGCGATCTACCTGCCTGAACCCATCCGCGAAGGAGGGGCGCAAACGCTGCGCTTGCATTTGGAAACTGTCATGTACACGGCTTCGGGCACGGTGCAAGCCGAGGTATTCGCGCGCTCCGGGCAGAACCTGCCACAGCAAGTAGAAGGAGGCGACGCCAGCGAAGCTCTGGGCACGGATCAACTGCGCATGGTCGCCAGCGGGGGAGCGTTGGATGAGGTGTTGGGCGCTATAGAGGTGCAGCCGACCGCGTTCACCCCGCAGGGCGACGGCATCAACGACCACGTAACGATCCAGTACAACTTGTTCCGCTTGCTAGCCCCCGCCGAGGTAGAGCTGGAAATCTACGCACTCGATGGCCGCTCCACGTGGCGGCAAACCCTTGGCACACAGCTCAACGGCCGCCATCGTATAATGTGGAACGGGCGCGACACAAAGGACCAACTCGTCGCGCCCGGGATATACGTCGTGCAGGTGCGAGCTCAAACGGACCAAGGGCAATGGACGCAGGAACGCAGCCTCGCCGTGGTCTATTGAAACGCGCTTTTTAGCGCGCAATCACCAAGTTCATCGACGGCGACGGGAAGCTCTGCGCTGCTGCGGACAGTCACTGAAGTCCCGGCGCGGGTCCTGGCTGACCACGTCTGGATAATAGAGCGGCTGGTCCGCTTCTACCAGCATCCCGTCTCCACGCATGATCTGGTTAGACGTTCGGGGCTTTATCCGGCTTGGATACTGCTTGCGATATTGTGCACTTTCCCGCCTAGTCGACTCCATGGCTTCCGCAAAATCAAAGCCCTCGAAGAGCGCGGACTTGAGTTGCTCCAGTTCGGCGGCCGTCTCCCCTGCGGCGTGGCCTGCCAGATTGTGCTGCTCGTCTTGATCATCTATCAGGTCGAAGGCCAAGTCCTCGTAGGTGTGGAAGGCAATGTACTTATAGCGCGGCGAGCGGATCATGCGGTATCCTTTGCCCAAGTTCTCGACGATGACGCCGGGACGTGCTGCCAGAGCCGGGCAGACATCGCCCCGCACTACCGGCGTCAAGTCGATGCCGTCCAGATCGTCGAGCAGAGGCGCGTCGGTCAGGCCGCAAAGCATGGGAAAAATATCGGCGAGGCTCACCGGCGCGGCGATTTCAGTCGGCGGGAGCTGGCCCCTGCGATGCTCCGGTAGGGAGACGATCAGCGGCACCCGCACAGAAGCTTCGTGCCAAGTCTGTTTCCACCACAGGCCGTGCTCTCCAGCCAGTTCGCCGTGGTCCGAGGTATAGACAATGACGGTGTTGTCGAGCAGCCCGTCGCGTTCCAAGACCGCTAAAAAGTCCCCTATGATCTCGTCCAATTGATCTACGCAGGCAGCGTATGCCGCCCGGGCGCGCAGGGTCTGATCCTCAGTGATCTCTTCGGCGGGATGCCCCTGGGATTCGCCGCTATCCGACCTCAGAGCTTCCAAGGTCATGGGGTGGTTCTGAGCGTCCCCGTTGCGGCCCACCCGCGGCGGGGTGACCCCTTCCGGGTAGTAGCGCTCGAAAAAGCGGCGGGGTGCGTTCATAGGGAAGTGCGGGTGGACGAACGAAGTGTACATCAGCCAAGGCTGATCCGGGTGGGCGTGGCGGTGTTCGCGCAGCCACGCCGTGGCCTCGCGCACGACAAACTGCTCCTGGAGCAGGGATTCGGGGATATCGCTGAGACCGGCATCCTCAATGATGGAGGGCATGAAGATGTGATCCTGGATCCCAGGCAGAAAAAGTGGGTCTTTCTGATGGCCTGGCGAGGGCGCGTCAAAGTCGCCATAGGGACGGGCCCCAAAGCCGGCGTACTGACGGGAGCCCTGCAGGTGCATCTTGCCGACGGCGGCCGTGGCGTAGCCGTGCTGCCCCAGGTGCGAAGCAAAGGTCGGGGTGTCAGGCCACAGAACCGGGCAGCGGTGCGAGTGTCGGCCGGACAGCATCGACATGCGGCTGGGTGTGCACAGGGGCACCTGGCAATAGGCGGTTTCAAAGTGGACGCCCTGCTGGATGAGGTGGTCAAGCGTCGGCGTGCGGCAGGGTTCGCCGCCGCGTTCTGGAGAGCGAGTCGAGAGGAAGCGAAAACTGTGCTCATCGCTGAGGAGAAAGAGGATATTGGGGCGATTGGGCATGGGTATAGCTCCTGTAGAAGTTAGATCATCGCTTGGGCAAAACTCCATGAAAAAAGCCCCTGATTGCTCAGGGGCTTGTAGAGTGGTGGGCGATCCCAGACTCG
>JAPPEG010000232.1 GCA_028875345.1 Gemmatimonadota bacterium
TCAAAGATTTGCGCGTTGATTACGCCTACACTACGGTCGAGTATTTCGACGCGCTTAATACCTTTACTTTTCAGTTCGGGTTCTAAATTCGACCGTAGCGCGGCGCACGTTCTGTGCGCCGCGCAATTTTTTATAGGGGATTGCCAATGAAGTGCGTGGGCTGGCTGGCGGTACTCGTCGCCGTCGTCGGATTGGGATGTCAGAGTTCGACCATGACTGCGGCCAAGCTCTATATCAAGCAGGAGCAGCCGCAAGAGGCCAAAAAACAACTCGCCCTAGTCTTGCAGACCGAGCCAGAAAATAGCGAGGCTCACCTACTCATGGGCAAGCTCTTAGGCGAAGATGGCCGCTATGGCGAGATGGCCGAGCATCTAGCGCACGCCGAGCGCAATCCCAAGTTTCAAAGTGAGGTTGAACAAACGCGCCGCCATTTTTGGGCGCGAGAGTACAATGCCGGCGTTGTCCATGCCCAAGGCGAGGCTCCCAGTTACGTCATGGCGCGGCACTCGTTTCACAACGCTACCATCATCGACGAAAGCGCGCTCGATGCTTGGCGCAACCTCGCGTACGTCTATTACCAGATCGACAGCACGGATGCGGCCATTGCCACCTACCAGAAGATCGCGTCGGCGGATCCGGAAGACGAGGGCACCTTTTTCAGCCTAGGATCGCTCTACTTGGAAAATGGCAACCTCGATGAGGCTATCCGCGCCTTGTCACAGGTGGTCAAGATCAATCCTGAAAACCTCAATGGCCTGACCAATCTCGCCATCGCCCAAGCCCAAGCCGAGAACTACGAGGGAGCGGAGGCCAATTATCGCAAGGTCATTGAGCTAAACCCCGATGATTTCAGGTCCCATTTCAACTTGGGCAACCTCTACTGGCAACAAGAAAAATACACTGCGGCTAAGCGAGCCTATGAGCAGGTCCTACAGCTCGAACCCGACGACGGGGATGCGCGCTACAATCTCGCTATGGTCCACTTAGCCACAGAGGACATGGATGGCGCGTTGCCGCTCTTGGAACAGCTCGCAGAACAAATGCCAGACAATGCGTTGGTGTGGATGCACTTGGGGACGGTTTACGCCCATAAGGAATTGATTGAGAAGAGCGAGGCGGCGTTTGCGCGGGCCGAGGAACTAGAAGAGTAAAGCGTCCGCGCTCCCACCATGCTGCAGTACACCATCCAGCGCATTCTGCTGGCCATCCCAACCCTCCTCGGCATCACCCTACTGACCTTCCTGATTATGCGTTTGGCACCCGGCGACCCGGTTGATCTGTTCTTGGGCGGGGCCGCTGGTGGCGAGGGGATCTCCACCGACCAGCAGACGGACATGGAGAAAACGCGCCGAGATTTGCGCCGTCAACTTGGACTGGACCAACCGCTACACATCCAGTATTTGCACTGGCTTTCCAATTTGGTCTTGCGCGTGGAGGACTTGGGCGCATTTGACCGCGGGGCCTTGTTGGCCGACGCTGTACTCGACGAGTTGGCAGACGCAGAGCGGGCCGAGTTGGCCGCGCTTGAGGGCGAGGAGCGCAAGGCGCGGTTCTTAGCGCATTTTCGCCACCTACGCCCCGAGCGCGTCAACGAGCTAGTCGAGTCGCCTTTCTGGCAGAGCCGTCTTTTCTCGTCAACCCAAAACTACGCGTATGGCGGGTCTGGCTTGGAACTGGTGCAGGTAGGTGGGTGGCGTTTGGTGACGCTGAATTTGGGGCGATCCTTCAAGGACCAACAACCGGTCATTGACCACATTCTCGACCGGCTGCCCATCACGCTGGAAATCAACCTCATCAGCTTAGTCTTTGCCTATCTAGTCGGCGTGCCGCTGGGCATAGTGATCGCGGTCAAGCAAAATACCGCTATCGATCGCTTGGTTACCACCGGGACCTTCATGCTGTGGTCGATGCCTTCTTTTTGGGTCGGGATGCTGTTGATCTTGTTTTTCTGCAACAAGGAATTCTTCCACTGGTTTCCAGCCTCAGGCATCCAATCCCTAGAAGCTGGGGAAGACTGGGGATTCTGGCGGCTGCTGACCGACCACGCCCACCACATGGTTTTGCCGATATTAGCTTCGACCTACGCCAGCTTCGCTGGCATCTCGCGCTATATGCGCACTAGTATGCTGGAGAATTTGCGGCTGGACTACGTGCGCACCGCCCAAGCCAAGGGGTTGCGCTACCGGGTGGTAGTACTGCGCCATGTGCTGCGCAATTCCCTGATTCCCATTGTAACGCTGCTGGCGGGGTTGTTGCCGGGAATGATTGCGGGTTCGGTATTCATCGAGACGATCTTCACCATTCCGGGCATGGGCTTTTTGGCTTTTCAGTCGGTCATCGTGCGCGATTACCCTGTGGCTATGGCACTCTTTACCATTGGTTCGGCCCTATCGCTGGCAGGGATCTTGGTGGCGGATATTTTGCTCAAGGTCGCGGACCCGCGCATCGACTTTGCGAGTGTGTAGATGAGCGCGGAGGCCGTTGTACAAGGGCAGTCCTACGGACAGGTCGTCTGGAGGCAGTTTAAGAAAAACAGACCTGCACTGCTCAGTCTCTTGGGCATCGTCTTGCTGGGAATTGTGGCCTTAAGCGCCGACTTGCTGGCTGGCGACAAGCCGTACTACATGAAGTACAAGGGCGAGACCTACTTTCCGGCTTTTCGCCAATACGCAGTCTATTTGGGAATAGCTGACTGGCCAGCGGAATTGAAGCGCCGACGCAACTTCAAAAAGCTCAAGCTAGAGGAAGCTATCTTCCCGCCGGTGCCTTATGCCCCAGGTGAAGTCCGTTTGCGGGAGAAGTACCAGCCCCCGGGAATCGAGCACTGGCTGGGCACGGATCGCTTGGGCCGCGACGTCCTCTCGGGGCTGATTCACGGCACGCGCTACGCTTTGACCATCGGTCTAGTGGCTGTGGGCATATCGCTGGCCATTGGCTTGGTCTTGGGGGCGTTGGCTGGCTACTTCGGAGGTTGGGTCGACTTGGCACTCTCGCGCCTTTTCGAGCTGTGGGCCGCGATCCCTAGCTTCTTTTTGATATTGACGGTCGCGGCATTTTTTCCGCCGAGCCTGTTCTTCGTCATGATCATTATCGGCCTTACGAGTTGGGTCGGTATCGCCCGCTTGACGCGCTCGCAGTTTTTGCAGGTGCGCAGCTACGATTACGTGGCCGCCGCGCGCAGCCTCGGGTACTCAAACGGGCGGATCATGTTCCGTCACATCCTGCCCAACGCCATCGGCCCAATCTTGATCCCGGCGGCCTTTGGGGTGGCGGGTGCCATACTCGCCGAGTCGGGATTGAGCTTTTTAGGGGTAGGGATACCAGCAGAAGTGATCACTTGGGGTGCCCTACTGGCTGGGGCGCGCAGCAACGCGGCAGCTTGGTGGTTGGTGGTCGTGCCGGGCTTGGCCATTTTTGCGACCGTGACCCTGTACAACCTGCTGGGCGACGGGCTGCGCGACGCGCTGGATCCGAAGCTGCGCGGCTCAGGCGCTGAGGAAAGAGGGTAGGGACTCGTTGGCTAGGACTTGGTCGAGGGTTTGTCGCTGGCGCAGCAGATGGAAGTCGCCGTCTGTGCCGAGCAGCACTTCGCATGCTTCTGGGAAGGAATTGTAGTTTTTGGCTGCCATGCCAGCGCAATAGGCCCCGCTGCCGCCGATAAAAACCGCGTCGCCGATGCGCGGCTCGGTGAGTACGCGAGGTCCCAGTTTTTCGGGGTTGCCGGATGCTGGCGTGAGAATATCCCCGCTTTCACAGCAATGTCCGGCGATTAGATACTCGCCTTGGCCGCGCCCCTCGGGTGTGGCTGGGACTACGACGATGGGGTGTTGCGCTCCGTACATGCTGGGACGCAGCACTTCGGTCATCCCGCTATCGATCTTGATGAAGGAATAGCCCTGCCGACCGGTATCGACTACATCGACGACGCTACAGACGATAGCGCCGGCGTTGCCCACCAAGAAGGTCCCAGGTTCGATTTCCAGATGCAGTTTGCGGCCGTGCTCTTCGGCGAAGCGGTTGAATTCATCGGCGACAGGTTGGCCGGCCTTGTGCAAGTCGGTCGATACTTCGTCGGCCATGCGCCCAATTTTGAAACCACCGCCCATGTTCACGCGCCGGACCTCGGGCAGCTTGGCGGCTACGCCGAGCGTCAGTCGGGCGCAGTGCTGCCAGACTTCTGGGTCACTGCCCGAGCCGATATGGCTGTGCAAGCCGGTGAGTTGTAGGTTGTGTTCGGCAACCGTTGCGAGCACTTGGTCGAGATGCTCGTGCCAGATGCCGAAGCTCGACGAAGGACCGCCCGTATTGGTGCGGTTGCTGTGTCCCGAACCTAGACCTGGGTTAATGCGCACGGAGACTTCACAGCCAGGAAAGAGCTGACCGTAGGCTGCGAGTTGATGCAGAGAACAGGCGTTGAAGAGGACGCCTTGGCGCACTAGGGCTGCTAAATTGTCGGGTAGTTGTTGGGCCGTGATCTGGATCTGGGCCGCGGGGACGCCAGCGCACATGGCTCGCAGCGCTTCGTAGCCACTACTCGCGTCGATGTGCAAGCCGGCGCGGTTGAGAATGCGAATCACGCCGGCTGCCGGACAGGCTTTTACTGCGTAGCGCACCGTCAGGCCGTGTGCATTGGGGAAGGCCAGCGCCTTTTGGGCTTGGGATTCCAGCGCCTTTTGATCATAGACAAAGGTGGGCGTGCCAAACTGGTGCTGGACGGTGCGAACTTGGTCTTCTGACAGGAGTGAAAGCCGTTCCATTAACTGACCCTAACTTGATATTTTTCAATAGAATCCATAGGTTATGAAAACCTTTTAGTATCGCTGCCTCACCCCATCTTGTCAAGCTCCTTATGGCCACTTACATCCTCGGCATTTCCGCGTTCTACCACGATAGCGCGGCCTGTTTGGTGCGCGACGGAGAAATCGTCGCCGCGGCGCAGGAGGAGCGATTCACGCGCGTTAAACACGATCCAGATTTTCCCGTTCGCGCCGTCGAATACTGCCTGCGGGAAGGCGGTATTGAGGCCAAAGATCTGTACTGCGTGGGATTTTACGACAAACCCCTGCTGACTTTTGAACGCCTGCTAGAGACTCATCTCGGCACTGCGCCGTTGGGCCTCCGCCTCTACTGGAAGAGCATGAAGGTATGGCTGGAAAAGAAGCTGTGGATCCCACAGTTAATCCAAGAGCAACTCGGCTGCGAAGTACCCGTGCTGTTCGCCGACCACCACGAGTCGCACGCCGCGTCGGCCTTCTATCCGTCGCCGTATCGAGAAGCGGCGATCGCGACCTTGGACGGGGTCGGTGAGTGGACCACTACCAGCTATGGCTATGGTCGGGATGCAGAGATTCACACCTTGGCCGATCTCAAGTTTCCCCACTCGCTGGGTTTGTTCTATTCGGCCTTTACTTACTTTACGGGCTTCAAGGTCAACTCCGGTGAGTACAAGCTGATGGGATTGGCCCCCTATGGCGAGCCAAAATACGTCGATCTAATGCTCGACGAGATAATCGACCTGAAGGACGACGGCTCCTTCAAGCTCAATACTCGGTATTTCAACTATCTATCCGGCCTAACGATGACCAGCCGGGCTATGGACAAGCTCTTTGGGGGAGCACCGCGGCGGCCAGAAACGCCGCTGACTCAGCGCGAGATGGATATTGCGCGTTCCTGTCAGGTCGTCACCGAGGAAGTCATGTTGCGCATTGCCCGCACGGTGCACCGGGAAACCAAGCTCAAAAACTTGTGCATGGCCGGTGGCGTGGCCCTCAATTGCGTGGGCAACGGCCGCATCTTGCGCGAGGGCCCCTTTGAAAACATCTGGATCCAGCCGGCCGCAGGCGATGCCGGCGGAGCCTTGGGCGTCGCGTTGGCGCTGTGGTATAACCACTTGGGGCACGAGCGGGTGGCAGACGGTATAAACGACGCGATGCGGGGGGCGCTGTTAGGGCCTGAATACAGGGACGAAGAGATCTACCAATGCTTTGAGGAGCAGGCGGGGGTGGCACACAAACTCGCCGAGGACGAGTTGCCGGTGCGCGTGGCCGAGCTGTTAGCCGCGGGCAAGGTAGTAGGCTTTTTTCAGGGGCGGATGGAATTTGGGCCGCGCGCGCTCGGCGCCCGGTCGATTCTCGGTGACCCGCGCTCCACCCAGATGCAGTCGGTAATGAACCTCAAGATCAAGTTCCGCGAGAGCTTCCGCCCCTTTGCCCCGACAGTCCTGCGCGAATGCGTACACGAGTTCTTTGAGTTGGATGCCGACTCGCCCTACATGCTGCAAGTGGCCCCGGTTAAAGCGGAACGGCAGATCCCCATGAGCGAGGACCAGCAGCGGCTATTCGGCATCGACAAGCTAAACGTGCCGCGCTCGGATATGCCGGCCGTCACCCACGTGGATTACTCGGCGCGGGTGCAGACGCTGCGCCGGCAAGATCACCCGCGCTACTACGACGTGATTCGCGCCTTTCAGAGCCTGACCGGCTATCCAGTGGTGGTCAACACGTCCTTCAACGTGCGCGGCGAACCCATCGTCCAAAGCCCCGAAGATGCCTATCGCTGCTTCATGCGGACGGAGATGGATTTTTTGGTCATAGGCTCTTATATCTTAGACAAGAAAGATCAGCCCCAGTGGCAGGAAGAGCTAGATTGGCAAGAGGAGTTTGAGCTTGACTGAGGTCAAGAGCTACTGGGGGGTTGCGGTTCCCACACGCGGCGATTTGCGCCGCTTCGGCCTCGTGCTGGCGGCGTTGCTGGCCTTACTAGGCGGCTATCTGTGGTACGTGGAAGCTGTCGGCATTGCCCAACTCGTACACTCGGCCTCGTTGGTGTTACTTGGGATCGGCTTGGCGCTACCCGTCGCGTTGAAGCCGATCTACTTTCCCTACATGTGGCTGGCGAGAATCGTGGCCTTTGTCAATATCCACCTGCTCTTAGGGCTAGTTTTCTACACGCTTTTTACGCTGATCGGGCTTGGCATGCGTCTTTTGGGGCGCGATCCGCTCGACCGCAAAATCGCTCCCGACGCGGAGAGTTACTGGCAGCGTCGGGCCCCTTCTCTGTTCCCCCGCGACCATTATCACAAGCGTTTCTGAAGCGCCACTAAGCCTTGCTCTTGTTTTGGGCAGCCGTTATATTTACACCTCTTGGGAGGCCCCTTAAAACGGCCTCAAATGAATTCTACGGAAGAAGTTAGCTCATTCGCCGAAGACAGCCATTGGATGCGCGAGGCCCTGCGCGAGGCCGAGCGCGCCGGCCGTCGCGGCGAGGTGCCCGTCGGTGCTGTCGTCGTCGGGGGTGGGCGGGTCTTGGGCCGGGCTGGCAACGCCATTGAAGCATCGCAGGATCCCACGGCCCACGCGGAGGTGCTGGCCTTGCGCCAAGCCGCGGCAGCACTGGGAACGCGGCGCTTGTTGGCAACGACGCTCTACGTCACTTTGGAACCTTGCGCCATGTGTGCCGGGGCCGCGGTTTTAGCCCGAGTGCCACGGTTGGTCTTTGGGGCCACCGATCCTAAATCCGGTGCTTGCGGCTCGTTGTGTAACATTGCGGCGGATCCTCGGCTCAATCATCGCTGTCAGGTCCGCGGCGGAGTGCTAGAGCGAGAATGTGCCGAGTTGCTCAAGGGGTTTTTTATGGCCCTGCGAGCGGCCAAATAGTATTGAGGAGAGGTGCCGGAGTGGTCGAACGGGCCGGTCTCGAAAACCGGTGTGGCTGTAT
>JAPPEG010000398.1 GCA_028875345.1 Gemmatimonadota bacterium
ATTTCTCACAACCCACTGGCGCGGCCGGTGCCCGCGTCGGCTGTGGGGTCATAGAAGGCAGATAAGGGCGAAATTTATTGGGTAATCACTCGCGGGCGACCAATTCTTCTAGCTTCCAGTCGAGCGGAATGCGCATCCGCCCTTCGTTGCGGCGGTCGAAGAGCAGGTAGTTTTCGCGCAGCCCGAAGTAGAACAGGTCGCGGGTCAGTTCCACGTCCTTTTGGCAGTACTCGGCAATCAAATCTAGCTTCCCCTCTTTGAACCACCGCAGCGCGTCCAGCCCGTCGGCGCTCTTGGCCGCGTCGAGCGTAGCCTTGCCCAGCGAGTCGAGGCTCACCCGGTAGCGCAGCCGCTGATGGATTTCGCGCAGAATGTCGAGCGTGTTGAGCGTGCGGAAATCGAATGGGCTGTACCCGCGCAAGACCGAATAGTCAAAGCCGATGATGTTGAACCCAACGACCAAATCGGCCGCCTGCAAGTGCTCTAAGAGCCGGTCGATGTCTTCCTCAAAATACTTGGTGCAGGCCTGCTCGCGGCTGTCCCACACCACCCCGACCGACATGCCCATCATGTGGGCTTTGTTCCAGCCGCCGACCTCGGCAGCCGAGCGCTGGGTTTCGAGGTCGAACACGACAATGTGCGGGCCTTGGTCAGGTGTCACGTCCTCTACCTCCTCCTCTTCTTCCCACTCGGCAAAAATCGGCGCGTCCTCTGCCCCCTCGGCTGTGGACGGAGTGCGCTCAATGGTCCGGCGGCCCGTGAGCGCGCCGAGCAGGTGGATCGCGCCAGCCTTGTCGAGGGGGACGTTGCCCGCGCCGCACGTGGGGAAATGGATGCAAGACGGACAGCCGAGCAGACAATCGCAGGTTTCGACCATGGACAGCGTCATGTCCAAGAGGCGGTCGAGTTGGGCAAAGCCCTTTTCCGCCAAGCCAATGCCGCCGGGGTGATAGTCGTATACGAAAATCGCGCCCTTGCCGAGTTGGGGGTGCTGGGGATAGCAAATCCCGCCGACATCCGTGCGGTCGCACAAGGCCAGCAGCGGGAAGAGCGATTTCATGGCGTGTTCAATGGCGTGGATCGAGCCCATATAGTGGTGCTGGTGACGACTGAGATCGGCCTTGAAGTGGGCGTCGAGCTCAATCCAAAAGCCAATCGTCTCAAAGTGCTCCACCGGCGACTCCAGTTCGTGTTTGCTGAGGACAACTTGGTCGCCGACGCGGATCTTTTCGTAGCCCACCACCTGCGAGCTGACCTTGAGCCGGCCCAGCCGCGCCATAAAGCCCTGCAAGGGCCGCGAGCGCAGCTCCTCTAAGATCTCGGTGTCCTTTTCTGTGCGGGCACGGGTGAAGTACGCCACATCCACTTCCTCGGCGTAGATCTGGCCCCGCTCGGGATTGCGGTCGCCGATCTCGTACTGGCGACCGCGGTGCAAGTAAATCGCGCCTTTGTAGCACTCGCCGTACACCTGGCCACCGCTGACCGTGCCAATCTGGTTGTCTCCGCGATCGACGATGTTATACGACTCGCCAATGGTGCGCATGTTGACCAAGCGATGCGGCTGCTTGCGTGCGGCAAACCAAGCGTCGCCTTCGGCATTCTGCAGCAGCATGCCATCCTCAGTCAGTGCATCGACCGCCTCCTGATAGTTGGGCAGCGCGTACTCCGGCTCGCTAGCGACGAGGGGCAGTTCGCGCGCTGCGCACGTGAGGTGATTTTTGAGAATGTACTGATTCGTCGGGTCCACTACCGCGTCCTCTAGATCGCGCGCAAAAAACTCCCCTGGGTGCCGCATAAAGTACTGGTCGAGCGCATCGGGAGACGCGATGAGGAGGATTAGCGACTCGCGGCCAGCGCGGCCCACGCGGCCAGCGCGCTGCCAAGTATTGATGATCGAACCGGGATAGCCGACTAACACGCAGATATCCAAGCCGCCGATGTCAATACCCAGCTCCAAGGCCGACGTGGCCACCACTCCCATGAGCTGACCACCGTTGAGGTCCTGCTCAATCTGGCGGCGCTCAGTGGGCAAATAGCCCGCGCGATACGAAGAGATCCGCTCCCGCAAGTCCGGTCGGCTCTGGGTGGCCCAGCGGTACACGAGTTCGGTGGTGATGCGAGCGCGGGTGAAGACAATCGTGCGGTAGTCCTTGAGCACGCTGGCGCGCAGCAGGTGAGCCGCAAGGGTGTTGGGGCTTTCAGTCGGATTGACGAACACAAAGTGGCGCGCCGCAGCCGGAGCGCCGTGATCCTCAATCGCGTAAAAGGAGCGGTTGAGCAACTCGCCCGCCAGTTCGCGGGGATTGCCCATCGTCGCCGAGCTGGTGATGTACACCGGATCGGACCCGTAGTGCGCGCAGATGCGGTTCAAACGGCGGAAAAGGTGCAGCACGTGGGTGCCAAACACGCCGCTGTACGCGTGCAGTTCGTCGATGACCACGTAGCGCAGGCGGGCGAAAAAACCGGCCCATGCCTCGTGGAAGGCGAGGATGCCCGAGTGCAGCATGTCCGGCGTGGTGAAGAGTACCTGCGGCGGCTTGGTGCGGATTTGCCGACGGCGATGGCCCGTGGTGTCGCCGTCGTAAATGGCCGCTTTCAGCCCGCCGCCCAAGCCCTGCATCAGGCCGCTTAGCTCGTCGAACTGATCCTGCTCCAGTGCCTTGAGCGGGAATATGTAGAGCGCGTGTGCCTCTGGGTCGTCGAGCAGCGTGGATAGCACGGGCGCGTTGTACACTAAGGTCTTGCCCGAGGCCGTGGGCGTGGCAATGGCCAAGTGCTGTCCTTCCAGCACTTTTTGAATGCCCTCGGCTTGATGCGTATAGAGCGCGGGAATGCGGGCGATTTCGAGGATGCGGGCCATGGCCGGAGGCAGGCCAGCTAAGTCGCGGACTAGACGCGCCGGGCGCGAGGGCAAAGTCTGGTGATGGACGACCTCATTGCCCAAGATGCGGCGTTTGAGAAAACGGATGTGTTCAGCGATGCTCTCAGCGTCGCAGATCAAGGTCCAATTTCCTGAAGCAGTGTGCGGCAAATACGAGCGGAGATAACGGGGAGGAAAAGAGAATAGCTAAGCGGTTGGGCTAGGGCAAGGCGGGAAGGAAATCCGGCCCGTGCAAAGGCCTGTCGTCTTGACAGAGAACCTATAAAAAGGGTCTTTATTTCGTCTCGGTAAGTACCCCAACAAGTGTTTCTCTTGGCGGTACCTGATTACTAAAAAGGGGAGGTAATCGCGGTGCATCAGTTCAGGTTCTCCAACCTAGCAGAGTGAAATCCTCACTGCAAAATCTTACGTCCGAGCTTCGCACCGACATCCTGTCCGCGAAGGCCGTTCCGGCGCTGTCAGCCGGCTTCACTTCGGGCCTAGGTCTGCTCGTCGCCCAGATTGCCTTTGGGAGCTTCATATTCTCGGGACCGTTGGCCTCCTATTCCTCCCAAGGCGTCGGCTTGGTGCTGTTCGGAAATTTTGCATCGTGCCTAGTCATCGCCCTCGCAGGCGGCTACCTCGGCGCGATTGCGGGGCTGTCTCCCGCGTTGGTGATCGTCATGGCCACGGTCGGGTTCACAATGGACGCCGAGGGCGACGCGCTGTTCGTCACCACCGCGGTTGCGCTCATCATCAGCGCCGTCGCCACTGGCGCGTGCTGTCTCCTGATCGGGCGATTCCGACTCGCCAATATAGTCCGCTTCATCCCCTATCCGGTGACGGGTGGGTTTGTAGCTGGGATCGGGGGAGCCGTCTGTCTAGCAGCCATGTCGCTGATGGGAGCCAAACCGGATTGGCGGACGATCCCCGCGCTCTTGGAGCCTTCCGTGCTGTGGAAGTGGAGCCCGGGTGCGGCATATGGGATCGCCTTGTACTTCGCGATTAAGCGCTGGCGCAACCCGCTAATCCTGCCGGTGAGCGTCGCACTTGCCGCAGTTGCGTACCATCTCGCACTCGCCAACCTCGGCATTTCAGTTGAAGCGGCGCGGGCGGAGGGCCTGCTGCTTACGAGCACGGCGGACGGGAGCCTGTGGCCGGCCTTGTTCCCTGCCGATCTGGTGCACGTGCGATGGGCCTCGATGGCCGAGCAGGTCCCCCACATGCTGACGCTGATTTTTGTTGCTTTCATCTGCGTGATTATGAACTTTGCCGGTCTCGAATTGGCGACGAATCAGGAATTGGACTGGGATCGGGAGTTCCGGGTGACTGGGGTTGCGAGCGCAGTCGCCGGTCTAGGCGGCGGCACGGTGGCGACCTTTGTCGTACCGGCTTCCCTGCGCAGCAAGCTGCTTGGGGCCACAACAAGGTTGACTGGGGTGGTTTCCGCCCTCGTGATCGCGTTGTTTCTAGGCGACGGAATACTGGGATTCGTCCCGGCTTCACTTGTAGGAGGAGGCATCCTGATCTTTGCCGGACTCGGCATGTTAGACGAAGGACTCGTGAAAAGCCGCAAGCGGCTCCCCTGGTCCGAGTACGGCATCATTCTGTTGATTTTCATTGCGATCATATCCTTCGGACTGATAGAGGGTGTGGGCGTCGGGATGCTCGCCACCCTCGTGTTTTTTGCCGTGCGCCTCAGCCGCGTGGACCCGATCGCATCGCAGTTCACCGCGCGCGAGCGCGAGAGCAACAAGGCCCGTCCCGTCCCCGATCGCGCCATCCTGCTGGAGGAGGGCGAGCGAGTGCAGGCGTACCAACTGCGCGGCTACCTCTTTTTCGGCAGCGTGTGCCCCCTCGCCGATCATCTCAGGCAGTCCCTGAGCGGCGCTTCGCGTCCTACTTGCCTGATACTGGACTTCGGTGCCGTCTCCGGCTTCGACTTCTCGGCAGTAAACGTCCTGAGCAGGTTTCTGCAAACGGCACACACGGCTGGGGTACGAGTAGCTCTGAGCGCATTGTCCGAGGGATTGAGAACCGGATTTGAGCACAACCTTCCGCCTGCCGTATATGCTGAGTTGCTGGTAGAGCCGGATGCGGACCGCGCCCTCGAGCGCTGCGAAGACATCGTCATTGCGGAGTGGAGGACGAACAAGGACATGGTGGACGAGCGTCGCGCCTCGCTGATGGAGCACACCGTCGATGATCTCGAGCGCTACCTAGAGCGGCAAATTGATTTCGAGAATCTGCTGGAGGAACTCCGACCTTGGCTGAGTCCGCGCCAGTACGCTGCCGACGAGGCCTTCGTAGGACCGGATGCGCCGCAAGAAGGTCTGCAACTGCTGCTCTCTGGCCGAGTTTCCGGGTACGACTCCGCGGGCACGCGCCTGTTTCAGTGCGGTCCAGGCGAGGCGATATGGCCAGCGGGCGCGCCGGAGCAGAAAGCGGCCTCCGTAATTGCAGACGAATCCTGCCGCACGATGGTGTTGACGCTGACTGTCTTAGGCTGGTTGGAGCAGAACGAAGAGCGGCTTACCCTCAAGCTATATCGCTACCTCCTCGCCGGGCGTCTCCAATCCGAATCAGGAGCGGAGCAATAGCAAGCGGACTTCCGCAGCTAGATAGAAAAATCCTTTGAAACGATTAAAATCATGGAATCCTGGCAAACATCTATTAAGGCCCTGACTGTCGATGTCTTTGGCACGGTCACCGACTGGTACTCTACCATTGTGCGAGAGGGTGAGCGATTAGGCTGCAACAAGCGGCTTTCCGTGGACTGGGCGCGCTTTGCCACTGCTTGGCGCGGTGGCTATGAACCTGCTATGGGTCGCGTGCGGCGCGGCGAATTGCCTTGGACGAAAATAGACGCGCTCCACCGAATGATTCTCGACGACATTCTGCAAGACTTTTCGATTCCCGAGTTGTCCGAGGACGAGCGAAGTTATTTCAATCGCGTTTGGCATAGACTGGATCCGTGGCCCGATGTGGTCGGCGGCATGTTGCGGTTGAAGTCCAAATACATCGTTGCCGCGCTTTCCAATGGCAATATGTCGCTACTGACCAACATGGCGAAGCACGCCGGTATTCCGTGGGACTGTATCTTGTCAGCAGAGCTTGCGCGGCATTACAAGCCGGACCGGGAAGTTTACGAGACGGCGGCGCATCTTCTCGATTTGGAGCCGCCTTCCATCCTGATGGTCGCGGCGCATCGCCACGACTTAGAGGGGGCCAGAGCCGTTGGCTTCAGAACGGCCTTCATTCCACGTCCACTTGAATGGGGACCGGAAGGCCAAGCCGACATCGCGCAAGACGGAGATTTTGACATAATCGCGCAAGATTTCCACGACCTTGCGGCGCAACTTGGGAGCTAATTGCCGTGAGAACCGAATTGAATCCCTCCCCCACCGGCATCGACCGCAACCTAACCCACTACGCCGACCCCGGTTTCAGCCGCTACATACGCCGCGCTTTTCTCGCCTCGGCTGGCTACGACGAGGCAGATTTAGAGCGGCCCGTCGTCGGCATTGCCGATACCTCGTCCGACTACACCACCTGCCATCGCGCCATGCCTCAGCTCGTAGAAGCCGTCAAACGCGGCGTGCTCGAAGCAGGCGGCCTGCCCCTCGTCTTTCCAACCCTTTCCCTCGGCGAAATCCTCCTCTCCCCCACCGCCATGCTCTACCGCAACCTCATGGCCATGGCGACCGAGGAAATGATCGCCGCCCAGCCCATGGACGCAGTCGTGCTGCTCGGCGGCTGCGACAAAACCCTGCCAGCCCAACTCATGGCCTCGGCTTCCGCATCCGTGCCCGCCATCCACCTCGTCGCCGGGCCAATGCTGGCCGGAGACTGGCGCGGCGAGCGATTGGGCGCATGCACGGATTGCCGCCGCTACTGGGCACAGCACCGAGCCGGTGCGCTCGACGCCGAAGAAATCGCCGCTGTCGAGCAGAGCCTGTGCCCAACTGCCGGAACCTGCATGGTCATGGGCACGGCCTCAACCATGGCCTGCGTGACCGAAGCCCTCGGGCTAATGCTGCCGGGCGCGGCTACTCCACCCGCAGTCTCAGGCCAGCGCTTGCGGCTCGGAGTCGCCACAGGCCGCCGGGCCGTAGCCTTAGCCACCGAGGGACACTCGGCGCGAGCCATACTAACGCCAGCGGCCTTTGCCAACGCACTCAAGGTGCTGGCCGCGCTGAGCGGCTCGACGAATGCGGTCGTGCATCTGCTCGCCATTGCGCGCCGGGCTGGCGTGGATCTGTCGCTAGACGACTTCCACACCGCGGCCCAACAAGTGCCGCTGCTAGTCGATTGCAAGCCAGCGGGCACTGGGTACATGGAAGATTTCGACAAGGCCGGCGGCGTGCCCGTCCTGCTCAAAGCCCTAGAGCCGATGCTCGACCTCAATGCAGTAGGAGTCAGCGGCCAAACGCTCGGCACACTCTTGCAGGATGTGGCCACACCCGGCGCGTGGCAAACCGCGATCCGCACCTTGGACGCGCCGCTCGGGCCAGCGTCGTCCCTCGTAGTGCTAAAAGGCTCGCTCGCGCCAGACGGAGCCGTCTTGAAAAAAGCCACCTCGTCCCCGTACTTGCACAAGCACCGAGGGCCAGCCATCGTATTCGAGGGGCCAGACGACGCCGAGCGCGTTGACGACCCCGCATTGGGCATCACGCCGGAACACGTGCTAGTGCTGCGCGGAGCCGGGCCAGTGGCCCTTGGCATGCCCGAAGCCGGGTCCATGCCCCTGCCCAAGCACCTCGCCGCGCAAGGCGTCGAAGACATGGTGCGCGTCTCCGATGGGCGGATGAGCGGCACGGCGTATGGAACGGTCGCTTTGCACG
>JAPPEG010000328.1 GCA_028875345.1 Gemmatimonadota bacterium
GTACGTCACCCGTGTTGCTATTTCCGGGGTGGAAACGCCCCGGCCTCATTGAAGCACTATTCCAGGATTAGATCCTGAAACAGCGTACACACTCATTTCCGGGGTGGAAACGCCCCGGCCTCATTGAAGCCGTGTCAGTGTTTTCATGGTGCCCTCTTCGTGGTTATATTTCCGGGGTGTCAACGCTCCGGCCTCATTGAAGCTGCCAGAACATCCCTTCGTGAATGTCGCCATCGAAGTCATTTCCGGGGTGGAAACGCCCCGGCCTCATTGAAGCAAGAATGAACAGACGCAAACTACCCATCGGCATTCAGACCTTCCGCAAGCTGCGCGAGGAAGACTGCTACTACGTCGATAAGACCGCTTACATCCGACGGCTGCTCGACGAGGGTACGCACTACTTCCTGTCGCGTCCTCGGCGCTTTGGCAAGAGTCTGTTCTTGGACACGTGCAAGGAATTGTTCGAGGGTAACGAGCCGCTGTTTGTGGGGCTTTACATCCACGACCGCTGGGATTGGTCGGTGCGCCATCCGGTACTGCGGCTCAGCTTCGGTAGCGGCAATTTCAAGGAGCCCGGCTACGTGGAGACGAACCTCATGGCGCAATTGGACGCGGTCGAACGCCGGACCAGTGTGGTTTCGGACTACTCCACCGGACCAGAGCGATTCGCTCGCCTGCTGGAGGCTCTGCACAGCCGCGCCGGGCAGCCGGTGGCCGTGCTGATCGACGAATACGACAAGCCGATTTTAGATGCGCTGGAGGTGCCGGATATAGCCCGCGCCAACCGCGACTTTCTGCGCGGCCTGTACGCGGTCATCAAGGACTGCGACGCCCACGTCCGCTTCACGTTCATTACTGGGGTGAGCAAATTCTCCAAGGTCAGCTTGTTCTCAGGCCTCAACAATCTCACCGACATCACCTTAGACCCGCGCTACTCGGCTATCTGCGGCTATACCGAGCGCGACTTGGATACCGTGTTCGCGCCGGAACTGCCTGGCTTGGACCGGGACCAGATCCGCGACTGGTACAACGGCTACAGTTGGCGGGGCGACGAGAAAGTGTACAATCCCTTCGATATCCTGCTGCTGTTCCGCAACCGCGAGTTCGCCGCCTACTGGTTCGAGACGGGTACGCCGACGTTTTTGGTCGAAACGCTGGTTCAGCGCCACGTCAGTTCCCTCGAACTCGACGCGATGATCGGCAGCAGTGATCTGCTCTCGACTTTTGATGTCGATGCCATGGCGACCGAGGCGCTGCTATTCCAGACCGGCTATCTAACCATTGTCCGCCCTGAGCCGCGGGGTGGAGAGATGTTTTACCGGCTGGGGTATCCCAACCAAGAGGTGCGCCAGAGCCTCAACCGAAGCCTGCTGAACCACCTGACGGGCGATGCGTCGCGCCGAGCGGCCCACAGTGCTCGGCTCTACGACTTACTGGAGGCCAACGACTTCGCCGGGCTGGAGACGCTGTTCCACGCCTTTTTCGCTAGCATTCCTTACGAGTGGTACACCAAAAATAATCTCGCCGGCTACGAAGGCTATTACGCGAGCGTGTTCTACTCCTATTTTGCGGGATTGGGATTGGACATTACCGTAGAAGACAGCAGTAGCCACGGCCGGCTGGACATGGCGGTGCTGTTCAACGACAACGTCTATCTATTCGAGTTCAAGGTAGTTGAGATGGCTCCCGATGGCGCGGCGATGGCGCAATTGAAGGAGAAGCGCTACGCGGACAAGTACCGCGCCTTGGGGCAGCCAATCCACCTGATTGCCGTGGAGTTCAGCAAGGATACGCGCAACTTGGTGGCCTTTGATATTGAGCGAGCGTGAGCGGTCGCGCTCCGGCCTTATTGAAGCGTACGATAGGTCTGGCTATATTGGAGGCCGTTGATACAATTTTCGGGATTTCACCGCCTCCGCCTCATTAGCCATGAACGACCTCGAAACGCTGCAATACCTATTCGACGTGCAGGGCTATTTGGTGCTCGAAAACGTCCTCGACGCCGAGGAAGTAGCTGCCCTCAACCACTTGCTCGACGCGCACCTGCCGCCGGCAAAGGGCAACCGCTTTGGTGCTGCTCCCAACGGCTCGGGCTTTTTGGACTGGGGCCAGCCCTTCATCGACCTGCTCGACCACTCCCAAATTATGCCCATACTGCGCTTCCGCTTGGGCGATTGCTTCCGCCTCGACCGGATCTACGGCTTGTGTCTGCGCCACGGCATGGCCAGAGGCATCTTGCACTGCGACTACGGCCCAACGGCGCCCACCTCTGGAGCGCAGCCGGGCCAGTACCATCCCCTGCGCGACAACCAGATCCTCAACGGCTTTGTCGTGGCGACTTGGAACTTGACTGACGCCGGTCCGGACTACGGCGGCTTTTGCTGCATCCCCGGCAGCCATAAGAGCAACTTCAAACTGCCGCAACCGATTGCCGACGCGCCCGAACAGGCCCCCTGCGTGATTATCCCCTCGGCTCCGGCTGGCTCTGTCACTTTGTTCACCGAGGCTCTGACGCATGGGACGGCCGCTTGGCATGGGCACCACCAGCGGCGCGCCTTGCTCTACAAGTACTGCGTCTCGCAAATGGCTTGGACTAGTGGGCGCGTGCAACCGCCGGCCGACCTGACCCAGCGGCAGCAGATCCTCTTTGGCGAACCGGCCGATCCGCATCGCTTTTTCCCTTCGCTTTTTGAGGGCGTTGACGAGGTGACGAATTCGTGATGTCAATGCCTCCCAATCCTTTGCTCGAAGACCAATTGGCCGATCCGCTGTGGGAGCGCTTTCTGCACAGTTCCACCAACGATTTGGCGCGGGCGAGTCGGCCGGACTGCCTCGGCGACGAGCCGACGCCTCTACAATGGAAGGCAGAAGACTGGGACCGCTTGGAGGCCGAGCGCTGCGATATTTTTGACTGGGACAAGTTGGAGGCCCAATTCGACCGCGATGTCTATTTGCGCGATGGGTACGCCGTGCTGCGTGGCATCGTGCCCTCGTCCGTCATTGAGACTTGGACTGAAGCGCTGCAGCACGGCCAACAGCGCAACGATGCCCTTTTGCAGGCGGATTGGAGACAAATAGACTGGCCCCGCTTGGGCCGCCGCCCACCCGAGTGCCAACTGAGCGCCGAGGCCATTGCTGGTGCCTTGGGCGGCAGCCAGAAAGCCCCGCAGAAAACCGACGAGGCCGGCGTGCTGACCCTGCGGCGGCACAGCGTCTTTACCGAGTATTTTCCCGCTGGTCACGTTCCGTTCCTCATGGACGTGCTGACTCATCCGCAGATGTTGCACCTACAGAAGCTGTGCTTGGGCACGGAAGCCGTGTATTTCGATCACAACCAGCTTCTTACGCGGCCGCCGGGGTATGCTGGCGGCGGCTGGCACAGCCACAAGATCGGCGCAGGCTACGACCAAGGCCCCATTCGCAATGTGGCCGAGTACCAGGCCCAGCCCAATACCAACCTCACCCTGTGCTATCCCCAAGGTTTTAGCGCCGCCGATGGCGGCCTCAAGCTCATTCGCGGCAGCCACCTGTTCCGCGACCCGGACAACTGCCGAGCGGCCACCGATCAGGAGATCGAAGCCGGTTGGCTGAAGGGGCGCGTCCACCCCATCACGGGGAAGCCGCTGGCCATCGAACATCTCGAACTGCCCCCCGGCTCGGTCGTCTGCTGCCTGTCGCACGGAGCACACGGCGTGGCTCCGAAGGGAGCGGACAAAGAGACCCGCTGGTGTACCCTGTATGCGTACAAAAAAGCAGACGATCGCACTGGTTTGGTGCAGCCGCCCCACGCCGTGCCGCCGCTGTGGGCACTCAAAGCGCAGCGGGGTGAGTTGCCGCCCGTTTTAACCGAACTGATGCGTCCGAGCTTTGACCGCGCCTTGACCGGAGGCCGCACCGAGCCTTATCAAAATTGAAGCACGGATCCCATACCTTTCGACGAGGTTTTCGATGACTCCCGAACAAGCCATAGAGAAACGCCAACAGTTGTTACGCGACGGATTTTGCGTCGTCGATGACATTCTCAGCAACGGATTCTTACGGGAATTGCGCGACGAGACCGAGCGCATGATGGAGGATTGGGTGCCGCCGCCCGACTTCAAGTACCAAGGCCAGCACGTCACCGCGCGCGGGGAGGACAACCCGACCATCCAGAAACTGCTCGACTGGCCTCCCACGCGCCGCGCCCTTGAACAAATGGGCTTGGGCGACTTTGCCAGCACAGGCGGCATTATCCTCTTGACCAAAGATCCCGACGAGCCGGCCCTGTACTGGCACCAGGACTGGATGCAGTGGAACGACCCCTTGAGCTGTTCGCCGTGGCCGCAGATCATTTTTGTGTCCTACTACTTGAGCGATACCTCGCCGGAAAATGGCTGCCTCAAAGTCATCCCCGGCACGCATCACAAGCGCATCCCCCTGCACGACGAAATGGTGCCAGCCCACGAGCAAGGGGCGCGTTTTATAGAAGAAAACCACCCGACCATGTTCAGCGACCATCCCGACCAAGTCGAGGTCTGCGTCAAGGCCGGCGACTTGGTGCTGGCCGATGCCCGCGTGCTGCACTCGGCGTATCGCAACCAGACCGACGAACGCCGCACGTTGGTGTTGGCTTGGCACCGGCGGCCGGAGACGGTACCCACCTATTGGACCGACGAAGTGCCAGCGATCATTGCCGAGCGCGATCCAGAAAAGGAATATCCCGGCTCGCGCATCCCGGGCGAACTACTGCAATAGGAATCTTGCAATTGCCGTTTTGACGATCTGCACGTCAATGACCCATAGATCACTCACCTTTTATGGAGACGGGATATAGGTTATGACAAGCTTTCAATACGTTGGGAGTCTGAGGATCGCAACCGTCCTCTGTTTTTTGTCACTACCAGATCAATTGGTAGGTGCAGAAGGAGACTATAATGTGGTGGATCGGTCGGAGGTGTTGGAGGCGATGCGGCAGCATTATGGTGGTTATGAACTAACATCGACGACCAATGGCGCGTGGCTGGCAGAGGTGGTGCTTTCTCTTGCGCGGCAAGCTGGGGAGCGCGGTTCAGACGGCCCGCCGCTGTTTATTGGGCACGAGGAGTGGTTTCGGTCGTTTTTGGAGGTGACCGGGCAGACGGAGGACACAGTGCCGGAGTACGCGCTGCTAAACTATCAATATGAACAGAATATGGAAGTGGACTATCGGCTAGATCGGGTCATCCGCGAGGTGGTGGAAGGGCCGATGCCGGAACTGGCCGTGAATGTGCGGTTTAGCTGGGAGGACGGGCCGGGCAGACCAGATCATTATTCGTACATAGATACACTTTCGACGCCGACTGTTAGGGTGACTAATCGGCAGGTGATTACCTATCGCTTGTTGGATTTTGGGGATTGGATTGTTTACGATGAGATTGAGGGGATTACAGCGCGCCCAGAGTTCGGTGTATTGGCTCTTCTTTTCCGGCTCATCGGCGAGGGACATATGACACATTCTCGCATCGCCGTTGCCAAGGACGGCATTCACGTGTCGCGGACGAAGGCCGAGAAGGCGTTTATGAAAGTGATGACTACGGTGACGATCTATCCCAATGGGATCATAGAAAAGGGTGTGCCGGATGGTCGTCCAGATCTGCTGGAACTAGAGAGAGTGCTTGAGCAGCCAATGGAAATTGATTATGTGGAATTCCCGAGCGATAGGTAATGTCGGCGGGAGATTGAGGATTGCAACTGTCCTCTGTTTTTTGCTGCTACCCGGTTCGCTGGCAGGTGTGGAGGGAGCGTATAATGTGGTGGATCGGTCGGAGGTGTTGGCGGCGATGCGTCAGCATGGCGATTACGATCCGACCGCGACGACCAATGGCGCGCGGTTTCAGGCGGAAGCGGTATTGTATCTTGCGCAGCAAGCTAGGGAACGCGATCCAGATGGACTGCCGCTGTTTATCGGACATGAGGATTGGTTTCGGGCTTTTTTGGTGGTGACTGGGCGGACGGAGCATACAGCACCGCAGTTTGCGCTGCTGAGCTATCAACACCGGCAGAATATGGAAGTGGACTATCGGCTAGATCGGGTCATCCAGGAGGTGAAGGAAGGGCCGATGCCGGAACTGGCCGTGAATGTGCGGATTAGCTGGGAGGACGGGCCGGGCAAGCCAGACCGGTATTCGTACTTGGATACGCTATCGACGCCGCGTTTTAAGGTGACTAATTGGCAGGTAATGACCTATCGCTTGTTGGATTTTGGGGATTGGGCTGTGTACGATGAGATTGAGGGGGTTACAGGGCGTCCAATGTCCGGCGTGTTGGCTCTTCTTTTTAGGGTTATTGGCGAGGGACGTATTGCACATTCTCGCATGGCTATTTCAGAAGACGGCATTCAGGTGTCGCGGACGACGGCAGAGAAGGCATTTATGGGAGTGACGACTACGGTGACGGTGTATCCTGATGGGATTATGGAGAAGGATGTGCCGGATGGTCGATCGGATCTGCTGGAATTGGAGAGGCGGCTCAAGCAGCCGCTGGAAATTGATTATGTGGGGTTCTCGGACGATAGATAGTATTCAGTCAAGAAGAAATCATAAAGGTGAGTGAATCCGTCGAACGCTTTTACGATGATCTAGCTGCTGATTACCATTGCGTTTACGCAGATTGGGAATCGGGAATCGAACGGCAGGCATCCGTGCTAGATCAGTTGATTCAATGTGAGTCTTCAGCGAGTGTACCGGTTGTCCTAGACTGTTCCTGCGGAATCGGTACTCAGGCAATTGGTTTAGCGCAGCGAGGATACAATGTCTTCGCGTCCGATCTTAGTCCGAGGGCGGTCGCACGGGCGGAATCAGAAGCAGCCAAGCGGGGGCTAAATGTGCGATTTGCGGTTGCCGATATTCGCGAGTTGGAATGTGCGTTTGACCGGCAATTCGATGTAGTGATTAGTTGCGACAATTCCCTGCCGCACCTTTTGACTGACGAAGATTTAACGCTTGCTCTGCGAAACATCCGGCACGTACTGACGGACAAAGGATTGTTTGTTGCCAGTATTCGCGATTACGATCGGTTGCTCGCGGAAAAACCATCGTATGTAGTTATGAATCCCGGCGGTACACATGAGGAAGAAGTAATAGTGTTTCAGATCTGGGACTGGTCCAAGGAATCAGATACCTATCTATTGCGGCTTTTTGTAATGAATCGGGCATCGAGAGAATGGCGGGTGAAGGAGATTAGGACTCGCTACAGAGCAATAAGACGCAACGAGCTTACTGCGGCCTTGGAGTCAGCCGGATTTGCAAGGGTCGCATGGCATGAGACTGAGCAGTCTGGCTATTTTCAACCGATTGTGACGGCGCGGGCCTAAACGAGTAGCAAATTCTTAAACTTCGATAAAGAGTTGGGAGGCAAACTATGGTTGACAGATCAATTTTGCAAGAGCAAGTCGCCTATTACCGGGCGCGAGCTGCCGAGTATGACGAGTGGCATTCGCGCCAGGGACGATACGACCGGGGCGACGAGCACAAATTCCAGTGGCATGCAGAATTGGATGCTGTGCGATCGGCACTTGAACAAGAGAAGCCGTTTGGCAAGTGTCTTGAGCTTGCTTGTGGCACGGGATTGTGGACGACATGTCTGGTACAGGGTACCGCTGACCTGACGGCCATAGATGCTTCTCCCGAGACGATTGAGATCAATCGCACCAA
>JAPPEG010000065.1 GCA_028875345.1 Gemmatimonadota bacterium
GGCAGTGGGGGACCGAGGCGTTTGGCTGGCTCTTGCGCGCGCTGATGGGCTTGGGCGAGTTCGGCGACACGCAGTGTGGGTTTAAGTTCTTTCAGGCCGCGGTAGTGCGCGACCTCTGCGCGCGGCAGCAGATCGCCGGGTTTATGTTCGACGTGGAGCTACTGCTGCTGGCGCGCCAATCGGACTATCGCATTGCGAAGATCCCCGTAAAATGGCGTTTTGACCCAGACAGCCGCTTTAATCCGGTGACCGGGACGCTGGCCAATCTCAAGGATTTGGCTCGGATCCGTTGGGTGCATCGCCGACGGCAACGTATCCGCAGATGAACGCCGATGAACACAGATGAGAGATGATGTCGATCTGAGTTGCTAAGGACGGCTTCTTAGTTGTCAATCCTTGTCGTCAATCTCGCGGATCAAAGCAGCCAAGCGCCCTAGGCATACGGTGAGAAAAATCTCTTGGGCAACGGGCGACTCTTGCCGCACCGGGCTGTTGATGAAGCGGCCAATGGCCACGACGATCACGTACACTAACAGCACTTCGTAGGTCTTTTCGCCTGCTGTAGAAAGCCGGTCGCGCACGGTGCGGACTACCTGCCGCATGGCCTCGACTAGTGCCTCGGCCTTTTCCTCTTCATAAGCGACGACCACCTCCCGGCACAAGGTCTTTAACTGCGCGCGGTATGTAGCGTCGATGCAGCGGGCCTTGCCCAAGGAGTCCGTTGCCCGGCGCAGCAGGCGGGTGATGGCGGCGACGCGGTCGGTGTCCTCTCGCGAGAGCAAGCGGTAGAACTGATCGCCAGCGCCTAGGGCGCGGCAGACCCCGTTGAGTAGCTGCAAGCGCACGGCCGGGGAGGGGAAGTCGGTCAGACGGCTTAGCGCGGGTCGGACGATGCGGCGGTCTTGGCGCTCGCTGAGGACATCGACCAGCGTAGGGAACGTCAGGGGGTCGAAATCGCTGCCAAAGTGCCAGAATAGTAGCTCGTGGACTTCGTCCCCACGGATGCTGGCTAGGCCGCGAATGGCGCTGATGCGCACCCGGGGATCGGCGTCGCTCAGTGCATCGACCAGCGGATCGATGCTCGTGGAGGATCCGAGGCGGCCTAGGGCCTCGGCCGCCTCGCTGCGGATGTCCGAGGCTCCGTCGAGCAACTCGCGCACCAAGGGTTCGGTGGCGCTTTCCGACCGGCTTTCGCCCAAGGCGCGGGCGGCGGCACGGCGCACCCGGGGGCTGGCGTCGGCCAGCGCTTGGACCAATTGCTCGATGGCGAGAGGGTTGCCCGAACGACCTAGGGCCTCGGCCGCACGCGCTCTGGTTCCCTCGGCCGTGGCTAGGCTGAAAATGGTGGCGTTGTAGGCGTAGCTGAGGACATTGCCGCGCAGCATCCGCGAGAGCAGGCTGCGCGAAGTCGCGCTCCGTGCGTCCTTGACAGTGCGGAGGATGAACAAAGGCGCTAGCCGGACCAAGGCGCTGAGGGCAAAGATGACCTGTAAATCGCCCATGGGCACGCCGAATACGGCAAAGCGCAAGCCTTCTAGTTGGGCTACGAGCAGTCCGCCCAACAAGGGGCCGAGCGCACCCATTAAGTTGACCGTCACCGACCAAGTTGCTAGGTACATCGTGCGTTTTTCGCCTTGGGGCAACAGGCCGTAGAGCAGGGGATTGATGCCCACTCCGATTCCGGAGAATAGAATTCCGCTGAGGATCAAGGCCACAGGTACTAAGTGGTAAGCCCCTGGCTGATTAAAGGTCCAAATAAGAGGTAAGAACGCGGCCGGCGTCATCAGGATTTGCAGGACGGGTCTGGCACCGAAGCGGTCGATGAGGCCAGCCCAGAGCCGGTAGCCAGCGATGCTGGTCAGCATGAACAGGGCGTTGAAAATCGAGACCTCGGTGTAGGAGATCTGCAGGCGGTCGAGCATGAAGACGCTGTAGAGTGGTCCAGCCAGCCCAATACCAAAGGTCCATAGGCCAAAAAAGAGCGCGGCGCGGCGGAAGTTGGCGTCGTGGAAGGGCTGCACAAGGTCGCGCAGGCGCGTGCTTTGTTCGTCGCTGGCTGTCGTCTGTTGGGGAAAGGGGGCGCGGAGGAGGTTTAAGTAGCCCAAGAATCCAAAAAGCGACCCGGCGGCAAAGACCCAGACAAAGCCGCCTCCGTCGGGGAAAAGGTCGAGGAATTGGCCAATCGCAAAACCGGCGATCATGGCCACTATGGTGCTGACGATGGTCTGGCGGCTGGCAAAACGCGCGCGGATATTTTCCGGTACGGCGTTGGCGATCCAAGTGCTGTAAAAGGGCGAAATTGCATAGCCGCTGAACATGCTGAGGCAGACCATGGCCACTAAGGCCGGAAGACGATACTGCTCTGGGACGAAGAGAGGGATGGTTAGCGGCAGCCCGCGGAAGACGATCTCCACGTAACCACCGACGACGACAAAGCGCTTCTTGTCGCGGACGCGGGCGCTCAACAAGGGGGCGAGCAATTGCGTCAGGGCTAAGAAATACGCGGCGGAGGTGAAGAGGGCGATAAAGGCACCGTCGGCGCCTAAGTACAGCGCGAAGCCAGTAAAGGCCGCCGTCCCCAATCCACAAGCTTGCCCCCAAGCACCCCATAAGCCGCTGGCGACGACGAAGGACCGGAGGGCGCGATGCACTTGGCCGCGCGAGAGAGAAGGTGCATTTTCCATAGTGAAAAAATATCGTTGCGATGGCAGAAATGGGCAATGAACGTTGCCCGTAGTTCTCTGTTTGACTTTAAGTTAGCCCACGCGAACAAAGGAGGCGAATTATGGCACTCAAGATGGGATACGCGACCCTGCGCTGGCGACAGCCGGATTTGGCAAAGGCTCTGCCCGAGCTCAAAAAGGCCGGTTGGGACGGCTGGGAGGGACGGTTGCCTCTCGACTGGCTGGGGCCGCCGAAGCGGCTGAAGCAAGTGTGCGAGGACGCGGACATGCCGCTGTGCGTATTTACCGCCAGTGGCTCACCTGAAGACCGCGACTGGGAGCACACCGAGCGCAACAAGCGGCGGATGGATTTCGCCGCGGAAATGGGCGTGGATTGCTTTATGTTTATGAGCGGCCGCAAGCCAGAGGGACGACCGGCAGAACGCGCCGATATCGAGCGGGCGGCCGAGGGGGCCGAGCAGTGGGCCGAGTACGCGGCCCAGTACGGGCTGGAGCTAAGCTACCACATCCACACCAACTTGCTGGTGGATTCGGCCGAAGACTGGCGGCTGTACATGAGTTTGCTGGACAAGACGAAGCTGTGCATCGATGTCTCGCACGCCGAGCTGTGGGACTACGATCCGGTGCAGTCGCTGACGGACTTTTGGTCCCAGCTCAACTATGTCCACCTACAGGACTATACGTCTTGCACGGTGCGCGAACCGGGGCGCTACAATCCCGAATGGGTTTCGGTCGGCGAGGGCGAGTGCCTCGACTTTGCCGGGGTGCTCAACACGCTCGCCGAGCGGGGCTTTGACCGCTGGGTGACCAGTTGCCCGGGCGAGCCGGCCTACGAGGGCGAGGACGCAATTAGCGAGGCGCGGCGGAGTGCGGGGATGCGCCAGTATTTGCGCGGGTTGGGGTACTAGGGCGCCTTGAACATGTGCCGCAGTTGGTCGGCCAGTTCTTTGGTTTTTTCCAGCGTCTGTTGCTGCATGCGGTGTTGCCGCTTTAGGTGCTGGTAGCGCGCGTACTCGGCATCGGCGCGTTCGCGCTGACCCATTTTGAGCAGGAGATGGGATAGGGCGCGACGGGCCTGTAGATCGCGGGGGTGGTGTTGCAAGATGCGCTCAAAGCGCTGGAGGGCTTGGCGATACTGACCTTGGTTGGCCTCTAAGGTACCCATACTGCGCAAGGCGTGCACATTGTCGGGGTCGAGTGCCAGCGCCGCGAGTAAATGACCTTTGGCTGTTTCCTCATCCCCTCGCTTTAGCAGCAGATCGGCTAAATGGCACAACCCGGCGAGATGATCGGGTTGCTGGACTATCAGTTGCTGATAGGCTTGTTCGGCGCGCTCGGGCTGGCCTTGGTCTTCGTATAGCTGGCCTAGCAAATAGTAAGCCGACTGGGAGCCTAGTTCGAGTGCGCGGAGGTAGGCCGCTTCGGCTTGCTGCGGCCGGCTTGCTGCGGCTTCGGCCCGACCGAGACGGAGGTACAGATGGGCTTGATCGGGTTGCCGCACTAGGAGTTTTTGGTACTCGACCGCTGATTCTTGAGCTTGGCCCCGCAGTCGGAGGAAATCCGCGAACTGGAGGCGGACGTCGTCTTGGTCGGGATGGTGGTCGAGGAATTGTCGCCACGTATGGGCGGCATCATCGTAGCGCTGGGTCGCTCCGTACATATGGGCTAGGCCCAGCAGGGCGTGGCGATGGGACGGGTCCAGTTCGACGGCGCGGCGGTAGTGCTGCAAGGCGTTGGTCTTCATGCCTTTATTTTCATAGACGGCCGCCAGCGAGTAGTGGTGGAAGGCAGCTACGTGCGAGCTGGTCGCCGCAGTCCCGGCGTTGGTGACCAACAGCAGTACGGCAAGGGCACCAGCCGACAGATACAAAGGCCTATGGCGCAAACCAGTCAAGGTGCAAGCGCCATAAGCGGCCAGCAGCAAGAGACAGGGCACGGCTGGTAAGCGATAGCGGCCCGTGACGAAAAACAATACCACCGACAGCATGTAGACTCCCGCAAAGAGCAAGACGAGATAGGTCGCCGGGGTGCGGCGTTCTGGTTTGAGCAGGACATAGGCCGCCCCGAACAGGGCGAGGGCTGAGACCAAGCCAAAGGGGAATGCGAGGCCGTACTTCCACAGCAAAAGGCGCAACAGCGGCGAGTACTCAGCGGCAGAGTACGGATCGGTATTGCGGGGGATCTCAGCCCCGTGCCAAAACAGATAGCCCTTGTGCAAAAGCAGGGCCAAATAGTCCCCCGGCTCGGTGCGTATATATTTCCAAGCTTTGCCCAAAAGGTAGTTCGAGCCAGCCCCCGGCTGGGTGATGCCGGCCTCGCGTTGCGGCAAGTCAACTACCTCGCTCCACCCGGCTCCGGGCCGCGCCGCTACGGTGCGGTCGTAGTCCGGGTTGTTGCCGAGGTAGAAGTTGACACCCGCGTTGAAGGAGATGAGCACCCACTCGCCACCGACGATGCGGTTGCGCAGAGTCACCGGGCCTACCAGCATCAGCAGACCGACGGCAAAGATTGCCACGTGGAGGGCGCGGCGACGTGGTGCCGCAGCGGGCCACCAGCGATATACCCACCAAGCCGCTACTGGCGCAAAGAGTAGCACGTTCGGCACGGCCAAGGTGCCTAGCCCTAGGACGAGTCCGGCGCTCAGTGCGGCAAGGGCACCGCCTCGGCGCTGGCCCCACAACAAGACCAACAGCAGGACCGCGTCGAAAAGCACGGCCCAAGTCGTGGGCAAAAGTTCGCCCTCAAAGTAGAGGAAAGGGCCGTACAGTGCCGCTCCGAGGGCGGCTATCCAACCCACCGTCGGCGAGAAGACCTCGCGACCTAGCTTGAAGACGATCAGGCAAGTAGCCGTGCCAGCTAGGGCTTGGAGCAGACGCGGCAGGTAGTAGTTTTCGCCAAAAAAAGAAAAGAGACCGGCTAGGAAATAGGGGTAAAAAGGAGCCTGCCAGAACGGCATAGGCCGCCCAACCCAAGTGCCGGTCGCCAGTTCGCGGGCGTATTCGGTATAGCTTCTGGCATCGACAATGAGCGTGTCGAAAAAAGGACTGTCGGCGGCTTGGAACAGGTAAACTAAGCGCAGGCCTAGGGCCAAGACGGCTAAGGCGACCAGCTTGGGCCAGTGCAGCGCAAGCGCCTTACTTACCCAGGCCAGCATATAGGGTGATAAAGCCTTGGGTCAGGATTTCCGATTCGCGTTCGATGCTTTTGAAATCGCGCCAATCTGCTTTGAGACCCACTTGGGCGGATACCTCGTAGCCCAAGTAGGAACTCACATTGGACAGTTGCAAGGCTCCGGCGATTCCGGTGAAATCGTTGTTGTCGCGCTTCATATCGTTGGCGAAAGAGTACTCAATTCCGGTTTGAATGCGAGTGTTATTGAGAATGGGAAACCCCAAGAGGAATCCCACTATCTCGGTCAGCACTGTCTCCTCGTCGGCGGTGAACAGCCCCACGGTCTGGCGACGGTATTCGCTCTTCCAGCGCGGCTCGAGTTGGACGGTGCCCAGATCGTAGCGGTAGCTAAGTTTGTTGATGACGCCAAAAAAGGAGTCCGTCTCGCGCAGGGCCGCGTCGTCGCGCTGGTGAAAAAGTTCCAAATTGAGATAGTTATACGCCTCCAAGCCCCCTCGGTTGTAGTTGTGTCCGATCCAAGTGGTATTAATCCAAGTGTCTTGGGCCAAAAGTGGATCTACCACTTTTTGCAACTGGCCGTCGCGCTGCGTGTTTTCGGGGAACCACTGGAGCAGGTCGTCTGGGATATTGTCCTGGGCCAGTTTGACCATCTGCATGAAGCGGAAGCGCCCTTGTTGGGGATTGTCCCGGTCTAGGCTGAACAGGGCGTAGGACGTGTGGTTGCGCTTGTCGGCCGAGATCAGTTCCTCGCGCAGGTGCCCGATGGTAAGGCGAATGTCCGGGGTCAGCCGGTATCCCGTATAGACGTTGAAACCCCGGTGGTCTTTCTGATAGGGGTAGTCTGGGGATTCGTCGTTTTCAAAGCGGTCAACCCACAGGTTGTTGTTCATGTCGATCCCGTAGAGGAAGTCGGGTCGGTCCACGCGGTGTCTGAGAAAGGCTTCGTCGTAGTCGGGAATGCCATTGGAGATGGTTAGGTTGTCGTTTTGGTTGAAGTCAGAGATGAAGTCGTAGTTTTCGTCCCAGCCGGGGAAGACACGGCGGTCGCCGGCTTGCGAATCGGCGCGGACTAAGTCGGGTGCGCGGTCTTGGTCGTCGTTGTCCTCTACTAGCTCCACCACGTGGAAACGCTCGTTTTCGTAGTCGATATTGCCGGCCGAACCGGTGACAAAGGTGCGGGTGTTGTAGAGCGGATCCATGCTGTACGCTTCACCAAAAAAGAACCAGGGATGGGCCACCTTGGACAGGTTGATCATCCAAGCTGGCTCGACTTGCTCCCCGGCCACTCCCGCCGAAGTGGTGTGGCTGGTCCGCGTCACGCTGGGATATTTGCGGTAGGCTATACTCAGATCGTACTCGCCGTAGAAGTTGAAACCGGCCACATCCCGCAGCTCTAGGGTGGCTCCGATAATTTGGGTAGCCGTGGGCAGGCCGTACTCGAATTTGAGGATGCGCAGGTTGGTGTTGTCCTGCACATTGCCCTCGGCCTGCGCTACCAACAGCAGCACGGGTTCATCGCTGCGATTGGTTTGGTTATTGGACGTCATCCACACCTGATAGTCGTTGCCAATAGTCATTTCGAATTCGACTTTGGCGATTTCTTCTTTGGGACCCGAGGCCCGGTTGACGAAGGCGGGCGTGTCGAAGTCGTAGAGTAGGCGGATCTCTTCGGACCCATCGGCCGAAATGAAGCCTTCTTGGACGAATCCCCCTTGAATGGCTGGTTCAAAGCGGATTTCTCGGCCGTGGTCAACAGTGCCGTCGTTGTAGGTAATGA
>JAPPEG010000388.1 GCA_028875345.1 Gemmatimonadota bacterium
TCGGCCTCGCCGACATCATCACCCGCCGCCTGTACGAGCGCATCGACTTCGAGGCTACGTACGCCAACGTATTTACCACCACCTTTCTCAATCGCGCGTACATCCCCGTCGTCATGGCAACCGACCGCGACGCCATTGAGGCCGCGCTCTCGGTGCAAAACCTCCCCAATCCCGAACAGGCGCGCGTCGTCCGCATCAAAAACACCCTCGACATCGGCCACATCCACCTATCCGCCAGCCTGCTGCGAGAGTTCGGCGACCACCCCGACCTAGAGCAAACCGGCGCACTGGCTGAGATGGCGTTTGACGAGCACGGACGCCTCCGTTAGTAGCCAATTTCATCCGACTTTGGTTTTAGGAACGTCCCTTGTGGACGCCCAACCTCGATCTCTCCAACAATCGAATTTTTATGTCTATGTGCTATGAATGAAGAGTACCCTATCGACGATCCGCACCAAGCGAATCGGGCCTTTTGGGACGCTTCCACTGAGTGGTGGAAGGAACGGGAGGATCAGCGCGGCCTGTGGATGCGGGCGCACCAAGAGCCGCGTCTAGTGCTGAGAGAGGCCGAGATGCGCTACGTCGCGGACATACAAGGCGTCGAGGTCTGCGTGTTGGGGAGCGGCGACAATGAGGTGGCCTTTGCATTGGCCGGCCTCGGCGGGCGCGTCACCTCCGTCGATATTTCCGAACGTCGCTTAGCCGTGGCCGCAGACCGGGCGCGCACCCTCGATCTCTCCGTGCGGTTTGTGCAAGCGGATGTGACGGACCTGTCCGTCCTCGTGGACGATTCCTTCGGCTTGGTGTACACCGGCGGCCACGTGTCCGTGTGGGTTGCAGACATCCAACAGTACTATGCGGAAGCCGGGCGCATCCTCGCACCGGGCGGCCTCTTCGTCGCGAATGAGTACCACCCCATGCGGCGGATGTGGGAAGATGCCGACAGCTACGAACCTCGCTATCGCTATCTCGACCGCGGCCCCCATCGCAGCTCTTCGACGTTTGAATACCACTGGACGGTTGCCGATCACGTACAAGCCGCCATCGATGGCGGCTGCCGCATCGTCGAAGTCGTCGAATACGGAGAGCAAATCGGGAACGAACAGTGGCTGGAGAAAATGCCCGCGCATTTGTTGATCGTCGGGCGGAAGGAAGGGAGCGCTTAAGGAGCGTACCTACAGCTCTCTCCGGTAGCGCTGCGCAGGAATTTTTAGCTGATCGCGGTATTTGGCTATGGTCCGTCGCGCAATTTTCAGTCCGCCCTTGCTCAGCTCCTCGACAATCTGTTGGTCCGAAAGCGGTCGGGCCTTGTCTTCATCGGCGACGAGCTGCGAAATTTTTTCCTTCACCGAGCGCACGGACACGTCTTCGCCTTCGTCCGTAATGAGCTTGTTGTCGAAGAAGTACTTCAGTTCAAAGACCCCGTGCGGCGTCTGCACGTACTTGCCGTTGCTGACGCGGCTAATCGTCGATACGTGCATTCCCACCGCGTCAGCCACGTCCTGCAAGACCAAGGGCCGCAACCGCGATGGCCCTTGCTCGAAAAAGGGCAACTGCGCCTGCAACAGGTAATTACCCACCTTGAGTATGGTCGTGCGGCGCTGATGGATGGCGTTGATGAGCCAGCGGGCATCGTTGAGATTCTTGGCCACGTAGTCCTTGACCGCGGCCGCACCGTCGCCATGGGAATTGTTGAGCAGATGCTGGTATTCAGAATTGATCTTTAAGGACGGCATAGACCCGTCGGCCAGCCACACCTGCCACTCCTCGCCAATTTTTTCGACGACCAAGTCCGGCGTGATGTACGCGACCTCGCTATCCAGTGTCAAGAGATTGTTGTAGTCGCTGCTGGCCAACAGACCCGGATGCGGCTGTAGGCGCTCGATGACCTGCAAAACCTCTTTGAGCTTCTCGTTGGAAATGGCTAAGGCGCGAGTGATGTGCTGCAGACGCCGCCGCGTCAGGTCCTCTAGATGGTCGCGCACCACTTGCAAGGCTAGGGCGCTAAGCGGGTCGTCGCGCTGGCTCAACTGGATCATCAGACACTCGCGCAAGTCGCGCGCGCCGACTCCAGGCGGATCAAACGTCTGAATGACGCGCAGCACCTTTTCGACCGCAGCCACTTCCACCTGTAAATCCTCGGCGATCTCGGCGAGCGAGCAGCCGACGTAACCGCGCTCGTCGATATTGCCGATGATGTACTCGGCGATAGCGCGCTCTTCCGGTGCCAAACCGCCAATCTCGCCTAGCTGACGGTACAGGTGCTCTAAGAGAGGAGGCATGGCGGTGATGCGGTTTTCCTGTGGCTCGCGGTCAGCCTCCCAATTGGGATCGTATTCTGTGCGCTCGCTATTGTACGCGCCCGCGTCGAACTGGTCGTCCAACAGCGCGTCCCAATCAACCTCCTCCATGTCCGCGGGCAGGTCCTCTTCGGCCTTGAGCCCCTCCTCCTGCTCGCGCAGTTCCTCCTCCTCTTCCCCCTCTTCGCGCAGTTCAACAACCTCTTCGAGCAAGGGATTGAGTTCGAGTTGCTGCTTGACTTCCAGCGTCAAATCCAAGGTGGACATCTGCAACAGCCGCAGCGATTGGATGAGCTGCGGTGCCATCCTTTGCTGGAGGCGCAAGCCGGTATTTTGCTCGGGACGAAGCATTATAAATTATTGTAAATTAATTACTTAATAAAAATTACCTGCCCTAGTAGTAGCTGTAAAAACAAGCCCGTGCAGCGCGAAAAGTCAAGGTGCAACCGCGCCTACCCATCGACCCGCCAACTAAAGCGCTCGCCGAGGTAGATTCGCCGCACCTGCTCGTTGGCAATTAGCTCCTCGGCCGTGCCCGCCGTTAAAATTTTACCATCCACTAGGATATAGGCGCGTGCGGCGATCTCCAAGGTCTCGCGCACGTTGTGGTCGGTAATCAGTACGCCCAAGCCTCGGTTTCTCAGTTCGGCGATGATGTTCTGGATGTCTTCTACTGTGCGCGGATCAATGCCGGCAAAAGGCTCGTCGAGGAGCATGTAGTGCGGCTCGCAGGCCAAGGCCCGCGCGATCTCGACCCGGCGCGTCTCGCCGCCCGAAAGCGTGTCGGCGCGCTGATTGGCGCGTTCTAGCAAGTCCAACTCGGTTAGCAGTTGCCGTTGGCGCGATGCGATGCGCGCTTTGTTGACCCCCCGCGCTTCCAATACGGCGCGAATGTTGTCGGCCACGCTCAGCTTGCGAAAAATGGAGGTCTCCTGCGGCAGGTAGCCAATGCCCATCTGCGCGCGGCGATACATCGGCAGCCCGGTGATGTCCGCATCGTTGAGCAAGATGCGGCCCCCGTCCGGCGCGGCAAAGCCGACGATGCTGTGAAAGGTCGTGGTCTTGCCCGCACCATTGGGTCCCAACAGGCCGACGACCTCCCCTGGCTCGACGCGGATGCTGACCTCGTCAACGACCGCCCGGCCCCCGTAGTGCTTGCTCAATGCGTGCGTTTCCAATGCCACCTTACGGCTCCTCTGCAGGCGGATAGTAGCGACCTTCGATCTCCGGCCCGACTCGCACCTCGGCCAGCGACCCTTGGGCAAAGCGGATATCCAATTCTTCGCCGCTGACCTCGTTGACGGAGACCTCTTCGTCCTCTTGCAGCCGCGTAACTAACTCGGCCGCGCCCTTTACCAAGGCACGGCGCAATCCCGCCGCGTCAAAGTACAGCGTCATCTGCTGTCCGCGAAAGCGATTGATCTCTTCGTTTTCGGCCCGGCGATGCGTCACGTCGGCCTCAGAACTTACTTCAACCCGCTCCAAGTCGCCGTCGGCCATAAAGACTTGCCCACCCCGACCCTCGATCCAACTATGGCGGTCCCCTACCTCAATTTGGCCACTCACTTGGCCGGGTATGGCGATCCACTCGACTTGGCTGTCCGCCAAGGCGACGACCATCGAATCGGCCATCAGGCGGCTGTGATAGTCTCGCCCGTCATCCTGTTCTTCCAACACCACGCCCTCAGCCACCAGCACCCGCGCTGAATCCGCTTCGTATGCACCGCGCTCGGCCACGACCTCCAACCCTTCGGCGCGCAGGGTAAAACCGCCGGTCCCGGCCAACCGGCTCCGCACGAGATCGAACCGCAACACAGGAGCGGATAGCACGAGCTCGCGCTGGCGCAACGAGGGTGCGCCTCGCAGCCAGCCAGCCTCTTGCTCCAAGTCGAAAAAGAGCGAATCGCCGGCGAGCGAGCCGTCCAACTCGGGTGCCTTTAGCGCGATCGCGCCCTCGGCATGGACTTGGCCATCGCGCGTATAGCGGAGGGTTTGGGCCGTCAGCTCCTGCTCTCCGGCGCGCAAGACCACCCCGCCCTCGGCCGTCAGCTCGCGCTCGGAACGCGAATACGCCAACTGGCGCGCCTCGATCTGCCGTTCGCCCTGCACAAAGGTCGCCGGCTCCCCGCGGGCCTGCAATAGCGCTGCGTTGCGGTCCTCCTCTACCTCCGCGGCCCGCAACTCGGCCTCATCCTCTCGGTAGCGGACCGCCCCCCGCGCCACTAGCCGCTGCTTTTCTGCATCCACTGCAACTTCGTCGGCTGCAAACTGCGCCAGCGAGTCGGCTCCCTCGACCCCTCCGCTGAGGTCAAAGCGACGGGTCTCGGGGAGAAAAGTGGCGTGTGGTCCGGTCAATTGCACGCCGTCGTAGCGCACCTCAACGCTGTCGTAGGTGATCTCTTGCGCACCCTCGACTCGACGGCTTTCCTCGCGTTGGGCGCGCACCTCCACCATCACCCCATCCCGACCGCGCCAAAGCCCCTCGACGGCTTCCAAGGACCACACATCTACGGCAAAATTGCTCGTGAGGTTGCGGCCCCACTCTCGTCCCTCGCCGACTTCCACCCTCAATGTACCCGGAATGCGCAACTGCTCGTGCGCGTTTTCCCACAGCAGAGTATCGGACTGCACTTCTAGGCTATCCCCAGCGCGCAAAACCACGCCGCCAGCCAAGCCAAAGCGATCCCGCTTGTGCTCTAGCACCAAGCGCTCGGCTCTCAGTGTCGAAACGGCCTCGTTGCCGCGGAAAGCGACCTCTACGCCGCCGGTGGAGACGATCTGCTCTGACTTGGAAAATTCGCGCAAAGAATCGGCGCGGATCTCGATGCGATGGCCGGGGCGTCCTATCTCAATGTGCGCGTCCCATGCTTCCCCATCGACCTCGGGAATTTGCAACGGCTCTTCGGGCACTTCTCCCGCACCGCAGGCCCAGAGCATAGCTCCGCAGCACCCGGCGCGAAAAAGCCGCGCTCTCCCCAGGAAAGCGCGGCCCATTGAGACGATTGTACCACCCACCGAACTAGGAGGCCGCCGCCTGCCCCTCCTCATGGCTTGCAATCTCCTGTTGGTAGGCCAGCGCGGCCTCGACAAACCCGGCAAACAGAGGTGAAGGATTGTCCATCCGCGACTTAAACTCGGGATGGGCTTGGGTGGCGATAAAGAAGCGGTGATCCGGCAACTCGATAAACTCCATCAAGCGAGTGCCATCTACGCGGCGGTGATACCCCGAAAAGACCAGTCCCTCCTCTTCGAGCAGTTCGACGAAGCGGGGCGAGACCTCGTAGCGATGGCGGTGGCGCTCTAGGGCGACTTTGTCGCGCTCCAGCATGACCAAGCCAACGCGGAACGCTTGGTCGGGATTGGCCAGCAGTTGTTCGATGCGGCGGGCGTCTTCGTTGAGGCGGCCCGACGCCTCGTAAACTTGGAGGACGCGGCTGTCGCTTTTGAACACCGCGGCGTACGCGCCCAAGCGCATGCTGCCGCCGTAGCGATTTTCTTCTAGCGCGCTTTTTTGCTCGGTGTCTTGGACGCAGATGACCTTCCACTCGGAATCCGCGTCGAACTCTTCGGAAGTAGCCTCGGTGATCCCGGCGACATTGCGGGCGTATTCAATCACGGCCAGTTGCAAGCCGTAGCACAGGCCCAAATAGGGGATGTTGTGCTCGCGGGCGTAGCGAATGGCCGCAATCACGCCTTCGGCCCCTCCCGCGCCAAAGGCCCCAGGGACGATAATGCCATCGAATGCGTCGAGCTCTGTCAGCTCCATTTCGCCGCGCTCAAACTGATGGCCATCAATCCAAGTGATCTCGACCCGTGCATCCGACGCCACACCAGCGTGTATCAGCGACTGATTGACTGAGATGTACGAGTCCGTTAGCTGAAAGTCGCCCGTGACCACGTATTTGCCGACCATGGCCACGCGGACACACTGGCGCGGCTGCCGACTGCGCTTGACCAATTCCAGCCAAGGCCTCCAGTCTGGAGTCTTCTTGGGCGCGCAGCCGAGCCGGCTGAGGATCTTCTCGCCGAGCCTCTCTTCTTCCAAAACCAGCGGGATATTGTAAATCGTCTCCGAGTCCGGGGCCGAAATGATGTGGTCGTAGGGCACATTGGCACCAATCTGGATCTTTTTCTTGCGCACCTCGTCGGTGGCTGTCTCGGCGCGACAGACGATGAAGTCGGGAAAAATGCCGTGCTCGCTGAGCATGCGAATGGCCTGCTGCGTGGGCTTGGTCTTCATCTCGCCCACGTGCGGCGGTATGGGGAGATAGGTGATTAGCAGGTGCGCAAAGTGCTCCTCACCCAAGTCTCGTTCTAGGGTCTTCACGGCGAAGAGGAACGGCTCGTTTTCGTAGTCGCCGACAATGCCGCCGATCTCGACCAGCACGATGTCATAGCCCGCGCCCGCCTCCTGCAAGCGGCGGGTTATCTCGTCCGTAATGTGGGGGATCGGCTGCACGGTCTCGCCGAGGTATTCGCCGCGGCGCTCGCGCTCGATGACCGTGAGGTAAATCTGCCCAGTGGTCAGGTTGTTGGAGCGCGGCAGGTCCAACCCCAAGAAGCGCTCGTAATTGCCCAAATCCTGATCTATTTCGCCGCCGTCGTCCGTCACCCACACCTCGCCGTGCTCGGTGGGCCGCATGGTGCCAGCGTCGTAGTTGATGTACGGATCGATCTTGACGGCTGTGGTGCTGTAGCCGTATTGCTGCAGGATCTTGCCGATGGAAGCTGTGGTCAAGCCCTTGCCCACACCGCTTATCACGCCGCCAGTCACGACGACGTATTTGGGGCCTTTGTATTCTGTGGCCACGTTGCGCGCTCCTTCGAGCTGCCCAAACAAAGAAGCGGCGACAGTGCCCTGCCTCCGCTTCTCAATAGTCAATCGATGATTCTCGGAACTTTGAAGTAGTCCTCTTGTCGCTGCGGGGCCGCGGCGACGATTTCGGCCGCGGCGGGAAAAGACGCTGCCTCATCGCGGCGAAATGCGTTGGCGAGGGGCAGCACGTGAGACGTTGGCTCTACGCCCGTGGTGTCTAGCTCGTTGAGCGTGTCCATGTAGCGCAAGATGCGGTTGAGCTCCCCAGCTAGCCTTTCCTCCTCTGCGGGCGAAAAGCGCAACCGCGCTAACTCAGCGACCCCGTGGACCTCTTCTGTAGTAACCGCCATAGGTAAACTTTGAACTTAAAATAAAAAGACGGGGCTGGCTGCGCCGACCCCTTCCACGTCGCAAAACAGTGTTAAATATCACGCATCGCCAAAGGTAGCGCAAGGGCTTGTAG
>JAPPEG010000324.1 GCA_028875345.1 Gemmatimonadota bacterium
GCGGTGTGGGCCGCCAAGCGGCCCCAGTACACCCAACCCACGGTACTGCGATAGGGCAGCTTTGCGCCTTTGAGGGTCAGTTGCTCCATGCCGTCTTCGGGCAGTCCCGCCTCGACCAGACGCGCTTTCAACACTTTTTCGCTGGGTGCTTGGAAAGGCGGCACCACCGCTGGGTGCCCGGCGGCTTGCGCGAGGCGACCCATGACCGCTTCGCGCTGCTGGCCGAAATTGAGCCGTGAGACCATACTGGTGGGGCTGAAGATCAGTTCTATCGGCGTACCATCGGGCAACTGCGGCATGTCGGCATCGGGCAGGATGCGCGTCACCACTCCCTTGGCACCGTGGCGATTGCTTAGTTTGTCGCCCACCCCCACTGCGGCGGGAAAATTCATCCGCGCCGCAGCCGACTCGCTAATGACCACGCCATCTTCAAACGTGTCCCCGTCCCACATGATGAAGGCGGTCAACAGATTGTAGCCACCCCAGAAATCGGCGGCATCAGGCTCGTATCCCGTCTGTACTAGGGCCGGCTCGGGTTTGTTGCCCTTGGAAGCCAAGCGCTGGTCGTGCTGCTGGCGAAACCAACCCGTGGCGTGGACCGGTGCCGCTGTATCAGCAGCACTCGTCCACTGGCGCATCATATTGACGCCCATCAGGGCGCGATTGGAATCGTCGTGTTCTAAGAAGGGCAACATGGAAGCCGAAAACCCCAAGATGCTGTCGGGCGCTTCGTCGATCCGTTCGAGCTTGCCGTCGCGGATGCGGGCACCGCGGGCCACTTCCAGCACTCGGCCGATATTGGGCCCCTCGGGGGTGCAGCAGGGGCACACTAGGCCGTATTGGCTGTCGGGGAAAACGTCTCGGTCGTCAAAAGGCTCGACGACTATGGGGATCAAAGTCAGCCGCCGCAGATGGGTATAGCGGTCGAGCCAGTTGGTCGCCTGTAGATACTGCGAAGTTTCCTCCAAGTGGAAGTCGCGCATCCAAGCGTTCAATGGCAGCCAATTCCGCACTAGGTCGTCGTCCCAAGCCAACTGCTCGGGGGCCGCCTCCAACCTTTGGTCAATAAAGTCGTAGAGCTGCTCGCCCACACACAGAATTCGCGCTTGATCGAGTTCGCGCCGGTCGGGATAGGGGACCACGACCCGGTAGTTGCCTTCAATGTAGAAAAGGCCATCGCGGTCGGGCCGAGGCAAATCCCGGTACTCAACCTCGACCGAGGCATCGGCGAGTCCCAAGCTCAGTTTGATGGAAAAAGTATAGGAGTCCTGTTGTTCGACTTGATAGTCGGCCAGCGGCAAGCGCTCGCCCAAAAGCTGGGGCAGTCGCTGGTGGACGAAAAGGTCGAAGGACTCCCTGTGCCAAGGTACGTCGAGATTCAGTGTCATTCGTGTTCCTCCATGTTATTAGTGGCTTGCCAAGCCTGTGAGAGTTGACGGCGGCCGTGGTGCAGCCGCGACTTTACGGTGCCTTCGGGAATGCCCAAGCGTTCGGCGGCGTCCCGCACTTCGACTTGGGCGTCGTAGATCAGGTGGAAAACTTCGCGCTTGTCCTCGGACAACTCTTGTACCTGTCGCCGCAGCCAGCGCTGCTGGTCGGCCCGTTCCACTTGGGCGTCGGGGCGTTCGGATGCCGCCTCAATCATCCATTCGGGCACTTGCTGCGTCTCCTGCTCCACGGTTTCAGACAGCATTTCCAGCCGCTGCTCTCGCCGCCTTCGCACGGTGCGCAGGTGGGTCAGAGAGATATGAGTGGCGATGCGGAACAACCAGCTAGCCGCAGACCCTCGACCGCTCCATTGGCCGGCCCGGTTCCACACTCGCAAGAAAACCTCCTGCACTACATCGTTAGCACTCGCATCGTCGCGGACGATGCAGCGCACATGGCGGAGGATCTGCTCCCGATATCGCTCAAAGAACTGCTGGAATGCGCATGCATCGCGTTCTTTTATCTGCGCTATGAGTTGTGGGTCCGGTATCTGCATCGAGGCTCTCTGCAAGTAAAGACGCCGCCCGGAAAGTACAGGTTCAAAGACGAAGGTGAAAAAGTTCGGAAATCTCATTGGAAGCTGGCTTCCTCCTTGAGTTGACTCGCTAGTCGAGTGCGGTATCTTACCACCAACCGCCTAAAAACCAACCTCAACCTACTCAACCTATACTAGATTGAGATCCCATGAGCCTAACGCCAGCCCAACTCGACCAATTCCACCGCGACGGCTACATCATCGTCCCCGACCTGTTCTCTGCCGACGAGATGGACGACGCCCTAGCGGCAATGGAACAGATTTTCTACGGCCAATCCTTCCAGCAATGGTTGGCCGATTGCGACCGCGGCAACGCCTCCGGGGTCTCAGACGGCTTCACCACCACGCACGACCACTCCGAGGGCCGCTCGCAATTTCCCGTGGGCGCGCTAGCCTTGGATCGGCTGATAGAAAACGAGACCTATCTCGACATTTTTGAGCAATGCTTAGGCGCAAAAGCAAGCTACTGCAATGCCCACCTCTTCATGCGCTCGGGGCCTACTGACAAGCGCCATCCCGACAACCCTTGGGAGGGCTACCACATTGACCACTACACCAATTGCCTACTACCGCCCTACGACCAAACAGGCCGCTTCGACTACGTCAATTCGGGAGTATATCTGCACGATGTCGAAGCCGACGGTGCCCCCATGCTAGTCATCCCCGGCTCGCATAAAGTAGCTGGTCCCGCTTTTGTGCGGGCGCTTGCCCAAGACAACGCCGCGGGTGGGTCCTTCAAAGACCTGCGCCAAGCCACCGAACTAGCCGCTCCGGTCCCCGCTACTGGCCGGCTCGGCGCGGCTCTCTTCTACTCGTCGTACCTAGTACACGCGGCCCAACCCTTTGCCAATAAGCGCATGCAGCGCGCCTTTTGGACTTTGTCCATGTGTCGCCGCGACAACGATCGCTGGACCCGATTCGCCAATCCCTTCATGTACGGCGAACGCGATCACATGCTGCCCTTTTTTACGGCCACCACGCCCCGAGTGCGCAGCCTATTCGGCTGGCCCGAACCCGGACACCCGTACTTCACCAGCCAAACGCTAGACCTTTTGGAGCATACCCTACCCGGCATTGATACAGGTCCTTATCGCGATAACCGTTGAAAGATCGCCAACTGTGGATCGAAAGGTCGTCTCCCATCTATGACTCCGACAATCACCCTGCAACAACAAGTAATAGAAGGCACCCAAAAAGGTCCCAACCTGCTAATCCTAGGCGGCGTCCACGGCGACGAGTTCGAGTCTATGGCAGCCATCCGTCGCCTGCTGGACCACCTCAATCCAGCAGCTTTGCGAGGCCGCCTCACGGCCATCCCCGTAGTCAACGAAGCTGCCTATTGGCGCGGCCAGCGCACAGCCGAGGACGAGCTGGACTTGGCTCGCACCTGCCCGGGCCGACCCGACGGCTCGATCACCGAGCGCACAGCCCACGCCGTCAGTAAGGAAATCCGCCGGGCCGACTATCTCATCGACCTGCACAGCGGCGGGATAGTCATGGAATTCTATCCTACCGTGGGATACACCCTGCATCCCGACAGGTCCACCCTCGACGTGCAACGGCGCATGGCCCGCGCACTGAATATGCCCATCATCTGGGGCACCTCAGCTCACCTCGACGGACGCACGCTCTCAGTGGCCCGCGATGCCAACGTACCGGCCATCTACGCCGAGTGGATGGGCGGTGGCACGTGCGACCCCCAAGGCGCGGATGCCTATTTCGAGGGCTGCTTGAACGTCTTGGCCGAACTGGACATGATCGACCGCACCCTGCCACCCCTGCGCACCGAATACACCATAGAGGACGACCGCGACAACTCCGGTCACATACAAGTCAATTACCCAGCGCCCTTTGCCGGTTATTTTGAGCCTCGGGTAACACTGAAAGCGCCGGTGCAACCGGGCGATGTGATCGGCACGGTGGTTGATCATCTGGGGCAGCGGCGCGAGGAAGTGGTATCGACGCAGGAGGGTTTGATCCTGTGTCTGCGAGTCTTCAACCGCGTCCACCAAGGCGACAGCTTGGCCGCGGTTTTGGAACTCGACCCTTCCCAATGACCACCTGTTCCGCGCCGCTGGACTCGCGCCGTTTCCAGTCCGCGCTCCTGCTTCTATTAGGTCCCCTATTCATCGGGGTCTCCTTCGTCCTCATGCTGCGCCGGGTAGAACCTGTGACCACCTTGTTTTACCTATGTGCCTGGTACGGCATCATTTGGACCCTAGATCGACTCATCCAGTGGCGAGAAGGACGCTCGCTCATCGCCCGCTGCGGTCCGGCTTTTTTGCTGATCCTTTTTTGGTCCGCAGTGGGGTGGTACGCCTTTGAGTTGATCAATTTCCGTCTGAAAAACTGGTATTACATCTTCGTCCTCGACCACCCTGTTTCGCAGACGCTAAACGCCGTCTTCTCCTTTGCCACTGTTTTTCCCGGCCTACTGTGGTTGGAGTACTACTTGGGTCTGAGCGGTGTGGCTGCCGGTTGGCAAGGCCGTCGTTGGCCGCTGACTCCCCGTCGCCTAACCCTCCTGCAAATAGCCGGCCTGATCGGGCTAGCGCTAGTCCTTTTGTGGCCGCGCTTCTTCTTCCCGCTCACTTGGCTCGCCTTTATCCTGCTCTTGGCTCCCATCGAATACCGCCGCCTGCCCGACAGCTTGCTGCATCAATTGGCGCGCGGCGACTACGCACCGCTGACCCGCCAGTTGCTGGCCGGATTTATCGCTGGAGGTCTGTGGGAATTCTTCAACTACTGGGCCCAAGTCAAGTGGATCTACACGGTGCCTTTTTTTGAAGAATTGAAACTCTTTGAAATGCCGCTAGCCGGCTTTTTGGGCTTCCCTCTCTTTGCCGTGGAATGCGCTCTGGTCTATCGCCTGTTGGTATGGTACAGGTTGGCACCGCCATTGGGAGCGCACCGGGACCAGCGGCCCGGGCCGACCAAGGTCTGGAATGCGTTTGTCATCGTCCTTTTGGCCGCGGCTTTCGTCCTGACGGTCAACCACTACATCTACTTGAACGTCGGCTCGGTGAAGCCGCGCTTGGCCAAAGTAGATAGTCTGGATCCGACCGCTCGCACTTTTTTGCAGGACGAGGGCATCGTCTATCTGACTGATTTGGAAGCTAGAGAGTCGGCAGAAATTTGGCGGCAAATGGAAGGGGAATTGGGCCGCGAACGCACCCACTCCACCCGCGGCCTCATCGAACTGTACCTGCACCAAGGCATTGGCGTAGAATACGGCAATCTGCTGGCCAAAACCGGCATTCGTTCGCTGGCGGATTTGGCCACCTTATCCGCCGCACAAGCAGAGGAGCGACTCACTGCGCTTCCCGGGAATGTTCGACGGCCCACCCCGGCGCAAATTCGCCTGTGGATCCGACGAATTCCAGGACCTTGACTCTTTCCGAATCGGGCGAACCGCCGGAGGGGAAATTGCCATTGCACACCGACCGAGTTGGCCGGATATTGACCTGACCGTGCGCAAGAGGAGATAACTGACGATGATCGAGACAGGAGAGTAACAAATGTTTCGCGAAGCAATCGGTTTATTTGTTCCTGAACCAAAGGCCAAACTCTACATTCCCAAGAACAGTGGTCTGCATGAGTATGTAAACAATCTCCTGAGTGAAATCGGCGTTAGCGACAGAGGCGAGTTTACCCGAGCTGACGAGAGCGTGGGAACCCTCGAAATAATCTCGGCGCGGGGAGAAGACGTACCCCAACGAGTTGACGATTGCCTCCTGCGTGGAGAAGTGGCGTATGGCCTCACGGGAGACGATCTTTTCGACGAGTACATGCTGGGCGCTGGGGACTCTCCACTTGGAGTCCTCAACACCTACGATTGGTTCGATCCAAATGCTCAGTTCTATCGGCCGGCCCTTTGTCTGTTGAATCGCGAAGGACGGATTCCAGATTCGTCCGCAATGGTGTCCATTGCTGTGAACAAGAAATACGAACTATCCTCTCGTCAGTATCTGTCGCAGCGCTTCCAATCCAGCAAGCTGCAGATCAGTATCGTCGCTTATGCCGGGGACACGGAAAACACGGTAGCCGAGGGCACGCACGACTGGTGCGTCGAGGTGGTGTATCGCGGGGAACGCTCGCCCGCAAGCGCGATGTCCAAGACCGGACTCAAGGTCGCCGAGGTCGTCCGCTTTAGCGACATCTCATTGATCGGACGGGAAATCGTCAATCCATGGGAAGAGGAGTACCGGAGAATATCCGCAGTCGCACAAAAGCCCACCGGCTCCAGTACGTCAAAGCTCCTTGCAGACAGCAATGCGATTTGCAAGAAGGTCGGCGAGGAATCGGCTGAGTTCGTGAGAGCGTTTACGCAAGAAACGGGGATTCCGGAGGAGTTTAACGGCGTCGTGTATGCGTTGATGGCCGCAGCCGCAAAACTGCAAGTCCCTTGGCAGGAAATCGAGGCGGACCTGAAATCTAGGTGGTCGTGATCGACCTATGTTGTTGATTAGACATTGCCAGGCATCAGGGCAAGACCCGGATGCTGCACTGACAGAAATTGGGCGAAAACAGGCGGAAGCACTCGCTGAGTTCTTGTCTGACTACCCGATCGACATGATCGTCTCCAGCTCCTATGCGCGGGCACAGCAAAGCATTGAACCGTTTGCTGCCACAGTGGGACTGCCTATTCACTTGGATCACCGCCTGATTGAACGGACGCTCTCGGGGAGTCCGATTGACAACTGGCGCGAAGTGGTCCGCGACTCATTCGAAGACTTGGAGTTGCGGGTACCGGGAGGCGAGTCGGCACGCGAAGTGTTAGACCGCGGCTGGGCCGCCATTACCGAGCTACTCGACGGTGGTCACCGGTTCCCTATTGCAGTAACCCATGGCAACCTCTTGAGTCTGATCCTGAACTCACTGGACTCTAATTTCGGCTACGACGGATGGAAATCTCTATCAAACCCAGACGTATTCGCACTCAAAGAAGCCATCGATGGACGTTTGGTATTCGAAAGACTCTGGTCTGAATAGCCCCGAGCCGCTTAATAACAAGATTCGACAAACGCTGATCAGGTGGCTTACCTGATCATTGCAGGCGTTCATCGACTTGATTTTACTTATACAAATATCATCACGGCCTGCATCGTCCCGCCGGACACGGGCTGACGCAGACGCAACTGACGGCGAAAGGAAATTTCTAATGGCCGCTATCAATGAACTTCTCGCAAACAACGCCCGCTATGCCGCCAACTTCGACAAGGGAGACCTTCCCCTGCCTCCAAGACTGAACCTAGCGGTGGTGGCTTGTATGGACGCGCGTATCGACGTTCACGGTCTGCTGGGGATCGCAGAAGGAGACGCGCACGTGATTCGGAATGCGGGCGGCGTGATAACCGACGACGCGATTCGCTCGCTGACGATCTCGCAGCGGCTGCTGGGCACGACTTCGATCATGCTCATCCACCACACGGACTGTGGCATGCTGACGTTCCGCGACGACGACGTGAAGGACGCGATCACAGCCGATACCG
>JAPPEG010000403.1 GCA_028875345.1 Gemmatimonadota bacterium
GAGTCGCAATCGCGGCTGTGGGAGAACATGGTCGGCCGCAGCAAAGCCTTTTGGATGCACTACCTGCCCAAGCTACGAGCGCTTTTTCCCCAGCAGCTCAGCGCGGTCGATCTAGACGCCTTTTACGCGGCAGTCAATCAAGTCCAGCCTTCGCTGATCCGAGTCGAAGCCGACGAGGTGACGTACAACCTCCACATCTTGCTGCGTTTTGAACTGGAGTGCGACCTAATTGAGGGGCGAGTTGCCGTGGCCGAGTTGCCCGAGGTGTGGAACGAGCGGATGGAGCAATACTTGGGCATCCGTCCTCCCAACGACGCCCTCGGCGTGCTGCAAGACACGCACTGGTCCTGCGGTCTGCTGGGCTACTTCCCGACCTACTCACTGGGCAACCTGTACGCGGCCCAGTTTTTTCACCAAGCCCACCAAGACTTGCCCGATCTCGAAGAACAGATCGCGCAGGGCGAACTCGGGCCGCTCAAAACTTGGCTCAATGAGAAAATCCACGCCCGCGGCGCGCGGGCAACGGCCAGCGAATTGGTCGAGGAGGTCACAGGCGCAAAGCTGAGTGCCGATTACTTCATCGACTATTTGTGGGAGAAGTTCGGGGCGCTCTACGGTCTCAGCCGATGACCTGTTGCAGGAACCGCAGTTGGTTCGCGCCGAGAATTTTGCGGACATCGGCCTCGGCATAGCCGCGGTTGGCTAACCCCACCGCAATGTCCGGAAGATAAGTCGCGTCTTCCAACAGCAAGCCACCGCCGTCAAAATCCGACCCCAAGCCGACGTGGTCGATGCCAGCGACGGCGACCGCGTGTTCAATGTGATCGAGCAGGCCGTCGAAGGTGGGGTCGTGCGCGTCGATAAAGTCCGGGACAAACGTGATGGCCACGACCCCGCCCTTTTCGGCGAGGGCGCGGAGCTGCTCGTCGCGGAGATTGCGCGGGTGGTCGCAGAGGGCGCGGCAGCAGCTATGGGTGGCCATAAAGGGAGCCTGGGCCGCTTGGACTACATCCCAAAAGCCCGGCTCGTTGAGATGGGACACATCGACGACCACGCCTAGTTCGTTCATCTGCTCCAGTAGCTGGCGGCCAAAGCCGGTCAGACCGCTGCCCCCCTCGACTTCGCAGCCATCTCCGGCCCAAGACCGGGTACTGTGGGTAAGGGTCATGGCACGGACTCCCAACTGGTAGAGCAACGGCAGGACGTGAGGGCTTTTCTCCAGTGCATCGCTGTTTTCCACTGCCAGTACGGCCGCTAGTTGGCCCTCGGCGAGGGCGCGCTCAATGTCAGCCGCACAGCGCGCAATGGCAATGTCCCCGCTGTGTTCTTCTACCTCCTGCAAAAAATGGCCCAAGGCATCCATGCAGTAGAGTAAGTGATTGCCCCACGGGCGGGTGCAATCAACGGCGAAAAACGCCGCGTCCAGCCCGCCCTCGCGCGCCTTGGGCAAGTCGAGCTGAACGCCGTCGTCCGGCGACTGGTACTGGCGCAAATAAGCAACAGCCCCGTCGCGCTGGTGAAAATCAGCGCGCTGTGCGCCGTCGATGGACATGCCCCGACGGATCAGGGCGACGATGCTGTCGTTGTGCGAATCGATGACCAAGGAGTCTTGGTGCAGGCGGCGGGCAGTCTGTTCGTCCATTGGCATTATTGCGTTCACCCCTTATTCAGCGTCTCCAACCTACAGCGGTAGGAGGTAGTTTCCATTTCTGCGGATTACTCGAAGGCCTGAAACTCGCCGTTTTCGACAATCAGCATGACTGGGTCATAAACCGTATCCCCAATGTCGTTAAAAGAGAATTTACCCAAAACGGTGTCAAAGTCTGAGAGGTTTGCCATGGCGTCGCGAATCGCGGTTGAATCGGTAGATTGGGCGTTGGCAATCGCCTCTGCCAGAATATATGCGGAGGCGTACGACTGCGCCGCATAGATGCTCGGTTCGACACCGTATTTTGCACTGTAATTCTGAACGAAGGCTTGATTCCCCGGTGTATCAGCCGTGCTGATCCAGCTAGCAGAAGTTATCAGACCCTCGGCAGCAGCGCCTGCGGTTAGCACTTCGTCTATACTCACTTGAGCAACAATAAAGGGAATCGAGTAGGGAATGCCGAGCTCGCGAGCTTGAATCAGAATGTTAGGCATGTCTGTTGGTAAAGCGGAGATAAAGATAGCGTCAGGATTTAACGCCATTATCCGAGTCAACAGGAGGGAAAAGTCGCTATCGCCACTTTGGAAAATTTCTCTGGTCATAATTTCAACACCGCTCTCTGCGAGGGCTTCCCTCCACACCTTGTCGCTACTCCGAGAGACGAGCTCGACGCTGTCAACTATGGTAGCCACTCGTTGATAGCCGAGTTTTGCATGAGTTACCTTGACGCTATTGGGGATAATCACATCTGCGGTAAGACTAGCGCGAAAAATAAAATCACCAATTGCACTCAGGCCAGAGGCACCAGAAGTCGGGCTAAGTGCCACAACTCCATTCTGTTGTGCGATTGGAAATGCCTCTTCGCCTGCACTTGAACTAGCGGGCCCGAGGATAGCGGATACGCCGTCTTGATGGATCAGTTTATTGAAGGCTTCAACGGCACCCTCAACGGTGGTCTGATCGTCTTCAATGATGAATTTAATTCTCACATCGCTGAGTTGTGAGTTGTTAATCTCTGCGAGAGCCAACTCAATTCCTTGGCTCATCCGCAAGCCCACCGTAGCGAGCTTCCCTGTAATAGGCAAGACGGCACCGATGGGAATTTCTCCACGGAGTCCTTCTAGCTGAGGTGTTTCTCCACTCGACAGAACCGAGCCGGATTCATCGCAAGCGGAAAGCCCCATAGCCAGCGCAGCAATCGCCAAAACAAATACAAATATGGTAAAATTTCTGATATTCACATTGAGTCTCTTCTTTTATGGCACACTGGACTTTCGAGTATAATCGTCGCTAGGCGGACCTCGGCCTTCGTCCATTGGCATTATTGCGTTCACCCCTTATTCAGCGTCTCCAGCCTACAAAGCCATTCGCCGAAATGTTTACACTTCAATCGCAACGTAGGTAATCCGATCTTCTCCGCAACAATAGGAGCCGCGGATGGTTTTATTTTTTCGTATTCCGGTATTTCGCCGATAATTCGCTTTGAAGGGGCGGTGTTGTTTCCGTCATTGATGAGTTCCGGCGAATCAAAACCGGCGACCATATTGACAAGTCGCCGTATTCCAGTGCTGTTATCAAACTGCGAATCGAGTTTCCGAGGATCGGACAGTAATAATGCCTCGAACTCGTGAAGCTGAAAATGCGGGATAAATCGCCGATCAGAAACATCTTCTCCCAGAGCGTCCTCCAATACCTTGACCCGCTCGTAAGGGTCAGATCTTTGCTTCGCATCTTTGTAACTGGGAAAATTCGTTGGCAGACCGTACACGTCAAACATGGTTGTGAAACGCACGTCTGAATTCCGATCTTCCCTTATCCAAGCATTGATATCATTCCTAGCCTTCTCATAATTCTCAATACCCCCACGATGCTTAATGTTGTTCTTCCAACTCGTCAGGACACAGCGGACCTTCACATAGACTCCCAAATTCGCTAGGTGCGGGTTTAGGATCCGCTTCACGAACGCTTCTTCTGTCTGCCCCTCAACGATGAAATTTAGCCTGATGCCCACTACGGTCGCCCTCCGAGCACGTTCTTTTCCCATAACTCGGAAAGCGAATAGTCTTCAAAGCCTTCAAGCCACTCCTTGAGGTCTTCGGCATTTAGCTGTCTGAAAGTAGAGCTGCGGCCCTCGCGCTCGACGATGACAATATCCTCTGGCTCAAAACAATCGACTAGTGCTGTGGATTGCGTAGCGACGATGACCTGAATCTTGGTCGACGCAGCGCTTATCAAACCGCCGACGACGTTAATAGCATAGGGGTGCAATCCAAGTTCTGGTTCGTCGAGGATCAAAACGTCCGGCAAATCCCGTTCTGGCTGAAGCAAGAGGGTAACGAGCGATATGACCCGCAACATGCCATCTGACGCCTGTGATACACTGAACACCCGATCGCTGTTTCGCTCGCGCCAGTTCAGAAGGAGGTGTTCGTGGCGCGGCTCCAGCACGAAATCAGAAAAAAAGGGCAAAATTAACCTAATAGTATCTACAATCCGCTGATAGCACCTATTGTCGTCTTCTTTCAAGCGAAGCAGAAAGGGCGCAATATTGGCAGCGTCCGCCTTCAACCAGCGGTTGTCGTATGTACCCCATTTCCTGCGTATGCGAGCGGTATCCGACGTATTGTGAAATTGATAGACGACGATTTTTTGCAGGAGATCCAAAACAACACGAGCAGACTCTTCTTGACCAGCTTGCTCGAGGATTTGTGGAGCGTGATGTCCGATACCTCTTGGTAATGACCAACCATAACCTCTGTCAGGAATCATGTAGAACTCGTCCGCGAAAACCAAGATGTCTCCTGCCGCAAAAACCAGCCGAAACGCGTATTGATTTTCGCCGGCATCTGTCTGAATCGTCAGGGCTGCCTCGATCTCTTGGGTTTCGTCCGGGCCATCGTGCAATAAGGTGCTAGCACCGCCTTGCTGGCTTACGTAAAACTGAAGACTCGTCTGGTCTTCCAACGCTTTACTCATCATAGAAAAAAAAGAGATGAAATTGGACTTTCCAGCGCCGTTGGGTCCAATCAGCACGGTCAAGGGACGAGGCTTGAAATCCTTCAACTCTTGAATGGTCTTGAACCCTTTGAGAGTTATCGCATCAAGCCTGTTTCTCATGGTCTATTCCCTCGAAATTTGTCAATCACATCCTCGTAGGCTTGGACTCTGATATCATCTATTTGAATCGGCAAGGTCGTCCAGCGCGAGTCCGTCGGATGCAAAATCGCCCTAGGCCCGAAACTATTAATAGCAGAGGATTCTCCAGTGAGAGCGCGTAATGACAAAGCGAACTAAAGGCCGCGTCCTGCCCTCTATCCAGCGGCCATGTACTCGTCAAAATCGATCACAACGCCTTGCTCCGACGAGGCTCCCAAGGCGTTGATCAAGCCCACCGTGGCTAGGTTGTGCGGGCCGGAGAAGGACGGCTCCACGTCGTTGAGCACGTAGTCGCGGAAGCCGTCCAAGAGAACTTCTTCGGGATGGGGGTTTTCGTCCATGGGTATGATCTCGTCGTCATCGGCTCCAGCCCGCCGGAGCGCCAAGCCGCCGGAGACTTCTTCGACCGTACCCTTCTCGCAGTCCAGCCGCCAGCTTGAGCCGCCTTTGTGGGTGGCAAAGGTGCATTGGAAATTGAACGTGGTGCCGTTGTGGAACTCGATCCAGCCGTCGATGGCCGCGCCGCCGCTGTACGGACTCCAGGGCGGATTGAAACTATGACAGAACAACCGTCGCGGCTCAGAGTCGAGCAGGTGGCGCAATTGATCGAAGTCGTGGATGCCGCGCTCCCACAAGTAGGCGTGCAGGTCCGTGCCCGAATGGTGCACCCGCGGACGCCAGCCGTATTTGGTCATCAGGCCAAAGGAAGGCTGGCCCAAGTCGCCGCTTTGCAGCAGGCGGCGGATGGTTAAGACCGGCGGATAGTAGCGGGCATTTTGAGTAACGGCGACCTTGAGGCCGCGCTCGCTCGCCTCGGCGACGATCTGCCGCGCTTGGTCAAGGTCTTTGGTGAAAGGCTTTTCCACCAGCACGTGCTTGCCGGCGCGAACCGCTTCTAAACACTGGCCAGCGTGCAAGTCGGGCGGTGTAATGACCACCACGGCGTCTGCATCAACAGCTTGCAGGGCATCGGCGGGCGTAGAAAAACACGCCTCTTCGCCTAGGCCGGTAGTCTCCCGCGCTGTGGCGAGGTTCTCCTCATTGACATCGACTAAGGCGACGGCCTCGAAGTCAGTGCGGTCGCGGAAGCGGTTCAGAGGCCAGCGGCCACGGCCACCAGCCCCTACGTGGATCGTGCGAATAGTCATGATGAGCTCCAATCGAGGGCAAGTTGGGTCAACAAGCGCACGCCGATACCGACGCCGCCTCGCGGCACGTAGGGTTTGGCTTTTGTGCACCAAGCAGTGCCGGCAATGTCGAGGTGCGCCCAAGAGTAGTCGGCGAATTCGGCCAAAAGCGCCGCAGCCGTACTGGCACCTGCTGGCCGACCGCCAGAGTTTTTCATGTCGGCGATGTCGCTGTCGATCTGGTCGCGATACTCGGGCCACAGCGGCAAGCGCCAGAGCCGCTCGCCAGTTTGCTCCCCGGCGGCGAGCAACCGATCCGCCAAGTAGTCATCGTTGGCAAACAAGCCCGAAGCGTGGTGCCCCAGCGCGGTTACACAAGCGCCGGTGAGGGTCGCCAGATCGACGACCGCAGCCGGCTCGTAGCGGGTAGCGTAGGCGAGTGCATCGGCCAAGACGAGGCGGCCTTCGGCATCCGTGCTGACGATCTCAATGGTCTTGCCCGCGAGGGTGCGCAGCACGTCGTCGGGGCGGAAGGCGGTGCTGGAGGGCATGTTTTCGGCAGCGGCAATCAGGCCGACGACCCGCCGCTTGAGGCCGAGCGCGGCCACCGCCTGCATCGCGCCCAAGACGGCAGCAGCACCGGACATATCGGCCTTCATCGTGCGGATACCCTCGACAGTCTTGAGCGAGAGGCCACCGCTATCGAAGGTGATGCCCTTGCCGACAAACACCAACGGTTTCCCTTGACGAGGGCCGTGTTCAAGGACGATAAAACGCGGCTTGTTGGCACTGCCCTGACCAACGGCCACTAGGGCTCCCATGCCTAGCTCGGCCAAGCCCTTTGCGCTGAAGACCCGGCAGCGCAGATCGTGGGTTTTGGCCAGGCGGCGGGCCGTGCGGGCCAAGTAGGCCGGCGTAACTTCGCCGCCGGGATGGTTGACCAAGTCGCGAGCGAGACAGGAGGCCTCGGCGAGCGCACGGCCCCGCCGAACTCCGCGCCGCGCTTCTCTGAGCTTAGTCGAGTCGAACTCTACGATGTGCAGCTTGGCCAGCGACTGCGGACGAGAGCACGAGCGGTATTCGTCAAAGCGATAGGCCGCCAACAATGAGGCTTCGGCCACCGCTTGCGCGACCGACTCGACCGATAGGCCGCCCGCGCCAGCACCGTGCAGGATAGTGGCCGCGCTCTTGGCACCCAAGCGGCCGAGGGAGCCAATGGCCGTACCCGCAGCGCGGCGCGCCCTTTCGAGGTCAAAGCCCTCCTGCTCGCCCAAGCCGACGACGAGCACACGCGGCGCTGGAATCTGGCCGTGCGTGTACAGCAGCAAGGTCTGACCGGCCTTGCCCTCGAAGTCGCCGAGATCAATCGCCGCTGAGATTTGGTCGCCGAGCGCTTGGTCAACCGCACCCGTAGCCCCGCCGGGGCGCGCTCCGGCAAAGAGATTGA
>JAPPEG010000231.1 GCA_028875345.1 Gemmatimonadota bacterium
AGGCGGCGCGGATTTCGACCTATACGGCCTTCTACTATCTAGGCTCCTTGATCGAATTCAGCCAGACCGAAGACATGTTTACTAACCCCCGCAGTAAACAGACCGAAGACTACGTAACCGGCCGCTTTGGCTGAGGGAGGAAGGTGCCATGGAACGAAGATTCGACCAGCAATTAGACGAGCTCAAACAGGACTTGTTAAAAATGAGCGGGGCCGTCGAGGAGTCCATTGAGCAGGCTGTGCGCGCGCTCGTGGATCGCGACGACGAGCTGGTGCAAGTAGTGCTTGAGGGAGGGAAGAAGATCGACGATTGGGAAATCGGCATTGAGGAGGCCTGCCTGAAGGTATTTGCAACCCAAGGGCCGATGGCCAGCGACCTGCGGTTGTTAGCCTGCATGCTAAAAATCAACGAAGACCTAGAGCGGATCAACGACGAAGCTGTCAACATCGTCCAACGCGCTGAGGTGCTCAACAAGCTGCCGCTGCTCAAGCCGCTGATCGACATACCGAGGATGTCTGAATTGGCCCAGAGCATGGTCAAGGATGCCCTCGACGCGTTCGTGCGCCGCGATGTGGACTTGGCGCGCGACGTTGGTCAGCGCGACGAGGAGCTCGACCTGTTGCGCGATCAGATTTTTCGCGAGTTGCTCACGTACATGCACGCGCCGTCGATTGGGCCAGACACCATCGACCGCGGCATCTATCTGATTTTGGTGTCGCGCCACCTCGAAAGGATCGGCGATCACGCCTCCAACATCGCCGAGAACGTGGCGTTCCTCGTCGAGGGGCGCATCGTGCGGCACCAAAAAGAAGAATGGTGGGAGGAGAAAGACTCATGAACGACAAAATCCTAGTTGTCGAGGACGAGCCCGACATTCTCGCCTTGGTCTCGTATCATCTAGAACAGTCCGGTTTTGACGTCGTGCCGGCCGAGGACGAAGAGCAGGCCCTAAGCGCGATTGAGCAAAATCTGATCTGCCTCGTGGTCTTGGATCTGATGCTGCCGGGCATTGGCGGCTTAGAGGTCTGCCGCCTCCTCAAGCAAAACCCCCGCACCAAGGACATACCGGTCTTGATGCTGACGGCGCGGGCTGGAGAGATCGACCGCATCGTTGGCTTGGAATTGGGTGCGGACGATTACTTGGTCAAGCCCTTTTCCCCGCGCGAACTCGTCTTGCGCATCCGCGCCATCTTGCGCCGCGTCCAGGGTCGCGGCGAAGCGGAAGCCGTGCAGATTGTGGCTGGCCCCTTGGCCATTGATCCGGTGGGATGTCAGGTGCAACTCGACAGCGATCTCATCGAGCTGACGGCAACCGAGTTCAAGCTCTTGACGACCCTTGCGCAGCGGCGCGGGCGGGTACAATCGCGCGAGGAGTTGCTCAAGGTGGTGTGGGGCTACGAGTACGTTGGCTATCGCCGCACGGTTGACACGCACATCCGCCGCCTGCGCGAAAAGCTCGGGGCAGCCGCTGAGATGGTCGAAACTGTGCGCGGCATGGGCTATCGCTTTCGCCGAGAGGGGCGATAGGGTGCCCCTCGGGTGGATCTTGCTCCTGAGCAACGCGCTTTTGGTAGTGCTCGTCTGGTGGAGTGGTCACATCGCGCTCGCACTCGTGTTGGCCGCGCTTTGGAGTGGCGGCCAAATTTGGTTCTGGGGCCGCACGGCCCGCCGGCAGGGAGAGCGGTTGCGCCAGCTCGACGAAGTGGCCCCCGACGACCTGACTTGGGTAGAGGCATTCCATCCCGAGTTGGCGCGTGCCTTAGAGGACCTCGCCGAGCGCATTCAACAGCGCGTCCATCGGCTAGAGAGCGAAAATAACCGCTTAGAAGTCATCCTCGAAAGCATTACCGAAGCTATCTTGGTCGTCGACCGCGACGGTCGGGTGGTGCTGGCCAACAAGGCGCTGGCTAGCCTGTTTGGCTTAAAACCGCCGCTAGAGGGGCTGTTGACCACCGAGGTCGTGCGCTACTCGGCTATCCAAGACGCGCTGGCCGGGTGTTTGGCCGAAGGCCGACGGCGAGAAATGGAAGTGGAGCTGACCGGTGTCCCGGAGCGCCATTTGGACATGCAGGTCGCGCCCGTCTTCGAAGGGAACGAGTGCATTGGTGCGGTGGCGGTCCTCTACGATATTACGCGCCTGCGCCAACTGGAGCGGATACGCCGCGACTTTGTGGCCAACGTGTCGCACGAGCTATGCACGCCATTGACAGCCATTAAGGGCTATGCCGAAATTTTATCCGATGGTGCGGTCGACGACCGGGAGACGGCGCGCCGCTTTACCGGCATCATTGAGAATCACGCCGACCGCTTAACCCGCTTGCTCGGCGACTTGCTCGACTTGTCGCGGCTGGAGTCCGATCAACTGGAAGTCGAGCTGATCCCTTGCGAGCTGAAACTCTTGGTCGATACGTCCGTTGGTTCGGTTAGCCAAGCGGCCGCGCAAAAACAAATTGTCATTCACTGCGACGTTCCGCCGTCTGTCCAGGTGATCTGCGATCCCAAATTAATCGAACAGGCCCTAATTAACTTGCTCGACAACGCCGTTAAATACACGCCCGCCGGCGGGAAAGTCCGCGTTGGTACGCGGCCCGTAGAGGACACTGATCGCCTAGCCATTTACGTCGAAGATACCGGCGTTGGCATTCCCTCTGAGGACTTGGGGCGGATTTTCGAGCGCTTCTACCGGGTTGACAAGGGGCGCTCGCGCGACCTCGGCGGCACGGGCTTGGGCTTGTCTATCGTGCGCCACATTGCCGAAGTCCACGGCGAGCAAGTGTCCGTACAGAGCAAATTAGGGGCGGGGACGACTTTCAGCTTTGAACTGCAGAGCCGCGTTGCCTAAGGCCGCGATATTGCGCTGGGCATTGGCCGCCTTAGCGACTGGCTGCGCTGGCGAGAGCGACGACAAAGGCGCAGTGGAACAGGGCAAGGCCCTCTTTACCCGCAATGGGTGCGCGGTGTGCCACGGTCCGGATGGTCGCGGCGATGGTCAGATCGCGGCAACGCTCAAGCCTCCTCCGCGCGATTTCCGCGATCCCGCCGCCTACAAAAACGGCCACAGCAAGGCCGCCATCGCCCGGACGATTCAGAAGGGAATGCCCGGTACTTCCATGCCGGGCTATGGACATCTCTCGGCGGAGGAACGCGCGCAGATTGCCGCTTATATCCGCTCTTTACTGAAGAAGAAAAATGGAGACACGCCTTAATTTGATACTCACATTCGCACTCGTTCTGCTGTTTTTTGCCACCCCCAGCACTGTTCGCGCCCACAAGCTCAACACCAGCTACACGAATTTGATCGCGGAAGACGACGCGCTCAAAGTGCGCGTGCGCATGGACGATTTTGACCTCCTGAAAATCGGCATCGATGAAAACGGGGACAGCCTGCTGTTCTACGAAGAGATAGAGGCCGGCCTCGACGACGTATTCGCCTTTGTCGAAGAGCAGATGCGCCTGCGGGCCAACGGCGAGCCGCTCACCCTCGTGCGCGACAGGGGAGATATCACCCCGGACAACCAGGATAATATGTTTGCCAACGTGTACTTCAGCGCCGAGTTGGAGGAACCCGTCAACGAGCTGGAGGTCTGGGTCGGTTGGCCGGAGCGCTTTGGGGATGCGCACAAAAATTTGGCCAAAGTCATGTTGCCCGGTCAGTCGCTGGTCCAAGCCGTGTTTTCCGCGGAAGCGTCGCAGCAGACCTTTGCTGGAGAGAAGTCGCTGTGGGACCATCTATACGAGTTCACGGTGCTCGGGGTGGAGCACATTTTTCTCGGCTATGACCACGTCATGTTTCTGCTGGCGCTGATCGTGGTGGGCGGTCGGCTACTTACTTTGGTCAAGGTAGTAACGGCCTTCACCGTTGCCCACAGCATCACCCTTTGCTTGGCGGCTCTTGAAATCGTCAGCCTGCCGAGTCAGTGGATCGAGGCTGGCATTGCCTTGAGCATCGTGTACGTCGCGGTGGAAAACTTTTGGCTCAAGCGCATGGATTATCGCTGGATAATCACCTTTGCCTTTGGGTTAGTGCACGGGTTTGGCTTCGCCAATGTGCTGCGCGAGTTGGGGCTACCGACCAAGGGGCTGGTCGCCTCGCTGTTTGCGTTTAACGCCGGCGTGGAAATCGGCCAAGTAGCTATTGTCGCGCTCGTCTTTCCCTTGATCGCTTGGCTCAGCCGGCAGTCTTATCAGCGCACAGTTGTCTTGGTGGTGTCGGCGTTCATTGGGCTTTTTGGGCTGGGCTGGTTTGTCGAGCGGGTTTTGGGGCTGGAGTATATGCCGCTGTAAGTGCGGCCAGCTAAAAATCCGCGAATGCGCCGTCCTCTGGGTGGCGGCGCATCGTCCGCTGCCGCCAGGGGCCTCGGTGGGTAGCCGCCTCCAGACCGTCTGGGTTGATCTCCACGCCTAGCCCCGGCCCTCGGGGCAATTCTACAAATCCATCCTGCATTTGCAAGGGATTGGTAAAAAACCCTTCGCCGCCACCGCCGCCGTATTCCATGATGAGGAAGTTGGGCGTGCCGGCCATCGCGTGTACGGAGGCGACGATGCCGAGGGGGTCGGCGGCGTTGTGGGGCGCGACGGCGATTTCGTGGACTTCGGCTAGGGCGGCAATTTTCTTCATTTCGAGGATGCCGCCGCAGTGGCGGATATCGGGCTGGATGATGGCCGCGGCCTTGCGCTCGCACAATTCGCGGAAGCCCCAGCGGGTGGCGCAGCGCTCGCCGGTGGCGATTGGGATGGAGGTCGAGCGCGTCAGTTCCAGCAGGGGGCCGATATTGTCGGTGGAACGGGTCGGCTCCTCGACGAAGAGCGGCTTGAGTGGCTCGAGTTCGCGCAGGAGCACCTTGGCCAAGGCCGGGCTGGTGGCGCGGTGGAAGTCGATGGCAATGTCGATGGCTGGGCCGACGGCTTCGCGCATGGCCGCAATGTGGGATACGACTCGTTCAATACCCGCCGGAGTTTCGATGGGGCGTACAGGATCGGGGAAGGGGGTAGTTTTGAGCGCTGTAAAGCCTTCTTCGACGCGCTGGCTGGCGGCTTGGGCGGCTTGTTCTGGGGTGGCGCCTCCGGCTGCTCCATAGACCCGAATTTTATCGCGTACCGATCCTCCTAATAACTTCCACAAAGGTAAGTTAGCGGTTTTACCTAAAAGATCCAGACAGGCCATTTCTATGCCGCTGAGAGCCGCCAACAGGATCGGCATCTGGCGGGAATAGCTGGAGCGGTAGAGCGTCTGCCAGTGGTCTTCGATTTGCAGGGGGTCGCGGCCAATCAGGTAATCGCCCATGTCGAGGATGGCCCGCTCCACCGTGCGGCCGTGTTCATAGTTCATGGGCGCGCCCAGACCTGTGAGGCCAGCGTCGGTTTTGACTTGGAGCAAGAGGCCGCGATTGTTGAGCGGCGTGACGTCGAAGCGGGTTATTTTCACTCTCTTACTCCTTGAGCCACGCCTTGACCCGTGGGTGGTCGAGGACCTCTGGATTGAGGATGTGTTCGGGCTGGCGGCCGGCGATGGCTGCTGAGACTTGCTCGATGCCTTTGGCGTCGAGGCGCATGGTGGATTCGACCGTAATGCCGGCGTTGTGGTTGGTGCAGATGATGCGCGGGTGGTCCTTGTGGATGGCGCGGGTGTCGTTGACTGGATCGTCAACCACGTAGTAATAGAGTTTTTCCTCCTCAATGGCGCGGTGGACGTCCGCGTCGTTGACTAAGTTGCCGCGCGAGGGATTGATCAGCGAGGCGTGGGGCTGCATCAGGCTGAGCAGGTCGTAGTGGACAATGGTTTCGTCGCCCGAGACGTGGAGCGAGACTGTGTCGCACTCGCGAAAGAGCGTTTCGGGCGAATCGGCGACTTCGGCCCCGTATTGGGCGGCGATGTCGGCGATGTCGGGGCGAGTGTCGTACACGAGCAAGCGACCCCCTTCGCCCAAGAGCGGCACGGCGCGCTGGGCCACCTCTTGGCCGATGCGACCGCAGCCGTACAGGCCGAGGGTGGTGTATTGGGCCTCATAGGTGCGGATGATGGAGAAATCGCCTCGGTGGGAGAGGTGATTGAGAGTATAGACCCGCTTGAGGGTGGCCATCCACTGGGCGATGGCGTATTCGGCGACCGCGTCCATGTGAACCGGCGTCACGGTGATAATCACACCGTGGCGCGTGGCCCCTGGGATATTGACCTTGTCAAAACCGACACCCCAGCGGGCGACGATGCGCAGATCCTCGGCCGCTTCGTAAAATTCGTCCGTATAGACCGATGAACTGGCGATAGAGGCGATTAGGTCGGGGGCGTGTTCGGCGGTGAGGACGGCTGGCTCCGGGATGATGGTGCCCAAGGAGCGGAGCTTTTCGAGGCCCTGTTCGCGCTCGCTGGAGGCGAATTCGGCATTTCGGAACTGGGCGGTGAGCATGATATTGGGCATGTGTATTCCTTTCTACTACAATGGGTTAATCTACTTCATCTGCGGCTGGAATTGAATCCATGGCCCCCGGACGAGTGACACACAAGGCTGCGGCCTGCACCGCGCGGGTCATGGCGTCTCGCGCGGTCATGTCGGCGGTCAGGCCCTGGAGAAAATAGCCGATGAAAGTGTCTCCCGCACCTGTTGTATCTTTCGCTTCGACTTGTGGCGCTGGGAGGTGGAATTCCTCAGTTGGGGAGCGATACTGGGCACCAGCGGCCCCCAGCGTAAGCGCGATTTGGGCATGGGGACAGAGCGCGGCCAGTGCAGCGAGCGTGGATGCGCCCGCAAGGCCGGTGGCCTCGGTTTCGTTGACGATGAGCAAATCGACCAATTCGAGGGGATACGCGCGGACCTGCGGGCCAAAGGGCGCGGGGTTTAAGCATATGGTCAGGCCCCGTTCGGAGGCTGCGGCGATGATGTAAGAGACATCGTTTATCTCGTTCTGCAAGAGGAGGATATCCCCTCGGTCAAAACGGGATAGCGCGGCGTCTATGGCCCCTCTGTCTATTTGGGCATTGGCCCCGGCAAAGAGGACGATGCTGTTTTGGCCACGGCGGTCAACTTGGATAATGGCGTGACCGGTAGGGACATCGCCGACGCGGATGTGCTGCACATCCACGCCCAGCCCAGCCAATTTATCGACCAGCCATTGCCCGTCTGGCCCGACTTGGCCGGCGTGAAAGACGCGCGCGCCAGCGCGGGCAAGGGCGGCTGATTGATTCGCGCCCTTGCCGCCAGCAAAGACTTGGTGTGAAGAACTGGCAATGGTCTCACCCGGGCGGGCGATGTGTTCGACTTGGTAAACGAGGTCGATGTTGAGCGAGCCGAAGTTGAGGATGTTCATCCAGCCGTGGCTTCGCGGTAGACGGCTTGTGCCGTGGCTTCCAAAAACCGCATGTCGTTGCTAAAGTCGATG
>JAPPEG010000387.1 GCA_028875345.1 Gemmatimonadota bacterium
CATCGTCGCAGGATCTCTGCCAATCGCCAGAAGCGGACTGGCTCGACCTCGGCTTCTAAGGCCTGAAGAGAGAGGTCACTGGGGTGTATTTGCGCTGTTTTTTGCCGTTGGTTTTGTAGCGTTGGGAAGCGAGGTGCTGTGGACGCGCTATCTGGGACTTTTAATCGCCAATACAGTATATACTTATACGCTGACCTTGACCGTAGTGCTAGTGGGTTTGGTGTTGGGAAGCGTGATCGCATCCCTGTTCTTTGACAGGACAGGACATAGAGCACGGTATTTCGGCGCTCTCCAGGTGCTTTTGGGGTTAGTGGTACTCCTCCTAATGATGCTCCCATCGGACATCTGGCGACGTCTAGGGGAGGAGTGGTGGATTTATGCCGTTTTACTGCTTCCTCCTGGTGTTTTAGGAGGTGCCTCTTTTCCGCTGGCGGTGAGAATGGTGGTCGAGGACGCATCCGCAGCGAGTGGTGGTACGGGAAAAATCGCCGCAGTCAACACATTGGGGGGCATCGCGGGGGCGTTGGCGATCGGTTTTGTGGGCCTGCCATTCTTCGGTCTGGAGAGCAGTCTTCTCTTCGTCACGGGCACGAGCTTGGCTGTCGGGTTCGCGGCGTGGATCTGGCTCGACCGCACATCTACCCTAGCTGTTAAAGCGGCATTCATAGGACTCTTCTCGTGCGCATGGCTCGGAGTTCCCTACCTGCTGCCCACCCGTATTCCCGCTGACTTTCTGGGCGAGCGGGAAGAGCTTGTCGACTTCCGCGAGGGCTACGGTTCCAACTTGGCGGTCATCCGCCAAGATCGTGGACTTCAACTCGAGATCAACCGCTGGTGGCAAGGCAGAGACCGCAAGACACATCAAGTAATGGCGGCCCATGTCCCCATGTTGTTGCATCCCGAGCCCAAGCGAGTCCTCTTGGTCGGCGTCGGCACCGGTCAGACTGCGGCTCGCTTTCTGCTCTACCCGATTGACCGCCTAGAGTGCGTCGATGTCGAACCTACCATCTTCAGTTTTATCCGCCCTCATTTCGACTCCCGTTGGATGGAAGATCCCAGAGTCAAACTGATTGGTGCCGACGGCCGCAACTATCTGCGCCACACCCCCTCGACGTACGATGTGATTTCCCTCGAATTGGGCCAGCTTTCCCGTCCCGGTGTGGCATCCTTCTACACGGCCGACTTCTATCGCCAAGTGAAAAAACGGCTGCGTTCTGGCGGTTTTCTGATCCAATTTGTCCCCTTATCCCTTTTGACCACCGACCATTTCCGCAGCACTGTGCAGAGCTTTCTCGAGGCTTTCCCCCACAGCCTGTTGTGGTACAATACTTCAGAATTGCTGCTCATCGGCAGTGGACGGGATTTCGCCATTGATCGGGCCATTCTCGAAGGACGTCTATCTAACGAAAAAATTCGCCGGGATCTAGAGTACAGCCACTGGGGAGGCCCCCTCTACTGGCTCAACCGACCACAGGTCTTTTTGGGCAGTTATCTGATGGGATCTGGCGGTTTAGCCGAACTGGCGAATGAAGCCCCGAGCTACAGAGACGATCGGCCCGTTCTCGACTACGCGGTCGCTCGCGCCTTTGTACATCGGACAAACGCACTCCCGACACTCGATCTTTTGCACAAGCATTTAGACCCCCTCGCCACCTTGATGCCTATTGAGCCAGATGAAAATAGGACTATTGAGGAAATACGGACCAAAAACCTGCGGGAAATTGCCGCTAGCGCCGCCCTCCGGCAAGCCAAAGTCCTAATCGCCGTCCGCAACTATCTGGACGCCTCAAAGCTATTGGCAGGCACCCTGCACCAACTCCCCGAGCACCTAGTGGTTAGGCGCACACTAGCGGATGTACTGATGCGCTTGGGACGCTTTGCAGAAGCGAGGGCTCATTACACCCAAGTCGTAGAAATCGCCCCGCAAGATGTACAGGCCCTAGATGGCTTGGCTCTGGCATTTCACCAGTTGGGGCACCTCGACGAAGCGATCCACCACTACAAGGCTGCACTACGGCTACAGCCCGACCGGGCGGAAACCTGTAGCAATCTCGGCGGAGCACTAGCCCGGCGAGGAAAGCTAAAAGAAGCCCAGGTCTATCTCGAAAAAGCACTCCAGCTCAAAGCTGACTTCGCCGATGCCAAACGCAACCTCGCCCAAGTACAAGCGGCCTTACAGCGCAGGGAAAAATCGCGCACTTCGCCGTGAATCTGGAGTTTGTTGAGTCTGCTTTTTACCGCACGAGCGTCATCTTGCGGCTCTCTGCTCTATTCCCGCCGCGCAAACGGTAAAAGTAAATGCCGGAGGGTACCGGCTGCCCTCCGGCGTCCCGACCTGCCCAATTTACCCTATAACGACCGGTCTGCAATCGCCCAACTACCAGATTGATCACAGGCCGTCCCAAGACATCGAAAACCTGCAAATGCACTTCTGCTTCACCAGACAGGCTAAAAGGGATAACCGTACCGCTGTTAAAGGGATTGGGGTAATTCCTTTTTAACTCAAAATTCCACGGTTGCCCCTCCGACATTTCCTCCCCTGCGGTTGCCTCTAGCTGCTCCAGTCCTTTATCTCCAGCTAAAAGCGCTGAGCCTAAGCTACCTAGCGCCAGTTCGATGTGCTGGCGGATAACCTGTTCGTCGAACCGGCGGGCAACAGCGCCCATCGAACGATAGCGCAAAATCCCCTCGTGGTCGATCACCGCGTAGTTATGCTGGGTAAAACCATAGAGGGCTCCTACTGCACTGGCCTGGAGAAGAAGAGGGTAGGTCGTCCCTGTCCTCTGGCGAAAACTCAAGTCCACCTGTCGGCTGATGCCATCCGCTACATCCATGCCAAGCAAGGCGAATTCCTCCCCTTTAAAATCCTGCCAAATCCGCTCTATCTTCGCGGCCTCCGCGAGACAGTGACTTCAGATGAAACCAAAGAAGTTGATGAGGACCACCTTGCCGCGGAAGTCGTTCAGAGACACATAGTCGCCCTCTAGCTGCTGCAAAGTGAAGTCCGGCGCTAGATCGCCCACCTCGGGCACTTGCCCCATCGTCCCTTGGACGCTTAACAGCAGAGCGATCAGCGGTCCCCAAAAAACACCGCTGCTCACCCTTATACAGTAGTTTCTCACCTTGACCATTCTAGTATATTTTGTCTGTTTTATTTGACCCGTAATTTATGTTGGTTCCCGCAAACAGAAGAAGATTCAATGAAACACCTCCTACTGGCCTGCTTGGTTTTTTCGACTAGCTGCAGCCCTCCCGAAGAATCTCTCGTGGCGGAAGTTGGCCCGCAGCAGATCAGCGCACGCCTGTTGCGCCTCTATGTGGAAGAACTGCCCGACGGGCTACGGACCCAAAAGACGGGCGATGAGGCCCGCCAATACTACCTCCAAGCCCTGATAGACCGCCGACTTTTGCTGCTCGAAGCCCGTTCCCGAGGACTCGATACCACTACCACTTTTCAAAATTCAGTCCAAGACGCCGTCAATGCCCGGGTCAGGTCGATATATAAATCACAGGAAATAGCTTCTAAAGTCAAAATATCAAATGACACAGTACGTCGCTATTTCGAAAAGGAAGGCTACGGTCGAGAGCGTCTGCTCAACGCCATCAAAGTAGGGAGCCGGGCTGCCATCGACACCGTTCTTCAGGAACTGAGGGCAGGCCGTCCCTTTGAGGAGGTCGCCCAGGCTCGCTCTCTGGACGAGCGCTCGGCCGAACGGGGTGGCGAGTTGGGCTTTATCGGCCGGGACCAACTAGAGTCACTTCACATCCCACCGGTGGTCTTCAAGACCCTGCCTCAAGATCAACTCTCAGAGCCCCTGCCCGCGGGTTCGGCCTGGCATGTTCTGCGCTTTAGTGAAGACCGCTCGGCCTCTTATGAGAAATACCAAGCGAGGATCGCCAGTCTACTCTACCAAAAGCGTCTCGCCCAGGTAGAGGCCGAACACTTGGAGCAACTGCGCGATTCCTTCAAAGTGCGCCTCAACCTGTCTGCCCTGCGCGAGCTGGTCAACGCCTATCAGGCAAAGCAACCCACGCTCATAGAAGGGAATTCGACGGCTTTATACACCTATAACGACGGCGAAATAACCCTGGGGCAAGTCCAGGAATTTTTGCGTCAGCGGAATATCAGTTTTGGCCTTGCCGACAGCGCCCAAGCTGTGGTCACCCTAAATCGGTATTTTTTGGAAGCCCATCTGATCCAGGAAGCAGCCCGAAAAGATGGCTTTTACCAAACGCCTGAGATGCAGAAGTTTGTCGAGCGCACCGCGAATGCCAAACTTCTTGAAATCGTGAGAAAGAGCGTCATAGCCGACCTAATTGACCTCTCCGAAGAAGACGTGCGCCACTATTACGACACCCATTTGGAGACCTTCCGCCACAGCGAGGCCGTATGGATTGAGGAGGTGCTGCTCCCCACTCAGGCCGACGCCCTACAGGTCAAAGCCCAAATAGAAGCAGGCGCATCCTTTGATCGATTCGTCGATAAGAGCTTGAGAGCAGACGCACAAAAATACAATGGGCGATATCATTTCCACATGCTGGGCAAAGCCCGCTATCCCGTGCTGGTACCCGCTGTTTTCCAGGCCCAACAGGGCCAACTTGAAGGTCCTTTGCAAGTAGAGGGAGGCTACTCTGTATTCCGCGTCCTAGAACGGGAAGAAAGCAACATCGAACCTTTTGAAACTGCTCAGCGGCGGGCTCGGGCACTAGTTCGTCTAGAGCGGGAGACCCAAGCGCTAAATGCCTTTCTGGTGCAACTGAGAAAAAAATATGCCGACCAGGTCAAAATCTACCCCGACCGCCTCAAGGAAGCAGTGCCCGATTCCCTATTACTGACCCAAAACTAAATCCATCCCTATGTTGTGGGGACGCTTCACCGATTCTCGTCGGCGTGCAACCGTTTTAAGCGGGTGACTCACGCTGCGAGCACCTATTCTCGATAACCGCCATCCAACGATTCCAAAAAAAATTTGTTTATAATGACCTATATTTCTTAAAATAACATCGTACATTTCTCGGCTCTGACAGCATGTCTATGCTGCAAGTCCTGCGCAGTTGATGCGGTCACATGCGCACAGGAGGCCCCTATGAGACGCCCGAGTTGCTCCTCTCACTGCCCTGCCCTGATTCTCACCTTTTTGCTCGGCCTGATCCTCGTACCACCCCAGCCCACTGAAGCTCAGAAGCGGGGCTATCGGATCGCCGGCAACCAAATCGTTGTCAACTCCCCAGCCCACTGGGAGCGTTGGAGTATGCCCACCCATGCCGTAACCATACTCCCCTCCGGCGGCGTTCACCCCCACTTCTCCCGCTCCCGATTCAATGTCCTAGACGACTTGGAGACCTATACGCGTCGCTTACCAGAACTTAGGCGCAAGAAAGGTCAGACCGCCGTCTTAAATATCGACAGCACCGAAACGCTGGATATCTTCGGCAACGTCATACTCGATCGCAAGAAAAATCCCCTCTACACCCATCTATCTCGCATAGGTATCAGCCGCGTTGGATCCAATCCCAGGGCCGCGGCCAATATTCTGGACGGCGACCCCAATACCTTCTGGGAACCCGATTTCAACGACTCCATAGAGGATTGGTGGGTCGAGGTGGACCTCGGCCGGAGCCTGCCCGTCGACGAGTTGGTCTTAAACTTTGTCGATGAGTCGTTGGGCGATCCCTTCCGCCAGTTCAGAATATTGAGTGCCCCTTTCCAAAAGGTACTCAACCACGAGGTAAACGAAATTCCCTTTCGCCGCGAAGGCGGCACCAAAGGCTCCAACGAGGACCAGCGGGTGTTCTCTTTCCACCTGGACCAATTCCAGGCCGACCCCAATTGGATTGGGGAAACCGTCCAGGTAATCCGCATTGTGGTAACCGATTCCAAATTTGGCCAGGGCAAATTGATCTCAGAAGAGGAATGGTCTGCTCTGGACCGGGCGGATCGGGGGGATGTTGTCCACTTTATTAAAAACCAGCAGGGGTTCGAAGAACCGGTTGAAAAATCTGTCTACGACGACCTGTCGCCCGAACGCCAAGGCAGAATAGAGCACTACATCCGCGAGCGGCCTCGGCTGGCCGACATCCAAGTCTGGGGATTTGGGGATAATCTTGGCCCGGGGCTCGTAGAAGGGGGCGGCTCGGCCGCCTTCCACGGGGCCAACGATTCCTTTTCTCCGGCCCCGGCGTTTGACGGAGATGGAGGCTCCAATTTTATCCACCTAGTCTGGTCTCCGACGGTGGACCGAGGAGTTCTGTTCGTGGATATGGGGGCTACTTTCTGGCTGGACACCTTCCGCATGTCCTCCTCCCTGCCCCGCCTTTTGATCGATGGCTATATTCTGCGCGGCTCGGATGGATCGCGCGATTCTAGCGGTCGGATCAAATGGCGACGCATAAGTGACCCGGCCCGAGAACATAACATGACAGATCGGTTCGAGCACATGATGGACGTGTACCAGCCCCCTCCCAAAGTACGATTTCTAGAAGTAATCATCGTCTCCGATGACCCCCGCCGCCGGGGCGGTTATACCGCGGGTCCGAATGTCTCCGAATACCAACTCTTCTCAAATGGCTATCCGGCTGCAGTAGAATTGGTCTCAGATCTGATAGAGCTGCCAGGGACGCGGAATTTAGGCGGTATCACCTGGGAAGGAGAGACGCCGCCAGGGACCACACTGGAGGTGCGCACCCGCACGGGCGATATGTTGGCCAAGGAAACCCGCTATTTCGACAAAGGTGGTACGGAAATTACCGCCGACGCCTGGAAGAATCTCATCGGCAGTTTTAAAGGCCCAGCGGATACTACCTTTATCCCGACGAGAGGTTGGAGCCCCTGGAGCCGGGCTTACCAGAATCCGGGGGACCCGGTGACCTCTCCTGGGCTGCGGAAATTCATGCAGATCCAAGTCAAATTGCTCACGACCGATCGCAATGTCGCCGCCTCCATCCAATCCATCGGCGTTGAGCTGGCTACCCCGGTGGCCGAACTCATTTATGCCGAAGTGTGGCCCATTGATGTTCTCACTCCGGGCATCGTCGATACCTTTGAAGTATTTATCCAACCCAATTTTATCGAAAGCCCTTCTAGAGCGCGCAGTACTGGGTTCGATGAAATCCTGCTGACTAAGCCCGCTTCCCAAAGCATGAAACTCCTCGAGGTGGGCCTAGACACCGATCCCCAGACCGAGGGGGAAGACCAAGTTTTCCTTCCTACTGAAGATGGAAGTTTCGTCACTGGAAACGGCGAGTTGCTCCAGTTCTTGGGTCCCCTCACGGGTTCCGATTCCATCTGGGTGCAACTACCCACTCCACTCCATAGCCTCGCCGATTTGCCCAAAATCTATAACAAGATCACCACAGAAGGGGATCAAG
>JAPPEG010000095.1 GCA_028875345.1 Gemmatimonadota bacterium
GTTCTTCCTCGTTATAGACCCCAATGACCGCCAAGTTCACTCCCGGCAATCCCAAAGCGTAGCGCAGCGCCCGCTCGTGATCGTCAAAGCCGCTGTTGGCCATCTCCGAGGGCCGGGGCTGGTCGTACGCCATGTTGATGGTTCCGCCGTACACCTTCATCGCGGCGACGGCGGCGTTCTGGGCGCGGGCCAAGGGCAGGACCACCTCCTCAAAATTGTAAATGTGGCAGTCGACGAAGTTGAAGGCGAACATGCAGGCGTCGATTTCAACCTCGCGCAGGACCTTGGCGGACTTCCAGGGCGCGTGGTGAGAGGTGATGCCGATATAGCGAGTCCAACCGCGCCGCTGCGCTTCGCGCAAACCGGCAATAGCACCGTCTTTGGCCAGCACTTGTTCCACGTCTAAGTGGCCTAGCGAGTGGACGTACATCAGGTCCAAGTGATCGGTGCCCAAGGTGTCCAAGTTCTTTTCGACGATATCGAGTGCCTCTTGATAGTGAGCCGTGTGGGCCTTGCTGACTAAGAACAGCTCGTCCCGACGACGGGGAACGACTTGGGCGAGCTGAGTCTGGGCGCGTTCGTAGCCGGGAGCTGTGTCGATGTAGGTAACGCCGAGGTCAATGGCCCGTTCAAAAAGCGCGATGGCATCCGCGTCTTCTAGGCCCATGCCGCCAGCGGCCGTGCCCAAGCCGAGCAAGGGAACGTGTTCGCCGGTCTTGCCGAAGGTGGCTTGCGGCAGGGGAGCTATGTCGATGGAGGCGGTAGTCATAATATCTACTCTCTCGGTTGAGGGGATGAGACTTGGGGACAAATCTAACCAAACGGCGCGCCGACAACAGGGAGAGCTTTGCCCGCGTCCTGCCGTTTGATATGTTAAGCCGACGAATTTCACTCGCTCAAATCAAAGGAGGACATTTTGGTCATTCGCAATTGGCGCAACGTCACGCCCGTCGTCGGGCATGAATCCAAACTGATCTGGTCGATCTTTCGCGCGCAGAGCGCCGAGGGGCGAGAAGAGAACGAAGCAGTGCTTCTAGGGTTTTCCGGACTAACGCTGCATCGCCTGCAAGGGGGGTTGGATGGCGATTACCACGAGCACGAGGCCACCGAGCAGGTGTACTACTTCCTCAGTGGTACGGGACGGATGAAGATCGACGGGGAAATATACGAAGTGCGCGAGGGCGACGCAGTGCACATTCCGCCGAAGGTCAAGCACCAGCTTTCCAACCCTGGGGACGACTGGGTCGAGCACTTGATCATCAGTGCCCAAGTCTCAGGATAGGCGGTGCCTGCAACTCCCCTGATTATGGACGTCGACACGGGCGTTGACGACGCCCTCGCCCTGCTTTTGGCCCTGTCTTCGCCCGAGGTCGAGTTGGTGGGAGTCTCTACAGTGGCCGGCAATGTGCCGCTGCAGCGGACGACCGACAACACCCTGCGCCTGTTGCAATGGGCGGGCCGGGATGACGTTCCAGTGTACGCTGGCGCAGAGCGGCCCTTGGTGCGGGACGCGGTCGCCGCGGACGACGTACACGGCGCGACCGGTCTAGGCGCGTCCCATCTCCCCGAGGCAAGCACTTCGCCAGCGGGCGACGGGGTGGAATTTCTGCTGAACACTTTGCAGGCGCGGCCCGGAGAAGTGACTCTCGTCGCCACCGGACCGTTGACCAACTTGGCGCGAGCCGAAGCACAGGTGCCAGGCGTACTGCGACAGGCGCGTCAAGTGATAATCATGGGCGGGGCCGTACAAGTGCCGGGCAATATCACGCCAACGGCTGAGTTCAATTTCTACGCCGACCCGCACGCAGCGCGCCAAGTCCTCGCGTCCGAGGCCGAGATGGTGCTGGTGGGACTGGACGTCACCGAACAGATCTGGCTAGAGCAGGCCACCTTGCAAGCTTGCACAGGGACGCGCGCGGCGTTTTGCCGTGCAGCGTGTGAGCCGGTGATCGCCTTTGAGTCCGCGCACTACGGATTTGCCGGCATGCACGTGCACGATCCCGTGGCCTTGGGCGCGGCCCTGTGGCCGCAGCTCTTTCGCACGCAGCAACTGTGGATAGACGTGGAGACGACTGGCGAGTTGACCGTCGGTCAGGTGGTAGTTGATCAACGCGCCTTGGCGAGCGACCAAGAGCGGCTGGGGTGGCCCGTAACGTGCGCGATGGACGTAGAACAGGCCCGCTTGCTCGAACTATTCACCGAACGCGTACTACAGAATTAGACCGCGTCTTGGCGGCCTAAAAAAAGCGGCAGCGGACACCACTGTTCGAGTAGGGCAGCCGCAACAGGCAGGGGTAACACGAGCGAGGGCGGCAAGGGGCCACAAAGCAAGCGCATAGCCGTGAAAGTGTCCATCTGCAGCGCGGGCGCGGCCTCGGTGCGAACGCACTGCGCAGCGTTGGCCTTTACCTCCAGCGCAACCCGACCGTAGCCCGCAATCTCCACGACGACCGCGCCGTCCATCAGGGGCACCAGCGCGGCGCGCGTCTTGAGCAAGGCGTCGAGCGTCGCCGCCCAATCGAAAATCTGCCAATTGCCCGAACTCGATGCGCTCACACCTTCGCTGAACTGGGCCAGCTTGGGCAGGAGGCGACTCCAAGGCGGCAACTCGAAACTGGTATTCCCGTGGCGCTGCACCCAAGCAGCGGCTATGTCCAACTCCGGCTCCCCTTCATTGACAGCTAACAATTCGGTGACGCCCGTCCGGTCGGCTTGGGCGACGAGGTAGCCGATCATGCGGCCATCGCGCGCGCGAGCCACGTAGGGCCGGTGCCCCCAGCTCAGGAGCAGATTGTAGAAACGATGCGGAGCGCGCACCCCGCGAAACGCTTGGGCGTCGTGCAGGCCAATCACGCCTTGCAGGTGCGTGCGATCCTCGCGCTCAAGGGGGAGAAAGTCGATCCCGAAATCAGCGTCTCCCAAGGCGTGGCGCACATTGGTTTGGCTCAGCGTCAGCCGGTAGTACACGCCGCACTTCTCGTAGCCAAAATAGCCGTAGCGCTGGCGCTGACCCCCCAGCCAAGACAAGTGAAAACCCTCGGCGGGTGCGATTTCGACGCAATGGGCCATGAGCTGCTGCATGTAGCCCCGACTGCGGGCGTGCGGATGGCAGGAGACGCCGCCGATGCCAGCCACGCGCAGAGTCGCACCTCCCCATCGGTACGCAAGGGGAAACAGCCCGACGATGGCGCGAATGCGACCGTTCTCGCGCAAGGCAAAGTTCCAACTCATCTCCTCTTCCCCGCATCGGTACAGAGCTGGCAAAATGGCCTCAAAATCTCGGGGCGGCGCTTTGCCAAAGGCGAGGTTGAGGACGTCGAGAGCCTCTTCAAAATCCTCGGCGTGCAGCCGGCTAATGGCAGTGGACACGAGGCCTAGGCAGTCGGCTGGAGGCGGTCGGCAAACTTCTGGCGGAACGCCTGCATCTTGGGATCAATGACTATCGCGCAGTAGGGCTGGTTGGGATTGAGCCGGTAGAAGTTTTGGTGGTAATCCTCGGCCGGCCAAAAGGCGCTGGCTGGCGCGATCTCGGTCACAATCGGATCGACCCAAAGGTCGCTCGCGTCGGTGGCAGCCTTGGAGGCGACAGCCGCTGCTTGCTGCTCGGGGCTGTGGTAGAAAATCACCGAGCGGTACTGGGTGCCGCGGTCTGCGCCCTGGCGGTTGAGCGTGGTGGGGTCGTGCGTGTGCCAGAAGATGTAGAGCACGTCGTCAAAGCTAATGACCTCGGGGTCGAATTGCAGTTGTACGACCTCGGCGTGGCCGGTCTGGCCACTGCAAACGGCCTCGTACGTGGGATGCTCCAACGCGCCGCCCATATAGCCAGAGACCGCGCTGGCGATCCCCCGCAGATCTTGGTACACGGCTTCGACGCACCAAAAGCAACCCGCGCCCAAGGTGGTAGTTTCCAAACTCATTTTGCGTCCTCCATCCACTGCTTGTATTGCCGCCACGTGCCGCCCTTCGGGTGCTCCTCTAGGGTGTGGTGGACCCGCTCATGTGACCGGTGGTTGTCCTCGACGAGGCGGCCGAGACCGCGACCGTGTGCTCGGTGGACGAACCAGAAAACTAGCGCAAAGAAAATCAGATATAGCCCTTTGCCAAAGTATTCCATAGCATCCTCCAAATGACTTTAAGGTAGGCACCTCCGCGCTCCCCGGCAACGCGTACCGCTTGACCGGCGCAGGCGGTCGCTTACCTTGAAACGCAGAAAGGAGACAACGCATGTTGTATAGAGCATTTGGCCGGACGGGCTGGCAGGTCTCGGCCATCGGTTTGGGAACTTGGAACATCGGCAACCAATGGGGGCCTATCGACGAGGCCACCGCATGGGATACTGTGCGTACGTCCTTTGACTGCGGCGTCAATCTCTTCGACGCGGCCGAATCCTACGGCACGCCCAACGGGCTGTCGGAGGAGCGGTTGGGACGCGCCTTGGCCGGCATCCGGCACCAAATTTTTGTAGTCAGCAAAATCGGCAATTGGGGAGCACGCACCGGGCAGGGCGTGCCCAAAACCACGGTCGATATGATCCGCCTGTGCGCCCACGCTTCCCTGCACCGGCTGCGCACGGACTGGCACGATGTCCTGCTGTGCCACGACGGCAACATCGCCGATCCGTCGATCTACTTGGATGCCTTTGCCGCGCTCGTCGAGGAAGGACGGCTGCGGGCCTTTGGCATTTCGACCGATAGCTTAGAAGTGCTCCAGCGCTTCAACGCCCGAGGCGACTGCTCAGTGGTAGAGATAGACTATTCACTGGTCAACCTCCAGGCTGAAGCCGAGCTTCTGCCCTATTGCCAAGAGCACGGCATTGCCGTGCTGGTGCGGGGGCCGCTGGCCAAAGGGCTTTTGTCTGGCCGCTACACCAAGGAGTCGATTTTTACTGACGAAATACGGCAGTCCTTCAACACTGGTGAGTCTCAGCGCGCCGCATTCGAAGCCAAGCTGACGCAAATCGAGCGCCTCGCCGAAGTCGTCGCGCCCGGCGAGGCCATGGTGGAAAAAGCCCTCCAGTACGTCATTTCCCATCCAGCCGCGCCAGTGGCCATCCCCGGTGCCAAGTCAGCGGCCCAAGCCCGCGCCAACGCCGCTGCCGGAGCGCAACTTTTGCCCGCCGATGAAATAGAAAAGTTGCAGAGAATATGAATTATCGACGCAAAAGTACGTATACTATCCTAAAGAGGAGCATCCCATGACCTTAGTAGGCAGCGGAGCATTCACCTATGAGGTGCAGCAGGATTGGTTCGAGTTGCCGGAGGGCTGGCGCTTTGGCTGGGTTCCAGCCGTGGCCTGCGATTCCGAAGATCGGGTCTATGTGTACAGCCGCAGCGAGCGTCCCATGGTCGTCTTCGATCGCGACGGGCACTTTGTCGCCTCGTGGGGCGAAGAGGTGCTGAAGGACGCCCACGGTATCTTTATCGACGACCGCGACCAGATCTGGTGCGTCGAGCGCGAAACCCACTGCGTGCGTCAATTCACCCGCGACGGCGAGCTGCTGCTGACCTTGGGAACGCCGGACCAAGAAGGTGCAGAGGGCCAGCCCTTCCGGCTGCCTACCGACTTGGCGCTCGACGCCGACGGCTATATCTACGTGTCCGATGGCTATGGCAACACCTGCATCCACAAGTATTCACCCGACGGCGAATTCATCAAGACGTGGGGTCGTCCGGGCACCGGCCCAGGGGAGTTCGACCTGCCCCACTGCGTGCGCGTGGATCAGCGCGGACGGCTGATGGTGGCCGACCGCGCTAACAACCGCATCCAATTCTTCGACCTCGACGGTAACTACCTAGAAGAATGGGGCGGCTTTCACCATCCCGATACGATCTTTCTCGACGGAGATACGGTCTATGTCGCGGAACTCGACCAGCGGGTGAGCATTCTTAACCTCGACGGCGAATGGCTCGCGCAGTGGGGATCGGGCGAGCGCATTGACGCACCGGGAGAATTTCTCGGCTGTCCCCACGGCATCTGGATGGATTCCCGCGGCGACCTGTACGTAGGTGAAGTGCAAACTGACCACCGCATTCAGAAGTTCGTACGGCAAACCTAAGGAGGTTGGTTATGAACAAACCTTTGTTGCACTTGGCAACTTTAGCGGTGTTGGGAGTCTCTGCCCTAGACGCAGCACCACGAGTAGGGGATCCGGCCCCCGATTTCGCCTTAGACCGGGTCGACGGCGGCCAAGCCGCCCTGAGCGACTTCGAGGGCCAAGTCGTGCTGATTTTCTTTTTGGGCTATAGCTGACCGGCCTGTCTCTCGCGTGCCGAGAGCTTCGAAGAAATCTGGCAAGAATTTGCCGACGAGCGCTTTGTCGCCCTAGGGGCGGATGTGTGGGACGGCACCGCTGAACAGGTGAACACCCGCTGGCGCTTAGGCAAGGGCGTGACCATGCCCCTCTTGCTGAACGCCAGCCAAATGGCGAGCGATTATGGGCAATCCTATCAGACCTTTGCCATCATCGACCACGAGGGCCTCATCCGCTTCAAGACCACTTCCCTGATCCCCACGGAAGAACTCCGCGACGAGGTGCTGCTGGCGTTGGCCGACATACCTCCTATCGAGGAGGAAGTGGAGGAACCAGTGGAAACGGCGGTGGAAACATCCGATCAGGCGTCCGTGCCCCAAGCCTTTTCGCTAGCCCAGAACGCGCCCAATCCGTTCAACAGCAATACGGTAATCCGCTTCGCCCTGCCACAGCCGAGCCAAGTCGAGCTGGCGATCTACAATCTGCTCGGCCAGCCAGTGGCCGTGCTCGTCCAAGGGCCTAGCGCGGCCGGGACGTTTTCCGTGCGTTGGGACGGTCGCGACCAAGCAGGGCATGAGTTGACCAGCGGAGTGTACCTCTACCAGTTGCGAGCCGGCGAGTACAGAGAAGTCCGCAAGCTACTGCTGCTTAGGTAGGGACAGATTTTGTGCAACATCTGCGCTCATCTGCGGATCAGAAAAAGCGGTTGAGCAGCCGGACTTCGACGCCCTTAAACCCTAGCACCTCATAGCAGATGCCGGCCGTGCAGGCTAGCCCCGAGCGGCGCTGGCCGGCGAAAACATTGAGGATGTGGCCCTCGCCAATGTCGGCACCGATGTTGAGGCCGCGCCACCACGTGATGCCGGAGGGATCGGCTCCGGTTTCCAACTCGTCGGAGGTGCGCTGGATTTGCACGGCGGCGGAGAGGCCGGGCGCACGGTGGATTGCTAAGGCATAGTATTGGTTGGTGTAAGGAAGTGCGAAGTCACCAAACCGCCGATCGACGTCTTGAAATTGGACGTCGAACTCGAAGGTATATAACCCATCTGGAAACCACTCCCAGTGCGTGCCCAAAAGACGGCTTTTGTCGTCGAGGAGAATCCGATTGTGGT
>JAPPEG010000151.1 GCA_028875345.1 Gemmatimonadota bacterium
TCAGTTCTGGGATCAGCAGATGAAGTACTTCTTTCAGCAGTTTCCCTTTCCGCTTCTGGAGCGGGTCGAGGTATTCCGCAAGGCCACCATAAATATACCGGATCCAGTGTCCATTTCGCTGGTGCCGTACGGGCTGGGGCTGTGGGGGCTGTGGTGGCACGGGCGGCGGGACTGGCGGCGGTTCGGGGGCGTGTTGCTGCTGTTCTTGGTGATGGGGTTTGGGCTGTCGCTGTACCTGAACATGCCCGACCCGCAGCCGCGCGAGCGACACTACGTGTTCGGCGGGATGTACTTGGCGTTCGCGCTGTGGATTGGGTTAGGCTGGCTGGGCGTGGTGGAGGCAGTGCGGCAGCAGTGGGGAAAGCATCGGGGGGTCGTGCTAGCGGTGGCCGCGGCTGGGTTGCTGCTACCAGCCGGAGTGGCCGCGCGGCTCTATCACGTGCAAGACCGCACTGGCGACTATATCGCCTATGATTACGCGTACAACATGCTGACAAGCTGCGAGGAAGGCTCCATCCTGTTCACCAACGGGGACAACGACACCTTCCCGCTGTGGTTCTTGCAAGAAGTAGAAGGATTGCGGCGCGATGTGCGAGTGGTCAACCTGAGTCTGTTGAACACCAACTGGTACATCAAGCAACTGCGGGACCGCGAGCCGCGCATCGACATCCGCTACACCGACGACTTCATCGACTCAGTGCTCACCGACACGCAGATGGTCGATTTCTACAAGCGGTACTGGCCCGAGCCCAAGGTGCCGCCGGAGCTAAAGAAACTGGGAATTGACGTAGAAGTGAGCGCCCCCCCCGAGTACCCGATCCTCCGCGTCCAAGACGTCATGGTCATCAAAATTCTGGCCTGGAACGAGTGGAAAAAACCCATCCACTTTGCCATCACCGTTCCCACCAGCAACCTGCTCAACCTCGATCCCTACCTGACGATGGTCGGCATGAGCGTAAAAGTCTCACCCGAGCCTACAGACGGCGTCGATGACGCGGCCCTAGAGCGCAATCTGCTCAAAAAATATCGCTTCCGCGGCCTCACCGATCCGTCTTTATACAAGGACGAAAACTCCGAGCGCCTCTTGGGCAACTACTGGGCTTGCGTCTTGCAATTGGCCCGCAGCTACGAGGAGCAGGGGCGCACAGCCGAGGTGCCGCAACTCATGCAGTGGGCGCGGGACAACATCTACATGAGTTGGGAAAACCACTACGCGGCGGCCGATTACTTCAGTACACTCGGCCAGCACGACATCGCAATTGAGCACATCCACGACGCCGTGCAGTTCCTCATCGAGCGCGTGGGCGTTGAGCCAGCCGCCACCTACGACAATATCATCGCGCTGACCGGCGTGCTGATCCAAGAACCCTACTCGGCCTACGACCGCGCCGTGGGCCTCTATCACCAAGCCATCGCCCTCGCGCCGAAACGCTGGGAGGGCTACTACGAATTGGCTGCCACCCTCCAAGCTAAGGGCGATGTTGCCGGGGCACTGGCCATCCTCCAGCAGTACAAAGAGCAATACGGCGAGCGGCCGGAGTTGGTCGAGGCCGAGGGCATCCTCCGCCAATCCACCACTCCATGACCGAGGCCGTCACCGTCGTCATCCCGCACTACCGCGCAGACGTGCTCTACGACTGCGTGGCCTCGGTCTATGCACACAGCAATTATCCCGTCTGTGTGCTCGTCGTTGACGACGGCGGCAACGCGCCTAGCTTGCAGCGGGCCAAAGCCGCCTTTCCCGCGCTAGAGATCTTGCCCAACGAGCGCAACTTAGGGTTTGCCGCGGCCTGCAACCGAGGCTTGGCAGCCGCCCACACCCGCTACGCCGTGCTGCTCAACGACGACACCCACGTCGAGCCGAATTGGCTTGCTCCCCTCGTCGCCATGGCCGACAGCGATCCCCGAATCGCCGCCTGCCAGCCCAAGCTGCGCTCGGCCAGCGCACCTGACCGCTTCGATTACGGAGGTGGAGCCGGCGGCTATATCGACGCCTTGGGCTACGCCTTTTGTCGGGGGCGGCTCTTCGATCGCTGCGAGCGCGACGAGGGCCAATACGATGCCTCCGTACCGCTCTTTTGGGCTTGCGGTGCAGCCCTTTTCCTCCGCGTTGCCGCGGCCCGCCAAGTCGGTTTTTTTGACCCTGATTACTTCATGCACTTTGAGGAAATCGACTTGTGCTGGCGTCTCCAACTCGCTGGCTACCAGATCCGCGCCGTGCCGCAATCCATGGTCTTTCACCACTCGGGCTTCTCTCAGCCTCCGGCCACCTTCCGCAAGACGTACTTCAACCACCGCAACAGCCTCATCACGCTGTGCAAAAACGAGGGGTTGCGCCGTCTGCTGTGGCTGCTGCCCTTGCGCCTATGGCTGGAAGTGGTGGCCGTGTTCTACTACCTTCGTCGAGGCCAGTGGTCCAGTGCCTTGGCCCCTTGTGCGGCCTTGCTTTGGTGCCTTGTGCATCCGTGCAACATCTATCGCCGCCGCCGCCAAAGCCAAGCCATCCGCAGTACAGCAGTCGCACGCGACGGCGTTTATGCGGGCAGCATCCTCTACCAGTACTTTGCTCGCCGCGTCCAGCGCGCCTCCGCGCTCGTGCCCGAGCCATGAGCCGCGTCATCCTCGGCTGCGAACGCCTGCTCGCGCAAGCCAACCTGATCCGCGGCCGACGCGTTGGCCTGATTACCAATCACTCAGGCGTCGATGCGCGTCTGCAATCCACAGCCGACCGACTACACCAATCCGATTTCTGTACGCTCGTCGCCTTGTACGGGCCGGAACACGGAATTCGCGGTGCCGCGCAGGATGGCGAGCACATCGCCCATTCTACCGATGAGCGCACTGGCGTGCCAACCTACAGCCTCTACGGCCAAGTGCGAGCTCCGGACGCGGCCATGCTCGCTGGCGTCGAGCTGATGCTCTTTGACATTCAAGACGTCGGCGCGCGCTTTTATACCTATCTCTACACTATGAGCCTGAGCATGGCCGCCTGCGCCCAAGCGGGCATTCCCTTTCTCGTCCTCGACCGCCCCAATCCCATTGGCGGCCAAACTATCGCCGGAAATTGTCTCGACCCAGCGTTTGCCTCTTTCGTCGGGCAGTATCCAATTCCGGTGCGCTACGGCCTCACCATCGGCGAACTCGCCCGGCTCTTCAACGAGGAATACGAAATCGGCGTGGGTCTGCATGTCGTCGCCATAGAGGGCTGGCAACGCTCCTTTTACTGGGAGGACACCGGCCTGCCGTGGGTGCCGCCATCGCCCAACATGCCTAGTCCGGAGACCGCGGTGATTTATCCGGGAACCTGTTTTTTCGAAGGGACCAACGTGTCTGAAGGACGGGGGACGGCCAAACCTTTTGAGCAGTTTGGCGCGCCGTTTATCGACGGTGCGCGCCTAGCCGACGCGCTCAACAGCCGAGCGCTGCCCGGGGTGGGCTTCCGCCCGGTGTTTTTTCAGCCGACGGCCAGCAAGTACGCGGGCGAGACCTGCGAGGGCGTCCAAGTCCACGTCCTCGATCGCGCAGCTTTTGAGCCTGTCGGCGTTGGCTTTGAGGCACTCGCGGCCGTACGTCGGCTCTATCCGCGCGAATTCGCTTGGCGCGTGCCGGCCGGTGGCATCCACAACTTCGACCGCCTCGCCGGCACCGACCAGACCCGCCGCGCACTCGACGCGGGCGCAGAAGTCCCCGAGTTGCTAGCCGCTTGGGACGAGGCGTGCCAAGCCTTTGACGCTATCCGCCGCCGCTACTTGGTGTACCTTTGAGTCAGGTTGTCTCGCCGCGCGATCTTTGTTATCGTTCACATCAGCACTCGCTACGCCTGATACCTGTCATGCCTGCACCGCTCCAAACCGGCACCCTGTTGGTCGCTACGCCCGCGCTCGAATCGCTCGCCTTCGACCGCGCGGTCGTGCTCATTACCCACTATAGCGAAACAGACATCACGATGGGCTTGGTGATCAACCAGCCCCTCGGCAAGCGGATCCGGCGCTATGCGACTGATTCCCTGCAACAAATCACAGGTGGCGAAGATGCGTGTGCAGAGTTGGGGCGGATATTCTATCAGGGGGGGCCAGTGCATCAGCGCTATCTTTTCTTTTTGCACCGACTCGACGGCTTAGTCGAAGGGGGGACGAAAATCCTTGACGGCCTCTATTTGGGTGGCAACCTCGATGCCAAGTACACTGAGGCTGATATCCTCCGACCCGACGCGCCGCGGCTGCGGTTCTACTTGGGCTATGCCGGCTGGGAGCCGGGCCAACTAGAATCCGAGATTAGTGCCGGTACTTGGTTTTTGGCCCCAGGCCAACCCGAGATAATCCTCGCGTCCACGCCTGAAACCATGTGGCAAACCGTGATGTATTCCTTGGGGGGCAAATATCGCCCCATCTCCGTGTTCCCCAAAGACCCGTCCGTCAACTGATCAACACACCATGCCCCGCTTGGCGCGGATGCCGTGCGCGGGCGGGTCGTCGCCGATCCAGCGGTCGTCTATTGGCTCGTGGGATCGCTGGTAGCGCGTATCGGAAGACAGGCGAATGCAGTCCGTTTGGTTGTCTGAGCTGGCGTGCAACAGATACATGCAGAAGACCAGCAAATCCCCCATCTGGTACTCGGCCGTCAGCCAGCGGCCCTGTAGCTCCTCGCGCACGGCAATCGCGTCGTGCGAGTAGGCCCCGGACGAGTTCCAGCGAATTTGTGCGCGTTCTTCTTGGGTCAGCTCGCGGGCCTGCTGCTGAGCAGCCGTGACGATTTGGCGCGCGGTGGGGCCATCGTTTTCGCAAAACGCATCCACATCGGTCTGGCCGTAGCCTTGTTTCAGGGTTTCGTTCTTGTGCGACCCCTCTAACACCATCAGCCCCCCCATCTCGTAGGGCACGTCGCTGAAGGGCGTCCACGACGTATAGAGCGCCTTGGTCCCTCGGCCCATATAGACAATGTCGCAATGCGGGGTCGTCGCCGTGTTGGTGCCCGGCTGCTTGGCGCGGAACCAAGTGTAGTCGTAATGCCTAACCGGGCCGCCTAAGAAGAATTCGTAAAAGTCCATCATCGGGCCATCGTGGAGGACCTTGTCCAGCGGCGGGTTGTTGCGCGCTAAAACGGGCATAAAAGGGCCTGTGGCCGCCGGATTGATCTTCTTGCCGGTGGCCACTACGCCCTCCATGGGCGGTCGCATTGGGTCTAGTACCCCAGCCTTGAAGAGGCGATCGCACAATTCGGCCCGCGCCGCCAACACCTCGCGCCGATCCAAATATCCCGGCAAAAACAAATATCCGTCTTCTTCCATCCGCTCCCAGAGTGCGTCTCGATCATTAATTACATCATCCGAGCGGCGGAGTTCGCCCACCTGATCCATGGCGACCGGCTTGCCGCTATACGTGAGTTGAGGTATAGTTGCCGTAGTCATAGCTCGTCCTTTCTAGCTCTAAAATTACGCTACTGGTCCCCCTAAGCAAACACTCGTTGACTAAAAGGACGAAACAACGTCCCCTCTTTGTTCGCATGGGCGGAGCAACATCTTGATTGACCTAACGTGCCTTAATTATTACATTTAGACCCATCCCCAATAATCCCTATTAGCTTTTTGAGCGAGAGAAATAATGTATATTCGTTCGCTATACGTTGCCGTATGTTTATTCTGCGTACCATTGCAAGCTGCCGACTTCGACCCCGGCTCGAAACCGCCGTATGCCGCTGCTCTCTTGCTCGAAGCCGAAAGCGGGACCGTCCTTTTTGCCCATCATCCAGATAGACAGCGCTCGCCGGCCAGCACCCAAAAGCTGGTGCTCAAACTCGTGGTTTTAGAATTGGCCAAAGCCGGCAAGGTCTCGCTAGAGGACTCGGTCTTAGTCTCCCGTCGTGCGGCGCGCACTGGCGGCTCTCAGGTTTTCTTGAAGCGGGGCGAGATCTTTACACTGCGGGAACTGATGGAGGCTGCGGCCATTTCCTCGGCTAACGATGCTTGCGTTGCCATTGCCGAGCACGTCAGCGGCTCGACCACCCGCTTTGTCAAACTGATGAACGAGCGCGCCCAAAGCCTCGGGATGCACGACACGCGTGTTGTCAATGTCCACGGCCTCGACAACACTCCGCGCGGTAAGGGCAACCTAAGCACGGCCCACGACCTCTCCAAAGTCGCCCGCGAGCTCTTGGCCCACCCAGAGGCACTGCAATGGTCATCTACCCGCCGCAAGCCCTTTCGCAACGGCAAGTTCACGCTTCGCGCCACCAACAAGCTGCTGGGGCAGTTCCGAGGACTTGATGGGCTAAAAACTGGTTATACGCGACGCGCTGGCTCCTGTCTCGTTTCTACGGCCATGCGCCACGACATGCGCCTAATCTCCGTGATCTTGGGAGCCCCCTCCACGCGCGTCCGCAACCGGGAGACTCGCCGCCTACTAACATGGGGCTTTAATAACTTCTCGCGCGTGCCCATCGTCGAGACCGGCGAACTAATGGGCAAGATCGTGCTCAACTGGGGAATAGAGCCAGAGGTGCGCGTCTTGGCTCAAGACACCGTAGTCGCCGTGCTCACCTCCGAACAGAAGGACCAGATTGTCCGCCACCTCGAGCTACCCGAGGAATTGTCTGCACCGATCACTGCCGGCGACGAACTAGGCAAGCTCAAGGTCTCGCTAGGCGACAGCCTGCTGGCCGTGGTGCCCATCCACGCTGAAAAGAGCATCGGCCGCATGGGGCTGTGGGACAAGCTGATGACGTACTTTTAAGCTGTGCGGCTATTTGTGGTACCGCCCGCCGCTTAAAATATCAAAGGACCGATACAAGGCTTCCAACAACAGCAGGCGCGCTAGCTGGTGAGAAAAAGTCAGCGGCGACAGCGACCATTGCTCTTGTATTTGAGATTCTACCCCCGCCGGCATTCCCTCGGCCCCTCCTATTACCAACACTAGATGCGAGCGGCCTTGATTCATCAGCCGCTGGAGCCGTTGCGCCAACTGCTCAGAAGTGAACGACTCTCCTTCCACGTACAGCCCAACTACATACGTCCCTTTCAACAGCCGGTCCGGTAGGCTGTCCCGCGCCTTGCCTGGGCAGAGCGCGACCCGCGCTTGCCGCGAGAGCCGCTTGATATACTCCAGCTCGGCGGCTTCTAGTGCCGAGTTGCGGTGTTTCTCGTAGGAGACAACGCTGATCTGCATCGGCTCTAGTAGTGATCTGGCGCGATCGACAAAGCCCGGTTCTCCAGCGGCAAGGCCACCCGCGCTCCACCCTGCCGATGCGACTCGACAATCGCGAAAATTAGCTCTTGGCTGCGACAGGCGAGCGTTAGATTGCCTTGAGTATCG
>JAPPEG010000050.1 GCA_028875345.1 Gemmatimonadota bacterium
TCAGCCTTCGGGCCACATCCACATCGGCAACTACATCGGGGCCGTCCGCAATTGGTTGGTCAACCTAGCGGAGCGCGACAACATCTTCTGCGTGGTTGATCAGCACGCGATCACCGTGCCCTACGACCCGGAGGCTTTGCGCCGTGGCACGCGCGAGGCCGTGGCTCTGTACATTGCCTGCGGACTCGATCCGCAAAAGTGCCGCCTTTTCGTGCAATCGCACATCCCCGAACACACTGAGTTGGCTTGGCTTTTGACCTGCATCACGCCGATGGGCTGGCTGGAGCGGATGACCCAGTTCAAGGATCGGGTGGGTGCGCGGCGCGAGCGCGTCGGCACAGGGCTGTTCGTCTATCCGACGTTGATGGCCGCCGATATTATGCTCTACCAGGCGCACGAGGTGCCCGTCGGCGACGACCAAAAACAGCACGTGGAACTGACGCGCGACATTGCCGAGCGCTTCAATCGCCAATTCGGCGAGGTATTCACCGTGCCCGAGCCGGTCATTCCGCAAGTCGGTGCGCGGATCATGGGGCTGGACGATCCGACCGCGAAAATGTCTAAGTCCGCCGAGGGCCAGTACCACAGCGTCGGTCTGCTAGATGACCCGGATAAGGTGCGCAAGACGATCATGCGGGCGGTGACGGATTCGCAGCAGGGCATTGTCTTCGATCCGCAGCGCCCCGGGTTGTACAACCTTCTGACAATCTACCAAGCGTTGACTGGTCAGGAACACGCCGGGATCGAGGCACATTTTGCGGGCAAGGGGTACGGCGACTTAAAAAAGGAACTGGCCGAAGTGGTCATCGCCGAGATCGAGCCGATCCAGACCCGCTATCGGGAACTGACGGCGGATCCCGCGTACATAGACGAGGTGTTGGCCGAGAGTGTCGAGAAACTGCGTCCGATCGTTGACGCAACCATGGACGCGGTCCGTCGGGCCATGGGACATCGGTAAGGGAGTAGCTATGGACCTGAGTGACTGGCGCGAACGCATAGATGGTATCGACAGGCAAATGATCGATCTGCTCAACGAGCGCATGCAGTGCGCACACGAGATTGGGCAGATTAAAAAGGCCGCGGGAAAACCAATACGCGATCTCGAGCGCGAGCGCGATGTATTCGCCAAGGCCAAAGCCTATAATCAAGGACTCCAAGGGCTGATGAAGGACGAGGCCCTAGAGCAGTTCTACCGGCTGCTCATCGAACTAACCACTCACTTCGAATGCGAGGAGAGCTAGCCTTCTTCCGGCGGGCAGTCATCGTCGGCGTGGGCCTGATTGGCGGCTCCATAGGCTTGGCGCTCAAGCGCACCGGCTTTGGCGGGCAGCTTGTGGGCGTCAGCCGTCCTGCGACCATCGCCCGTGCGCTGGAATTGGGCGTGATCGACGAGGGATGGGGCTACGACGAGCTGGGACAAGCGCTCAAAGGAGCTGACCTAGTCTTTATCTGCACTCCGATCAAGCGGATTCTCACGCTGATTGCGGAGGTGGGTCAGCTTGCCGAGCCGGGGACGTTGGTTACCGATGTGGGGAGTACCAAGCGGCGTATCGTCGCAGCGGCCCAAGCTCATTTCAGCGACGAGGTGTACTTTGTCGGCGGCCACCCTATGGCCGGCTCTGAAAAGGCGGGCGTGGCCGCAGCCGATCCGTTCCTCTTCCAGAATGCGATCTACATCTTGGTCCCCGACCAGAAGGTCCCCGCCGGTCGCTACCAAGCCTTGACTGCGCTCTTGCGGCAGGTCGGAGCGCGGGTGATGGAACTAGACGCTGAGGCACACGACCGAGCGGTCGCCGCGATCAGCCACCTGCCGCAGATGATGGCGACCTCGCTAGTGAGCATGGTCGGGCGGCTGAATGCCGAGCGGGACCACTTCCTGCCGCTGGCCGCTGGCGGTTTCCGCGACTTGACGCGGATTGCTTCCAGCCCGTTCGCGCCGGTGTGGGAGGATATCTGCGCGACTAATGCCGACGAGATCCGCGCGATGATCGACCGCTACATCGCCGCGCTCGCGGATGTGAGGGGGCGGCTGGAGGCAGAAGAGCTAAAGGCAGATTTTGATTTTGCTAATGAGATTCGGGGATCCATCCCGAGAGATGCAAAAGGATTTATCCACGTGCTGCACGAGATCTTGGTGCTAGCCGAGGACCGGCCGGGCGTCATCGCCGAGATCGGACAGGCGCTGGGGGCGCAAGGGGTAAACATCAACGATATTGAGGTGATGAAGGTGCGCGAGGGCGAGGGAGGGACGATACGGTTGGGATTTGATAGCTCGGAGAGCGCGGAAAGCGCACTGGGAATTTTGACTATGCTCGGGTATGTGGCGCGGAGACCCTAGGTGATGGCAGCAATCGTAAGCCCAGCCAAGAAAATTGCGGGGCAGGTCTCGGTGCCCGGAGAGCGGGAGCCAGCCGAGCGCGCACTCGTGTTGGCTGCATTGAGCGAGGGGAAGAGCACTGTCCGCCATGTGCCCATTGCTGCTGACCGGGTGGTCGGTCTGTTGCGCGAGTTGGGTGTTGATATCGCCAAGCGCGCAGGCACCTATGCGGTGCGAGGGGTTGGGCTGCGGGGATTTCGAGACGCAGCGGGACCGCTCGACCTAGAGGGGTTGGGCGATACTGCACTGTTGTTGCTTCCCATGCTCGCCGGGCAAACGTTTCTCTCGCAGGTGAAGTTGGGCACGGAAGCCGAGCGGTGTCGGCTACTGCTCAACCTGCTGGCCCAAGTCGGATTCGCCGTGGAACAGGAGAGCGCAGACACCTTTGTAATCGGTGGTCAGCAGGCCAAAGGGTTCGTCCTCTCCGAGGCACCGCCGACCGACGCCCTGGCGCTGGGAGCAATGGTGGCCGCGCTCTTTGCCGAGGGGACGACCGCGCTAAAAGTCGGCAGCCGCGTGGAGCGCTTGTTGCGCGAGCGCGGGATTGCCGTCGAGCGGCGCAAATTGTTGTCGGTCGAGGGTGGACAGGCGTTAAAGGCAACTGATGTAGAGGTGCCCGGGCAACTCGAATTGGCTTATCCGCTCATAGGGGCCGCGCTGTGCCGCAAGGGGTCGGAGCTAACCATCAAGTGCGTGGTCGTTCGGTCTAGGCAGCGGGCCTTTTTAGATTTGCTGCGGCAGATTGGGGCGCAGATTACCGCGGAAGATATAGGGGGAAACGAGTGCGATTTGCACGTGAGCGCCAGCCAGTTAAAAGCCACGCGCGTGGCTGGGCCGCGGGCGGCCAAGGTCGCCGACCAGATCGCGTTGCTAGCAGTCTTGGCGACCCAGACGCAGGGGACGACGGTCATCCGCGACATCGAAGACATGCCGCACGTGGAGCATTTGTGCGCTGCGCTGCGCTCGCTCGATGCGAGGATTGGCCAGTTCCCCGAGGGTCTCGTTATCAAAGGCGGCTTCCCGCTCCAAGGCGGTCAACTCGACGGCAAGGGCGATCCCGGTTTAACCATGGCCCTTGCCGTGGCCGGGCTGTTGGCCGAAGGGGAGTTGACCATCGAAGACAGCGAGTGCTTGACGCCCATCTGGCCTGATTTTTTTAAGACCGTACAATCTATTGGAGGAGATTAAATATGAGAGGAATTTTTCGGCTCTTTGTGTGCGCGGCTGTGATGTTGTGTGGCGGCCTACTCGCCATCCGCTTGCTCTACAACGTATCGTGGCGCGAATCCTTTGAGATTGCCAACTGCTTCGTTGAGGATTTGTTGGGGTGATCTCCGGGACGACGCGGGTGCTCGGCGTCATCGGCGACCCGGTCGCACACACGGCGTCGCCGGCCATGCACAACGCCGCGCTCAGGGCGCTGAATCTCAACTATGTGTATGCGGCGTTTCGCGTCGCTCCCCCAACCTTGCCCCAAGCGCTCGCCGGAATGCGCGCCTTCGGCATAGTTGGGCTGAATGTAACGGTGCCGCACAAGCAGGCCGTCATGGCGCATCTCGACGAGATTTCCGCAGAGGCCCAGAGCATTGGCGCGGTCAATACCATTGCCAACCGCGATGGCCGGCTCGTGGGGTACAACACCGACGCCTTTGGCATCGTGCAGAGCCTCAAGGCCGATGGCGGCTTAGACCCGCTGCCACCCAAGGTTGCGCTCCTCGGTGCAGGTGGTGCGGCGCGAGCCGTGCTCTACGCGCTGCTGGCGCGGGACGAGGTGGAGGAAGTGCTGCTGCTCAACCGCACGGTGGAAAAGGCCGCAGCCCTCGCCGCCGATCTTGACAGTGCTGGCAAGGTGCGGGTCGGGTCGCTGGCAGAGACCGGACCGATTGGCGACGCTGGTTTGCTCATCAACGCCACGGCACTGGGGATGCACCCCCGCGACGACGTTTCGCCGCTGGCGGACCCATCGTGCCTGCACGAGCACATGCTGGTCGCCGACATTGTGTACAACCCGTTGGAGACCGTACTCATGCGGCAGGCTGCCGCCGCTGGGGCCTCCGCGATCAATGGCTTGGGTATGCTCGCTTGGCAGGGCGCGCGTTCGTTTGAAATATGGACGGGTATCGAGCCGCCGGTCGAGACGATGATTGCGGCCGCACTGGAGCATTTCCCCGCTTAGGCCGTTACAAAAACAAACAACATAGATAGCGCATGATAACCGAATCATTAGAAACGCGCATTAGCGCGGCACTGGCCCGAGCGGGTGCGCCCGCGGATTCTCCGGCCCTCGTCGGTCCGGCGACTCGCCCGGAGTTCGGTGACTATCAGGCCAACGGCGTGATGGCCGCGGCCAAGAAACTGAAGACCAACCCCCGCGCGCTCGCCGCTCAGGTCGTGGAGGAACTGGATCTAGAGGACATGGCCGCGTCTGTGGATATCGCCGGTCCAGGCTTTATCAATATCCAACTCAAGGACGAGTGGTTAGCCACGCAGTTGGGAAATGTGCTGGCCGATCCGCGACTCGGCGTGCCCAAGGACGCGTCGCAAAAGGTCGTACTCGACTACTCGCATCCCAACTTGGCCAAGGAAATGCACATCGGCCACCTGCGCAGCACAGTCATAGGCGACGCCATCGCCCGCGTCCTCGAATTTTCGGGCCACGAGGTCGTGCGCCACAATCACGTGGGCGACTGGGGGACGCAGTTTGGGATGCTGATCGCCCACATGGACGAGCTCGCGGATCCGGCCACGGAATTGGCCGATCTAGAAGTATTCTACCAATCGGCGCGGCAGCGCTTTGACCAAGACGAGGCGTTCGCCGACCTGTCGCGGGAATACGTGGTCAAATTGCAAAGCGGCGATCCGCACGTGCAGCGGATGTGGCAGCAATTCATCGACGAATCGCTTGCCCACGGCCAGCGCATATACGACGCGCTAGGAGTCGGTCTCAAGCCCGAAGATGTGCAGGGAGAGAGCGCGTACAACGACGACTTGCCCCGCGTGGTCGAGGATTTGCGAGCCAAGGGCTTGCTGGTGGAGTCCAACGGCGCGCAGTGCGTTTTCTTGGAGGAATTCAAAAACAAGGACGGCCAGATCACGCCGATGATCGTGCAGAAATCGGACGGCGGCTACCTCTATGCGACGAGCGACCTCGCGGCCGTGCGCTATCGAGCCAGCGCACTCGCCGCCGACCGCATCCTCTACATCGTGGATGCGCGCCAGTCATTTCACTTGCAGCAGGTCTTCGCGGTGGCACGGGCGGCTGGGTACGCGCCCGAGACCACCGCTTTGGAGCACCACGAGTTTGGTGCAATTCTCGGCGCAGACAACCGGCCGTTCAAGACGCGGGCTGGCGGCGTGGTCAAGCTGATGGACGTGCTGGAGGAGGGCGTGGCGCGGGCTTTTGCCCAAGTGAGCGAGAAAAATCCCACGATGGACGCGCCCGAGCGGCGGCAGGTCGCCCGCGTGATTGGCATTGGCAGCATCAAGTACATGGAGCTGTCGTTTAACCGCACCTCGGACTACGTGTTCGACTGGGACAAAATGCTGGCCCTCGACGGCAACACCGCTCCGTACATGCTCTATTCGTACGCCCGCATCAAGAGCATGTTCCGCCGCGCTGGCGTGGATGAAAGCGAGCTCGGCGGTGAGATCGCCATTGGCGAAAGGGCCGAGAATGCGCTCGCCATCAAGCTGTTGCAGTTTCCCGAAGTGGTCGCGGCCGTAGCGCGCCAGTGCTATCCGCACGTGCTCTGCAATTATCTCTACGAGTTGGCCGACGCCTTTATGAAGTTCTACGAGCAGTGTCCGGTGCTTCGTGCGGACGAGCCGGTGCGGACGAGCCGGCTGCTGTTGGCGCTGCTGACCGCGCGCATCGTGCGCCAGGGTCTCGACCTGCTTGGCATTGAGACCCTTGAAAGAATGTGAGACGTGGGCCGTGACGGAAGGTCCGGTATTTTTAACTGGTTTTATGGGCGTGGGCAAGACCCGGGTTGGGCACATTCTGGCGCGGGAGCTAGGGCGTTGCTTTTTGGATACCGACCGGATGATCGAACAGCGCGCCGGCAAGACCATTGCGGAGATTTTTGCCGACGAAGGCGAGGCGCACTTCCGCCAGCTAGAACGCGACTGCGTCCTCGAAACCTGCCAGCGCCCGGATGCCGTAGTGGCTTTGGGTGGCGGGGCGATCACCCGCGCCGACAACGTCGCGGCCGTGCGCCGCGCTGGCATCTTGGTGTGCCTCAAGGCCGACGTGGAGACGATTTTTGCCCGCGTCAGACGCCGCACCAACCGGCCCCTGCTCGCCGGGTTGGACCCGCAGGCGCAGCGCGCCAAAATAGAATCCCTACTCCGCGAGCGCGCTCCTTTTTACGACCAAGCCCATATCGAGCTGTACACCACGCAGGTGCAGACGCCTGAGGACACGGCCGGGCAACTCCGCGACTTACTGGAGAGCTATGCAAAGAATTGACTTAGACATCCCAGGGGCTGCATACCCCATTTTCGTCGGCCACGATATCTTAGGGGAACTAGGGCCGCGCTGCCGCGACTTGGCTTTGGGTCGGCAGGTCGCGCTAGTGAGCGACGAGGTTGTGGCCGCGCGCTACCTGCAACCTGCGGCCGAGAGCTTGCGCGCCGCTGGGTTCGAGGTGTTGGAGATTGTTTATACTGGGGGCGAGGAAGCTAAGAACCTGAACGGGGCCGAGGGCATTTTCACCCAGCTAATCGCGGCCGGGTTTGACCGCGGCGATTGGGTCGTGGCCCTCGGCGGGGGCGTAGTTGGCGACATGGCGGGCTTTGTGGCCTCCACCTATTTGCGCGGCGTGCCCTATGTGCAGGTGCCTACGACTATCGTCGCGCAGGTGGATTCGAGTATCGGCGGCAAGACAGGGGTCAACCACGCGCTGGGCAAAAACCTGATCGGCACCTTTC